>QCPL01000013.1 GCA_003212515.1 Prochlorococcus sp. AG-436-M02
CCAGTGTCGCGTTCTAGAGGTAAAGAACAGTTTGCTACCTCTCCGTAAGGTGCAAACAATTGAATAACATCTTCCTGCTCAGCGCGGAAGGGCAAATTGCCAACAAAAATACTCACTTGAAAATTGGACTGAAAATAAAATGTACCGAAAAAGGCTAGAAGCCAAAAAATTAATGGGTTAAATAAAAACCCACTAACTTCCCTAATTTTAATACCTAATAGCCTCTAAAAGGAAAATGATTATTGATTTGGTGAAATAAGCTCATTTCTCCACTTTGCCAACTGTTCTTGAACCCGATTAAAACCTGTACCACCTTCACTAATTCTCCCAGCCACGACATTTGCTGGAATTAATTTTTCAAATATATCTTTTTCAAAGCAAGAATGAATTTCTTTCCATTCCTTTAAAGTGAGATCTTTTAATAAGATTTCCTTACTAAGACAAATTCTAACTATTCGGCCAACAATTTGATATGCCTCGCGAAAAGGAATATTTTTTGATACCAAGTAATCTGCAACATCAGTTGCAGTAGAAAAATCTGACTCAACAGCTTCTGAAAGACTTTTTTCACAAAAATCCAAACCTTCATCTATAAGAATTGTCATTGCTTTTAGGCAATCTGAAACTGTTTTATAGGTATCAAAAATAGCTTCTTTATCTTCTTGAAAATCCTTATTATAAGCCATCGGTAATCCTTTACTCATAGTTAACAAGCCTTGCAAATGACCGAATACTCTCCCTGATTTACCTCTAATCAACTCAGGTACATCAGGATTCTTTTTTTGTGGCATTAAGCTGCTTCCAGTTGAACATCTATCTGTTAAACTTACAAAAGAAAATTCCTCAGAAGACCAAAGAATAATCTCTTCTGCTAAACGACTTAAATGAACCATAACAAGTGATGCAGCAGCTGTAAATTCAACCGTAAAATCCCTATCACTTACTGCATCTAAACTATTAGAATAAATATTAGAAAAACCCAATTTTTTAGCAGTATAAACTCTATCAATTGGCAAAGAGGTTCCTGCTAAAGCAGCTGCTCCTAAGGGACAAATATCAACCCTTTCTCTTACATCAGATAAACGACTTCTATCTCTACCTATCATCTCAATATAAGCAAGAAAATGATGCGCCAAAGACAAAGGCTGTGCTCGTTGTAAATGCGTATATCCAGGAATTAAAGTGAATAAATTACGTTCAGCTTTGTTAAATAGAGCAATTTGTAAACATTTTAAATGACTATCTAAATCATCAATACGACGACAAAGCCATAATCTTAAATCAGTTCCAACCTGATCATTTCGACTTCTACCAGTATGTAATTTCTTACCAAGAGGACCCAAGAGAGTTGTCAAACGTTTTTCTACAGCAGTATGAACATCCTCATCAAGAAAATCAGGCTTAAAAATACCTTGAGAAGCTTCTCTCCGAATAGTTTCTAAGCCAGTCTCAATTTGGAATGCCTCTTCAGGAGAAATAATTCCTGTTTTTCCAAGCATTTGTGCATGAGCAATGGAACCATCTAGATCTTCCTCTAACAAAAGAAAATCAAATGAAATTGAAGCATTAAATCTTTCAATGAAAGGATTTAAACCTTCTTCAAACCTTTCACTCCAAGTTTTCACAAATCAAAAATAAAGCTTTATCTAATTAAGCAGCTTCAACTGATCTTGTCAGTCATTTGAATCATTTAAATATGGAAGCTTGACTTTTGAATTTACCTTCAAAACCACCATCGAAGCATCATCCTCAAGATTATGATTATCTCCAACAAATTTATCTAAACGCTTAAAAAGGTTTTCCAAAATTTCACTTGCTCTTTCAAATTGCCGAGCAGATTCATCCAACAAAGCAATTAAACGTTTTTCATTAAAACGCTCTCCAGCCATGCCAGGCGCTTCTGTTACACCATCTGTGTAATACAAAAGAACATCACCTGGTTCAAGAATTACTTCTTTGCATACATATTCTGCATTGGATTGCAATCCAATCAAAGATCCCAGCGAATCTAAGCGAGAGATATCTTTATCTTTTAGTCTCCACAGTAACGGTGGGTTATGAGCTGCATTAGCAAAACGAAGTTTTCTTTGAGTTGGATCAAAGTCAGAATAAAAAAGAGTGACAAATCGGTGCGATTGAGCTAAATCCTCCAATGCAAGTTGATTGAGATCATGAAGAATACGGTCCGGAGGCAAGCCACTTAAAACTTCTGCTCTCAACATTCCTCGAAGCATTGTCATTAATAAACCAGCAGGAATTCCTTTACCCATCACATCACCTATAACAAAAGCCCATCGACCTCGCTCTTTACTTTTTCCTAATAACTCTGGCCTTGTAGGAATAAAATCATAATAATCTCCTCCTACTTTAAATGCAGGTCTACAACAAGCAGCAAGTTCTATACCTTCAATAATTGGAAAATGATCAGGCAATAATTGAGATTGAATCTCAGCACCAATATCAACTTGACGATCAACGCTTTCATGATATCTACTTTCTTGAAGTAATAAATAATTTTCAATTGCAACTCCAGTTAAATCTGCAATCAACTGCAATTCTCTATGGTGAGCATGACTAAATAAATAAGATCCTTTTAAATCAAAAACGTACAAACGTCCTCGCTGCCTTCCTCGAGAGGAAATTGAAGTGAAAACAATAGAAGTATTAGCAAAATAATTATGAATTAATTGATCTAGAAGTTTTAAATGAATTTCATTAGTTGAAAAGCCAACACAATTGCCTTGCTTAAAATTAGATATTAGACGAAGTAAGTTTTCTAAATTATCTTTAGGTACTACTTGAAGCTGATCCCTAGAAATACGTCCATCTGAATGAAACGGTATCAAAAGCGATCCATCAACACCAAGTAAGCGAGAAGCAAGAACTGGTATTAGCTCTAAAAACCTATCTAAATTAGTAAAACTCCTTAAACTAAAAATTATTGAAGAAATTAAATCTTGATTTAGCTTTTTCTCATTTGAAAGACTCTCGAATAGATCTCTCAAGGATTCATAATAAGCATTAGAAGAATGAGATCCTTGAACAAAATCTTTAAAATCAAAACTTGAATTCTTATTAATCACTACATTAGTTGTGCAGAAGCAAAAAACAGCAAAAGTTTAAAATAAACATATCCAAAAGTCATTTATTAGCCAAAAGAGCTTCAACAAATTCAAAACTTTTAAAAGGTCTTAAATCTCTTATTCCTTCACCAGCACCTATAAATCTAATAGGGAGTTGTGTCTGAGAAGCAACCGCAAAAGCAACTCCCCCCCTAGAAGAACCATCAAGTTTAGTAATAACAACCCCTGTAAGATCTGCTGACTTAGAAAAGGCCATTGCTTGACTTAATCCATTTTGTCCTTGAGTAGCATCAAGAACCAATAAAGACTCAACATTCGCATCTGGAGCTAATCTATCAATAATCTTTCTAATTTTTGTCAGTTCTTCCATCAAATTATTTTTATTTTGAAGTCGTCCTGCAGTATCAACTAATAATAATTCAAAATTTTTAGATTTCGCAGCTCCTATAGCATCAAAAACGATAGAAGCAGGGTCAGCATTAGGAGTATTGTTTGATATAACAGGCACACCACTTCTTTTGCCCCATACCTTTACTTGTTCAACTGCAGCGGCACGAAAAGTATCAGCTGCAGCAATTAAAGTTGAAAAACCACTTGTCAAAGCTAAGTTAGCTAATTTACCCAAAGTAGTAGTTTTACCAACACCATTAACACCAACAATTAACCATATATTTAAAACATTTCGTTGAGGTGCTAATTCATCTTTACCAGTACTATTAATTGGCTTCTCAACAATTTGACAAAGTTGTTCTTTCAGAAAACGCAAACCTTCTTTTGAATCCAAGACTTCTTCATTTAAACGCGTTCTCAATGCATTAATAATTTGATCTGTAGCATCTACACCAGCATCAGATCTAAGAAGTAAAGTTTCTAATTCCTCTAACGTCTCAGGAGTAAGAGGGTCATCTCCAAATTTTTCCAGTAAATCAGTAACAAATCCCTTTCTAGCTTTTTCTAAACCTTGTTGAAGTCGTGAAAGCCAATTAATTTCCTCTAAAGAAATACTTTCCAATTTCTTACCCTGGGCCTCTAAAACCTTGGCAGACCAAGTAAAAGTATCATCAAAATCGCCTAAGATAGGTTCATCTAAAGACTTGGGCGATAAATTTTTTACAGAAGATGAGTTGCTATCATCTATTTGATCAACAGAAGAAGATATTTCTTCTAATGAATTGATTTCTAAATTCTCTGAAGATGAAGAGTTAGTAGATATAACTGGAGATATCTTATTATTCAATAATTCTTCTTCTTTTTTTTTCTCTTCTTGCTGTCGTTTTAATTTTTCATAAGCTTGTTTAGCCCAATCTAAATTTTCCTCATTATCAAGTGAAGGTTTCTTAAAAATTTGATCATCAGTTTGATTAGTCATTGCAATAAAAAGGAGGATTGAAAATTATTAGCTGTGCATGAAATCTAAATATTTAAGAAGATTTATTTTGCAATCTTCTTAAAACTCCATTAATCATTTTACGACCATGTTCATCACTATAGCGATTTGCTAGATTAACAGCTTCATTACATGTAACTGGAATAGGAGTCTTAAGATTATAAATATCAACATAAGCTAATCTTAAAATATCCTGGTCAATTCGCGGAAGTCTCTTTAGCCTCCAACCATCCATAACATTATCCAAAGAAGTGTTAATATTACTAAGGTTCTCAATTACTAATTTGACTCGATCCATTGCTTCGACACGAATAGTTTCTTGATCTCTTAAAGATAGTAAGCTTGTCAGTTCAATAGTATCAGACAAGGTATTGACAATAATTTGAGATTTACTTAAACAATTAAGCAATAATTGTCGTGAATGAATGATATCATCTTTATCAAAATCATCACTATTGTTGATAAATAATTCTTCTTGGGCTAATTCAATTTGATGTGCGCAATCATCCAATTGTTCCCTCCAATGATTAAATAAAGTATCTAAGCCCATTGTAAGCATCTGATCTAAAGCATTAATTTTAAGATTATTAATATTAGCCTCCGAGATTTGACCTAAAACTAAAAGAGCAACTTCTCTTGCAAGAGATCTAGATTCCATTACTAAATACTTTCACTCTATTAACTATTATTAGTCACAGAAGACTGAGAAGAACGTGCTCTAAACTGTTGCAACAAACTAGAGAAGCTTGCATTGGTTGAAGTGCTGCGTTCATCAGGATTCACAATTCCTGCAGAAATAATCGTTCTAAATGCATCTTCTACTGAAATATTTAAATCTTTAACCGAAGCTTCCGGTACAAGGGTGTACCATCCCGTTGTTGGATTTGGAGCAGTTGGAATAAAAACACTTAAAAGTGGTTGATCTAGTTCGGGTTGAAGTGATGGCCCAACTAAACCTGTTACAAAACCAACACTAAAAAGACCCTCGCGAGGGTATTCAACTAAAACTACTCTTCGAAAACGAGTTGAATTATCACCCAAAAAAGTCTCTAAAAGCTGCTTTAATGTTTTATAAACTGATCCTGCAAAAGGAATTCTAGACAAAGTTCCCTCTCCAAACTCAAGCAACCATCTGCCAACAAAATTTCTAGCCATCAATCCAATTAAAAGAATCCCTAATAAAGGAACAGTTAAGCCAAGAGCTAGATTGATAAGATCTTGAAGAAGTGGATTAAGTGTGATAAATGGATTTAATTGCTTTGGTATGGACGTTAAAAAAGCCAGTACAAAGCGACTAACGATCGTAGAAAGCCAAATGGTTGTAGCAAGTGGAATAACCACCAAAAGACCTGCTATAAGGTCATTTTTAAGATCTTGCTGAAGCCTCGAGGGTAAAGAAAGATCTTGTCTAGGGGAAGACTGGATCAAGAAGAATCAAATACCTTTTGCTTATGTTATTAAACTAAGCTACACAATTTATTAGCATAATTAGGTTTTTTAATGGAAATAGTAGAAATAAATGTCCACAGAAGTTTTTGGAATTAATCAACTATGACCGATCCTCAAGCACTATTAAGCGATGAACTAAAACAAAAGGCCATTAGCCAGGGGTTTAACCCAGTTGGAATTGCACAAATCCCAGGCAGTAATCGAATACAAATGCGGACTAAATCGTTAGAACGATGGCTCACTGCAGGACATCATGCAGATATGGAATGGATGAAATCAAAAAAAAGATTAGAGATAGAGCAAATCCTAAAAGGAGCGCAAAGTGTTCTAGTAGTAGGTTTAAACTATTTCACTCTTCCACAAAAAAAGAAATCAAAGAATTTAATGATCGGAAGATATGCATGGGGTAATGATTATCACAAGGTAATCGAAAAGCGATTAAAAAAAATAGGAACTTGGTTAACTGAGCAAAGGCCGAACTCCCAATGGAAAATTTGTGTCGATTCAAAACCCTTACTTGAAAAAGCATGGGCTGAAGAAGCTGGGTTAGGTTGGATTGGGAAAAATAGCAACATAATTAATGCAAAAAGAGGCTCTTGGATGGTTCTAGGGAATTTGATCTCAACCGAGAAATTAATACCAGACAAACCAGCAACTTCTCTATGCGGAAAATGTCAAAAATGCATAGAATCTTGCCCAACTAACGCAATTACAGAACCCTTTGTAATTAATTCTAAAAAATGTATTGCTTACCATAATATTGAAAATAGGTCTAAAGAAATCCCTCTTGAAATCCAAAAAGCAATGGGCAATTGGGTTGCAGGATGCGATATATGTCAAGAAGAATGTCCATGGAACCAAAAAGAAATACCAATTAGCAATGATCCAGATACAAAAGCTAAAGATTGGATTCTAAATTTAACAATTAAAGAAGCAATGAAAAAAAACGAAGAAGATTGGCAGAAAGCTTTGAAAGATTCATCATTAAAAAGAATTAAGCCATGGATGTGGAGCAGAAATGTCAATTATATTTTAAAAAATAAAAAAGAAACTTAAAAAAAGCCGAATGAAAAATAAATCTATTAAAAATAATTTTTACTTTTTCTTATTTACTATATTAAACATAAGTTTATTTTCTAATATAAATCCATCCTTTTCTTTTATTCCTAATATATATGAACCAAATAAAAAAATATTAATAAATACAAGTATTGGAATTGGTCTAACAGCATCTAATTATAACAAATATGGTCAAACAAAAGATGCTATCAGCTTGGCAAAGCTTGCTTTAAGTCTAAACCCAAATGAAGCTGAATTATGGGTTATTCTTTCTAGGGCTCAATTATATAGCAATCAATTAGATGATGCTCTTATATCAATTAAAAATGCTCAAAAAATCAATGAAAAAATTCCTAGTATTTGGTTCACAAAAGCATCTATAGAAATGCAATTAGGGGATATAAATTCTTCAATTAAATCTATTCAAAAGAATATAAAACTTGATAAAAAGAATAGCAACTCCTACTTTCTTCTAGGGAATGCAATGTTAATGCAGAAAAAATATTCTGAATCACTGGAAGCATTTAGCAAAGCAACAAATATTAATCCAAAGTTTTGGCAAGCTATCAATAATAAAGCCTTAGTTTATTACGAATTAGGTTTTAAAGATAAAGCAATAAAAACTTGGAGAAAAGTCATTATTCTTGAGTCAGATCCAGAACCAAAACTTGCTTTAGCAATAGCTTTATATGCACTTAATGAAGACAACCAGGAAGCAATCGAATTAGCTGAAGAAGCACTTCGACAAAATCCAAATTACTTTTTTCAACAATTTCAAGAAGAACAGCTCTGGGGGCAAAAGCTTCAAACTGCAAGCCTAGAACTCTTTAAAAACCCAAAATTAAAATCAGTAATAAATACAGCTTCTGCAAATTCAAGCTTTACAAATGAAAAAGAGCAATAAAACTGGTAAAAGCTAAATAATGTTTGTACTGTGAAGCATCTTGGGATTTTAAACGCTCCTACTTGAATGGCCAAAGAACGCCTTCAACCTATTTCACTGCATCTAGAAATGCAGCGTTCTTACCTCGAATACGCAATGAGCGTAATCGTAGGGAGAGCTTTGCCTGATGCAAGAGATGGGCTGAAACCAGTACAAAGAAGAATCTTATATGCTATGCATGAGCTTGGTTTGACTCCTGATAGACCCTATAGAAAGTGCGCAAGAGTAGTAGGAGATGTCCTTGGCAAATATCATCCACATGGAGATCAAGCTGTATATGACGCCTTAGTAAGACTTGTTCAAAGCTTTTCAAGTAGATATCCAGTTCTTGATGGACATGGAAATTTTGGTTCCATAGATGATGATCCACCAGCTGCTATGAGATATACAGAAACCCGTTTAGCTCCTATTTCACACGAAGCTCTTCTTAGCGAAATAGATGGAAATACAGTTGATTTTAATCCAAATTTTGATGGTTCTCAGCAAGAACCAGAAGTTCTGCCAGCACAATTACCATTTCTTATTCTTAATGGGTGCTCCGGAATAGCAGTTGGAATGGCAACGAATATTCCCCCACATAATATAAATGAAATTTTAGATGGATTAATAGCACTAATTAAAAAACCAGAATTAACTGAGACTAAATTAGTTGAAATAATACCAGGTCCAGACTTTCCCACAGGAGGAGAAATTTTAATAAGTAGTGGAATTCAAGATACATATATAAGAGGTAAAGGAAGTATTCCAATGAGAGGAGTAACTCATATCGAAGAAATCAATCCAGGCAAAGGAAAGCATAAGAAAAAAGGAATTATTATAACTGAACTTCCCTATCAAGTTAATAAAGCAAGTTGGATAGAAAAGCTGGCAGATCTAGTAAATAATTCAAAAATAGAAGGAATCGCAGATATCAGAGATGAAAGTGATCGTGATGGCATGCGAATCGTTGTAGAATTAAGAAGAGATTGTGATAGTGAGAAAATAAAAAATCTTTTATATCAAAAAACAAATCTACAAAGTAATTTTAGTGCTACATTATTAGCCTTAGTTGAAGGTCAACCTAAACAGTTATCATTAAAAGAATTATTAAATATTTTTCTTGAATATAGAGAATTAACAATTATAAGAAGAACCAAAAATAAACTAGAAAAAGCATTAAATAGGTTAGAAATAGTCGAAGGTTTAATTAAAGCGCTTAAAAACCTAAAGCAAGTAATCACACTATTAGAAAATGCAAAAGATGCAATAGAAGCAAAAATTAAAATAATGGATAATTTAAAACTAAATGAAAAGCAGTCTGAAGGAATATTATCTATGCCTCTCCGAAAGCTTACTACTTTAGAAACACAAGCATTATATCAGGAATCTAAAGAATTACTAGAAACAAAGGAAAGTCTAAGTAAATTATTAAACAATAGAAGCGAGTTACTCATAGCTATGATTAAAGAATTTAAATATATAAAAAAGAAATATGGTAGTGCTAGAAAAACAAAATTAATCGAAGGTGGTGATGACCTGGTTGCCGAAAGAAATGCAAACCTAAGACCTAATGCAGAATTACTAAAGAAAAAAGCATATGAAAGCTTACCAAAAGATGGGTATTTATTAATTCAAAATGATGCTCAAGTAAAAATATTACGAAAACAAATACTTACAAAACTAAGATTATCAGAAAGCTGCTTGCTAGGTGATAATCCAAGTCCTGCAAGATTAATTTGGCCTATAGTAAAACAACCAAAAATATTAGCAGTAACTAATAGAGGAAAAGTTGGGCTACTGAAATGGCAATTTGCAGGCAACCAACCTGGTGCATTAGATAAATTTTTACCTTCTGGACTTGAAGGGGAAGTAATAACTGATTTATTGCCTATCTCAACAAATCAAGATTTATATCTTGGCTTATTGACTAGTGATGGAAGATTTAAAAGAATTAAAATGAACGAAACAATTGATATTTCAGGCAGGTCAACAACTATTTTAAAGCTTAAAGAAGGAATTGAACTTAAATCTGCAATGCTCTGTCCTGTAAATGGATATTTATTAATAGTTAGTGATATTGGAAGAATAATAAAAATAAAATTAATAGATAGTGAAATTCCTCTAATGGGTAAACTCGCTCAAGGTTCAATAGTCTTCAGGTTATTCCCAGGTGAACATATAATAGGAGGCTTAACCATAACCAAAAATGAAGATGAGGACATTATATTAATATCTAAAGAAGGAACTGTTATCAAACATTCAGTTAAAAATATAAGATTATGCTCAAAAGGTGATCTAGGATGTATTGGTATAGATTTAACAAAACACCAAAATAATAAAGATAGAATAATACAAATTTATAAAAGTAATCAGTTGATAGGAATTACAACTAACCTAGGTAAAAATGGAAGAGTTAGTCCTAATCAATTAAAAAATATAAAAGAAAAAGAAGAGCAAAGAAGAGCTTTTAATTTACGTGACAATGAATTTTTAGAAGACATTACACCTTTAATTGAAGAAAATAGTTATTAAAATTTAAGAACTATAATTAGATTCAACCCAATCTAAATATTCATTAGTTATGTTACCAGTAACATATTGACCGTTAAAACATGACATATCTAGATGTTTAACATTAGAATTTTTCAAAATAGCTCTTTCTAAATCATTGGTTTCTTGATAAACTAATTTATTAACAGCTAGGATATTTTCTACTTCATTAATACTTTTATTATAAGCAATTAATTCTTTTTTTGATGGCATATTAATACCATAAACATGAGGATATCTGATTGGGGGAGCTGCAGAAGTAAAGAAAATTTTATTTGCTCCAGCAAGCTTTGCCATATTAACAATTTCTCTAGAAGTTGTTCCTCTTACAATTGAATCATCAACTAGTAAAACATTTTTTTGTCTAAATTCGCTACTCATTGCATTTAATTTTTGGCGCACTGATTTCTTTCTCTGAGCTTGACCAGGCATAATAAAAGTTCTACCAATATAACGATTTTTAAAAAAACCTTCTCTATATTCAACACCTAATTGACGAGCAACTTGCATTGCTGATGGTCGAGAAGAGTCAGGTATTGGCATCACTACATCTATCTCACCAGAGTTAATTTGTTTTTTGATTGCATTTGCAAGATAATCTCCCATTCTCAACCTAGCCTCATATACAGAAATTCCATTCATAATAGAATCTGGTCTAGCTAGATATACATATTCAAAAGAACATGGGAATAACTCATTTTTTAAAGAACACTGTTTAGAAAAGAACTCACCCTCAAAAGAAATTAAAATAGCTTCCCCTGGTAAAACATCTCTAACTACATCAAAATCATTATTTTCTAACACAAGAGATTCACTAGCGACAATCCATTCTTTATTACCATTATCTAGAACTTTTCTTCCTAAAATTAGCGGTCTTATTCCATAAGGATCTCTAAAAGCTAATAAACCAAAACCTGAAATCAAAGCCAAAGCAGCATATGATCCTTCTACCCTGGAATGTAATGATGAAACTGCCTTAAAAATGTCTTCTGGAGATAAAGAAGTTCCATGCACGCCTGCTTGAATTTCAGTAGCTAAAACATTCAGAAGCATTTCTGTATCACTAGAAGAATTTGTATGTCTTCTATCAACACTAAATAACTCTTTTTCTAATTGCCTAGTATTAGTTAAATTTCCATTATGGACAAGAGTAATCCCATAAGGTGCATTCACATAAAAAGGTTGCACTTCATCTTCTCTATCGGCAGCGCCAGATGTTGCATAACGCACATGACCAATACCTATATTACCTTTAAGAGCTCTCATATCTCTTGTTCTATATGCTTCTTTCACTTGCCCTTTTGACTTATGCATATGAAAAACATTTTCTTCCATAGTGGCTATTCCAGTTGAATCTTGACCTCTATGTTGAAGCAACAGCAAACTGTCATAGATTTGCTGGTTGATTTGTTGATCTGAAATTATGCCAACTATGCCACACATAATATAAATCCTAATATAAATTTAAAAGAAAAATTTTAATCATTATCTAATGTACTAGAATGTATTCTATTTGGAATAGCTTCTTCGTAAGTCTTAGTGATATCAGAAATAGATAAATCAATAATTTTTTTATCATCAATATTAATTTCTATAGTAGCTAAATCATTGACTTTTCCAATTAAAGAAAAAGGAACGGAATCCATAAAAGTATCATTTATTTTGTTTACAGTTTGTATAAAGTTATTCCTTTTTTCAGGCGAAATACTGACTAATATTCTAGATCCACCTTCTCCGAATAATATTTTGTCTAGACGATTATCAGAATGTGGAAAATTGCACGTAATACCAAGTCCTGAACTAATACATGACTCAGAAAGTGAAATTAAAACACCACCATCACTAACATCATGAGCTGAATTTATTAATTTTTCTGATATCAAAGTGTTTACTAAGAGCTGAGCTGATTTTTCAAGCTGTAAATCTATCAAAGGTGGACGGCCAGTAATAAGATCAAAAATATTTGATAAGTAAGATGTTGCTGATAAAGTAACTTGTCCATTACTTGAAGACAAAGGAACACCAATTAAATAAATATGATCACCAGGGTTAATCCAACCCTGTCTAATTATGCAATCAATATCATCAATTAAACCAACCATACCAATTACAGGAGTTGGTTGAATGGGTTTTTTATTTCCATCTGATAAAGTTGTTTCATTAAATAAGGATACATTGCCACCAGTAACTGGTGTCCCCAGAAATGAACAAGCCTTTGTTATTCCTTCACAAGATTTTGCTAATTGCCAATACCCTAAATTATCTTCAGGTGAAGCAAAATTAAGATTATTAGTTACAGCTAAAGGTATAGCACCCACACAATTAATGTTTCTTGAAGCTTCTGCTACTGAAGCAATAGCTCCTCTTTCTGGATCTAAAGAAACCCATCGATTTGGGCAATCTACAACAGCAGCTATCCCTCTTATAGAGTCTGACTCACCACTATTAATTGGTCTTAATCTAATAACAGCAGCATCTGCGGACCCTGGAGGAAGAATAGTATTATTTTGAACTTGATAATCATATTGATGATAAATCCATTTTTTAGAAGCTATTGTTGGATCATCTAACATTTTTAAAAGTATTTGATTCCAATTAACCAGTTTATTATTTGAATTAATACATATTCCTTGATAAGTAGGCAAAGGTAGAGAAGACTCCTTCCATTTCCAATGCATGAGAATCTCTTCAGGTATATCTTTCATCAAAGAATGAGCATTAATAGGTGTATTTTCAGCTAATGCATCAGCAGGTAAATTAACAACAACATTATTTTCATGAATAACCCGAACAATATTTTCTTTCAAAACTTTTCCAACAACAGAAGCACATAATCCCCATTTCTTAAAAATATTCATTACTAGATCTTCCTTACCTGGTTGAACAACAAAAAGCATCCTCTCTTGTGATTCAGAAAGTAAGAATTCATAGGCAGTCATGTTTTTTTCTCTAGCTGGCACTAAATCAAGGTTTAATTCAATTCCAACACCACCTTTTGCAGCCATTTCAGAACAACTACAAGTAAGACCTGCTGCTCCCATATCTTGAGCAGCAACTACATAACCTGACTGAAAAGCTTCCAAACAACCTTCAATAAGACCCTTTTCTAAGAAAGGGTCGCCAACCTGAACAGCCGGTCTATCATCAAGAGATGATTGAGAAAGTTCCGAACTTGCAAAGCTAGCCCCACCCATACCATCTCTACCAGTTGTACTACCTACATAAACAACTGGAAAATTTATACCATCAGCACCAGAACAAACAATATCATCTGTTTCCATTAAGCCTAAAGCCATTGCATTAACAAGAGGATTGCCAGAATAACTTGAATCAAAAGCAACCTCTCCACCTACAGTTGGTACACCTACACAGTTTCCATAATGGGCTATACCTGAAACAACACCTTGAATCAAACCAATATTTTTTTGATTATCAAGGGGACCAAACCTTAAAGAATTCAACAAAGCAATAGGCCTTGCTCCCATTGTAAAAATATCACGCAATATTCCTCCAACACCAGTAGCAGCTCCTTGAAATGGCTCAATAGCTGAAGGATGATTATGACTTTCTATTTTAAAAGCTAATCTTTGACCATCACCTAAATCAACAACACCAGCATTCTCTCCAGGACCAACAAGAATATTCTTACCAGTAGTTGGAAATTTAGATAATAAAGGTTTCGAATTTCTATAACAACAATGTTCAGACCACATAACACCAAACATACCTAATTCAGTTCTATTAGGTGATCGTTCTAATCGAGTACAAATTTCAATAAAATCATTTTTTGTTAGACCTTCTTTCTTTAAAGCAGATAACACATCATATTCAACAGAATAAGACTTTAAATTAAGTAAACTATCAAAATCATTATATTCCATATTTAAATCCAAGGATCCTCTTCATTTTCATTATATAAATTAGAGTTATTGTAATCAGAAGAATAATAATTTTTATCATCAATCCAATTATTAGTTACATTATATTTATCTTCTGAATCAAAATCTTCAGAAAAAGAAGTTTTAAAGTTTCTATTGGAAAGGTCTAAGGGTTTTTCATCTAACCAGCCTTCTAATTTTTGATTAGCAATATTAGATAATTCTAAAAAATTTTCCTTAAATTTTTTACTCTTTTTCAAAAAATCTTCCCTAAGACTACTCTTTATTAAAGGTAAATCATCAATATTATTTATATTACTTGAAACACAACCAGGTTGCTGATCAACTATGTTTTCCAAATCAAACCTCCATCGACTTGTACCTGGAAATTTGGGATTAGATCTAGAAACTAAATAATATAAAATATTTCCTGTTTTAGTATCAAATATAAGATCAGCAATATTTCCTATTTTCTCATTTTTTATATTTAAAAGAACTGCATCCATTAATGTAGGAAATCTATTAATAGTAGCTTGATCAGATTCAGCAGGTAAACCCTTTACAATTATATCTTCATAAGTAATAGCCCTTAATTGATCTAACCTCCAAATGTTTCTTTTTAAACTTAATTGAGAAGGACGACTAGCCCAACCAAGCAAACGGTGTACAGGAGGATACATCCATCCCATTACTCCGTTACCATGCTCAAAACCCTTATTACAGCGAACATTATGCTGCAATAAACTACTAAGTAAATAATGAGTGGGGATAGACAATTTAAGAACGTATTTGTACTGGCATCACTAAATAGGTAAAATCCTTATCATTCTGAATAGGAGTAAAAATAGCAGGCGTTGTAGGAGCATTAAATTTTAATAAAATAATATCGGACTCAATTAATCTTAAGCCCTCCAGTAAATATTTAGAATTAAATGCAATTTCAATATCATCATAATCAAAACTAATTGGTATTGATTCAAAACCACTTCCTAAATCTTGAGCTTCTGCAGTAATATTTAAAACATTTTCTTTTTTATTAGTTGAGATTTTAACTACATTATTATGCTGTTCTGCAAGTACAGAAATCCTATCCAAAGCCAAAATGAAATTTTTACGATTTAATTCCAATTGGTATTGAAATTGTTCTGGAATAAGCTGATTATAATTAGGATAAGTTCCATCTAAAGTTCTAGTTGTAACTATTTGATCTGAAGAAATAAAAACAACTTGACCATGATCATAAAAAAAACTGATCTCAGTATCAGAGGTACATGAAGAAAGAAATCTTTCTACCTCTCTTAAAGATCGAGATGGAAGAGTTACTTCTATATTTTGATTAATACTAGTTCCATTATCAGAAGAAAGAACATTATCAAGAGTTAAAACTGCTAAACGATGTCCATCAGTAGCAGCTGATTTAATTGAATTATTATTAAAAGATAAGTGGACACCCGTTAAAATTTGCTTAGCCTCATCTGTACTACTTGCAAAAAGTGTAGAGCGTAATGAATTTGCAAAAGCACTTGCATTTATTTTCAAAAATGATTCATTTTCAACAATAGGTAATTCTGGAAAATCTTCTGCACTCATTGACCTTACTTGATATGTTCCACTTTTACTTGTAATTTTTACTTGGTCCTTAGAATCATCTGAAATTAAAGTTATAGGAGATTCATTTGATAATTTAGAAATAATTTCACCAAAAAGCTTAGAAGGCAAAGTGATAGCACCACTTGAATCAATGGAAGCTGTTACGGATGTCTGAATTCCTAGATTCAAATCAAATCCAGTAAGACTCAATTTACCTGTTCCAGCATCAGCAGTTAATAACACATTGGCGAGAACAGGATGTGTTGGTCTATTGGCAACAGCTCTACTAACAAGTTGAAGTGCTGTATTGAGTTCAATTTGAGAGCAAACAAGTTTCATGAACTGAAGCTAACGATCAAACAATAGAAAAGAAATGCTTGATTGGCATCTTTTTTAAATTATTTGATTCTTTTCTATTTCTATCTTTAAAGAATAATGAATATGATAGTAGTAGTAGAGGGTGGGGAAACTGTGGAAATGTTTTTTTTTGATGATCAACAAAGGGTTTTTAGATAAATAAAACTGTGGAGATACTTTTTTTCTCTGTGGGCTTTTTAACTTGTTTTCACAGATGATTCCATTTTTGTTGAAAACCTATGCGTATGATTTTTTGTTTTTGTTCATTTTCCCCAGGTTTTTTGGGTTAATTTGGTCTTCTTCCTCAGTCAGAAAAATAATTGGCTTGATAATTTGTTTTTAAAAGCCCATATTTTCAGCAACTATTTCTTCCTTTGGCTCAATTCCTGATTTAAATAAAGCGTCATTATTTTTGATTGCACAATCAGGATCTTTAAGGCCATTACCAGTTAAAACACAAACTACAGTTGAATTTTTTGGTATCTCATCTTTTATTTTTAATATTCCAGCTATAGATGCTGCACTAGCTGGTTCGCAAAAAATACCTTCTTCTTTTCCAAGTAATTTATATGCAT
This sequence comes from Prochlorococcus sp. AG-436-M02, assembly GCA_003212515.1. Classification (GTDB taxonomy): domain Bacteria; phylum Cyanobacteriota; class Cyanobacteriia; order PCC-6307; family Cyanobiaceae; genus Prochlorococcus_E. The sequence continues at coordinate 16,851 of QCPL01000013.1, forward strand.
TTACAATTTCACTATCTGTTACCTTAGTGAATTTTCCATTTGATTCTTTGCGTACATTAATAGCTTTTTCTTTATTTACGGGATTGCCTATTCTAATTGCAGTGGCAATTGTTTCTGGGTTATTTATTGTTCTTCCTAAAACAAGTGGTGCTGAACCTTCAGCTTGAAATCCCATCATTCTTGGTAGTTTTTTACTTATACCAGCATTAAAATATTCTTTAAAACCCATCCAATAAGCAGTTATATTTCCAGCATTACCCATTGGAATACATAAGAAGTCTGGTGCCTCTCCAAGAGAATCAATAATTTCAAAAGCGGCTGTTTTTTGCCCTTCTAAGCGATAAGGATTTACTGAATTTACTAGAGTTATAGGAAATTTTTTAGCTAAATTTTGCACTATTTTTAGAGCCTCATCAAAATTACCCTTTATTGCTAATACTTCTGCTCCATAGACAAGTGCTTGAGCAAGTTTTCCTTGAGCAACATATCCATCAGGTATTAAAACAAAGCTACGCATTCCACCTTTTTTTGCATAAGCAGCTGCTGATGCCGATGTGTTTCCTGTACTAGCACAAATAACAGCTTTACACCCTTCTTCTTTTGCCTTGCTTATTGCCATTGTCATTCCTCTATCCTTGAATGAGCCAGTAGGATTTAATCCGTCATATTTTGCATATATTTTTATATTTTTACCTATTATTTTATTTATATATTTTAATTCCAGGAGAGGCGTTCCTCCTTCTTGGAGAGTAATTACAGGAGTCTTTTTATTAATTGGAAGCCATTTTTCATATGCTTTTATTAGTCCAGGCCATTGCTTAAAAGAAACATTATTTTTGTTTGATTTGATGTTTGTCAAAAACTTGCTTATCATTTTTTTAATTAGTTTGATTATTAAGTTTTTCTAATGGTGAATCTGAGAAAAACGTAACAAGCTCATTCATAGATTCTACTTTGTTAATTACCCTTGTTAGCTCAATTACATCTATTGCAATAACTTTACTTGGATATGCTTTTAAAAAGCTTAATAAACTAATTGCTTCTTCGTTTTCTGATATTGCTTTTATAGCAGTTGTTTTTAAAGCAAGTACACTTATTGATTCTTCAGGAATTCTATTTGGATAAATTGTTTTTGAGATCTTTTTTAAGATCACCCCTCCTATTTGACTATATAGCAATCTACTTGAAAGAACTATTGGGGCTTTGTATTCTTTTGTTATAAGCTCTTGAATTAATTTTTTATCTTGATTTTTTAAAAGCTTATTCAAAAAGCCTTTAGAAGTTCCATTTTTTGCAAATTCTTCTATCTCTTTTACTGTTATACTTCTACTAAATATATTTACATAAAGATTGATTATCTCTGCTGAATATGTTTTATATGGAAAGCAGATAAAACATATATTTAATATAAATATAAATAGCCATTGTTTTGATTTCATTTTATTGTTCTACTCCAGCTGCTATTTTAATCATTCTTGCAACGCTTTTCTTAGTGAATTTTTGAGCAATTTTTATACTCATTGTTCTTGCATAGGGCTCGTTGATTAATCTTTGTAATTTCTTAAATACTAATTTAGCATTAAAACCTTCCATTTTTCTGAAAATTTCTATTAGCTTTTGAATTGTTTCTATATCATTAATCAAGTTAAAGTCATCATTTAGATCATCTTTAAAATTTTTAGATCTTATTGTTAGTGGTAATCTTTTGTTTATTTTTTTAATTGTATATAAATTAATAAGATCAATTCTTTTTGTAATTGCTTCAATTAGTTCATTTCTTAAAAGTCCACCGTTTTTTGAAAATAGAAAATCTAATACTTCATCGATAAGATTTTCTATATTGATCTCAGATTGTTTTGATGCACTTGTTAACAGGTCTTCTAACCTTTTCCATTTAAATATATCACCTTCAAATAACATTTCTTTTAAACTTTTTCTTAGCTTTGGATCTGGATCTTCCATTAACCTTCTTGCAAAATATGGATATGCTGCACCAAGTATTTTAAAGTTAGGGTCTACACTTAAAGCAATTCCTTCTAGAGTAATTAGAGATCTTATTATTAATGCATAGTACGGAGGTAATTGGAAAGGAAATTTATACATAAGACTTGACATATCATCAGTAACACTTTTGAAATCCATTTTACTTACTCCTATATCTAAGGCAGTTTCAAAAACATTTTCAAATGCAGGAACAATGGGTCTTAAATCAACATTTTCATCTAAAAAACCAAGTTCAACAAAGTCTTTTGATAATTTATCAAAATTTCTATTAACAAGATGAACTACGGCTTGGATTAGTCCTGTTCTTGATTTATCTGAAACTTCACTCATCATGCCAAAATCTAGATAGCAAAGTCTCCCATCTTCTAAAGCTAAAATATTTCCAGGGTGAGGGTCAGCATGAAAGAAACCATGTTCAAGTAGTTGTTGAAGGCTACAATTGACTCCAATTTCTATCATTTCATTTGGATCAATTCCTAACTTTTTTATTTCATTTATTTTAGTTAATTTAACACCATCTATCCATTCCATTGTTAAAACTCGCTTACTTGTCGATTCCCTAAAGATTTTGGGGACTGTAATTTTCTTATTATTTTCATGTAATCTGGCAAATTTCTCTGCATTATTCGCTTCATTTATGTAATCCATTTCTTCAAATACTCTTTTCCCTAGCTCGTCAATCAATGCAACTAAATCACTTTTTATAATACCGATATATTTTTTAAGCCATTGTGCAATATTGCGAACAATATATAAATCTAATGTTATTTGTTCTCTCAGCCCTGGCCTTTGAATTTTTACTGCTACTTTTTCTCCTGTTTTTAGTATTCCTTTATGAACTTGGCCTAATGATGCAGCTGATATAGGTTCTATTTCAAATGATTCAAAAATATCCTCATGTGTTTTGCCTAGATCTTCTCTAATACAAGCTAATGCTAATTGACTGTCGAATCCTGGTAATTGATCTTGTAATTGTGCAAGTTCTTCAAGTACTAATTTTGGTACAACATCAGGTCTTGTTGATAATGCCTGACCTGCTTTTATAAACGCTGGTCCTAGCTTTACTAGAAGATTAGTAAATTCTTTAGCTCTTTTTTGTGAATGACTTGCATTGGTTAGACGACCTATTAGCTTATCCCACCCAACTCCTATAAAAAATAACGTAATTGGTATTAAGGTTTGCCATAGTCTTTTGATTAATCGATTTGGATTTTTTGTATATATATTTTTGATTTGATCGGGGTCATATGACTCCAATCCAGCTGCTTTTATGAAATCACCAAGTTCTTCTGTCATTTTAATTTGGTGCTTTTTACCCCTTCTAATTTATTAAGGGATTCGCTAGCTTTTATAAGGTTACTTTAATAACGTGCTTCTCGGCCTGCGACTTCAAAACATTGCTCTTATTGAAAGCCTAGATCTTAGCTTTGAAAAGGGTTTTTCTGTTTTTACAGGCGAAACAGGAGCAGGGAAATCAATTTTTCTTTTTGCCATTAACTCTTTGCTTGGGGGAGGGGGTCTTTCAGCCCCTTCTAGGTTAATGCGTGTTGGTTCAAATCACTGCTCAATTGAAGGCTGTTTTTTAATTGATAGCGCTGTAAAGAATTGGTTAGTAGAAAACTCTTTTGATATTGGAGATTCTGAGTTGTTTATTTCACGTGATTGGAAATTTAAAGATAATCGTTTAAGTAGTCGTATTAGGCTTAATGGTGAGATTATTAATCGTAAACAATTACTTTCTTTAAGAGATTGTTTGATTGACTTAGTTGAGCAAAATCAGTCTCAACAATTACTTTCACCAAGTTATCAATTAAATATGCTTGATAGTTTTGGAGGTACCCACCTTCAAACTGTTTTAAAGCGATTTAATATAGCTTGGAATATTTGGAAAAAGGTTCAATTAAAATTTTTAAAGGCTACTGATGAATATAAAACGATTGAAAGAGAGTTCTTAAGCTTACAAACTTTTTTAGATGATCTTGATGCTGCAAAAATTCTTGATCCCTCAGAAGAAGAAAATCTAAAAAAAGAGCAGGATCGTCTTGTTCATTCAGTGAAAATTCAGGAGTTATTAACATCTTTATTTGAGAATTTACAGGAAAATATTAATGATTCGCCTACTGCTTTAGACTTACTTTCAAGAAGCCTTCATCAATTAAATTCACTTATTGCATTAGATTCTTCCTTTTCTAAGGAATCAGATCTTTTGATTGATTCTCATCAGAAATTAGATGAATTTCTTTTTAATTTAAATAAATATCAACAGGAATTAACGAATGAATCTAGTGAATTAGAAATTGTTCAGAATAGAATAGCAGAGATCAATCGTCTTAAAGCTCGCTATAAACTTGATTTTCAAGGTCTAATAGTAAAACAAAATAGAGCCATTAATTCCTTAAATTCTATTTCTTCTACTAATAGTTTAGATGATTTGGAAAAAGAAGAAAAATTGGCAAGATCAACATTAGAAAAAGAAAGTGTCAACCTTAGCTCTTTAAGAAAAAAATTCGCTAAAAAATTAGAAGAAGAATTATTAAAATATCTTCATCCTCTAGGTTTAGAAAATATTCGTTTTCAAATAGTTTTCTCTAGAGCTGATCTCACTGAAAAGGGTGCAGATGCGATTCAATTTTTATTTTCTGCAAACCCTGGTCAGCCATTAATGCCTTTAGCTGAAATTGCATCAGGAGGAGAACTTTCACGATTTTTACTTGCATTGAAAACCGTTTTCTCTCAAGTGAGCGGATCAACAACCTTAATATTTGATGAGATTGACACTGGAGTAAGCGGAACGATTAGTACTTCTATTGCGAAATTATTGAAAGAAATCTCAGCGAATAAACAGGTTTTTTGCATTACTCATCAACCAGTTGTTGCGGCATCTGCAGACCATCATTTTTCTGTTTTAAAAACAGTGGATCAAGGTGTGACTAATGCAAAAGTCCTTTTATTAGAGGAGTTTCGTGATCGTCAATCAGCTTTAGCTAAATTAGCAGGTGGCAATTTTGTTGAAGCTAGTGCTTATGCTGCAAGTTTGTTGGATAATAAAGCAGCATAAAATGCATAAGTTGAATAAAATCATATGATGGATAATTTCGATTATGAGGCCCTCAGTGGCTAAAGAAAATCAACAATCTTTTTCATCTGATTCTTTGGAAGAGGTAATAAGGATTCGTGGTGCGCGTCAACATAATCTAAAGAATGTTGATTTAACTATTCCAAGGAACAAGTTTATTGTTTTTACAGGAGTAAGCGGAAGTGGTAAAAGCTCATTGGCTTTTGACACTATTTTTGCTGAAGGCCAAAGAAGGTATGTAGAGAGTCTTTCTGCATATGCGCGTCAATTTTTAGGACAAGTAGATAAGCCTGATGTTGATGCCATAGAAGGTTTATCTCCTGCTATTTCGATTGATCAAAAGTCAACTAGTCATAATCCACGTTCGACTGTAGGTACTGTCACTGAGATAAAAGATTATTTGCGATTATTATTTGGCCGTGCTGGTGAGCCTCATTGTCCGGAATGTGATCGAAGAATTAGGCCGCAAACCATTGATGAAATGGTGGATCAAATTTTAACTTTACCTGAAGGCACTCGTTATCAATTATTGGCAGCTGTTGTGCGTGGTAAAAAAGGTACACACGCTAAATTACTTTCTGGATTGGCATCAGAAGGCTTTGCAAGAGTGAGGATTAATAAAGAGGTTCGTGAATTATCCGATAATATTGAGCTTGATAAAAATCAATCACACTCTATTGATGTTGTAGTTGATAGGTTAATTGCTAGGGAGGGTATTCAAGAACGATTAACGGATTCTTTGCAGACTGCTTTAAAAAGAGGCGATGGTTTAGCCATTGTTGAAGTTGTGCCGAAGAAAAATGAAGAATTACCAGATGGCTTAGAAAGAGAAAGACTATTCTCTGAAAATTTTGCTTGTCCAGTTCACGGAGCTGTGATAGAAGAATTGTCACCTAGATTATTTTCATTTAATAGTCCATATGGCGCCTGTCCTGATTGTCATGGTTTAGGTCATTTAAAGAAATTCACTTGCGATAGAGTAATTCCTGAACCATCTTTACCTGTTTATGCGGCAGTAGCCCCTTGGAGTGAAAAAGAAAACTCGTATTATTTTTCGTTATTATTTTCAGTTGGGGAAGAATATGGTTTTGAGATTAAAACTCCATGGAAAGATTTATCAAAGGAACAACAGGATATTTTACTTAATGGCAGTAAAAAACCAATTTTGATTCAATCTGATAGTCGTTATAAAAAACAAGATGGTTACAAGAGATCTTTTGATGGTATTTTGCCTATTCTAGAAAGACAATTACGCGATGCTAATGGAGAGTCTGTACGTCAAAAATTAGAAAAATACCTTGAATTGGTTCCTTGCTCAACTTGTTCTGGAAAAAGATTAAGACCTGAAGCTCTTGCAGTGAAAGTTGGCCCTTATTCTATAACAGATTTGACTGAGATTAGTATTGCAGAAACACTGGAATGTATAGAAAAGTTGATGGGCATTGGAAAAGCAGAGCATTCTGAGCCTTTGCTTTCTTCAAGACAGATTCAAATCGGAGAATTAGTTTTAAAGGAAATTAGATTAAGGCTTAAATTTCTGCTTGATGTTGGTCTTGATTATTTAAGCTTAGATAGACCAGCAATGACTTTATCTGGTGGAGAAGCACAGCGTATACGTTTAGCTACTCAAATAGGGGCTGGATTAACAGGTGTTCTTTATGTTTTAGATGAACCTAGCATTGGGTTACATCAAAGAGATAATGATAGATTATTAGCTACTCTTGAAAGACTTAGAGATTTAGGGAATACATTGATTGTTGTTGAACATGATGAAGATACAATTCGTGCTGCAGATTATCTAGTAGATATTGGACCTGGTGCAGGAATTCATGGTGGAAATATAATTGCTGAAGGCTCTTTGGATAATTTGTTATCCAGCAAGGATTCATTAACAGGCGAATATTTAAGTGGGAGATCATGTATTCCTACTCCTACAGAAAGACGAAAGGGTGTTAATAGAAATCTTCGTTTAATTGGATGTGATCGCAATAATTTAAAGAATCTTTCAGTCACTTTTCCATTGGGTAAACTCGTTGCTGTGACTGGTGTCAGTGGAAGTGGTAAAAGTACTCTAGTAAATGAGTTGTTACATCCTGCGATTAATCATCAATTGGGATTGAAAGTTCCTTTTCCTAAAGGATTGGAAGAGATGAGAGGTATTAAATCGATTGACAAGGTTATAGTTATTGATCAGTCCCCTATAGGAAGAACACCGCGTTCTAATCCTGCAACTTACACAGGTGCATTTGATCCTATAAGACAAATTTTTGCAGCTTCTGTAGAAGCAAAAGCAAGGGGGTATCAAGTTGGGCAATTCAGCTTTAATGTTAAAGGTGGACGATGTGAAGCTTGTAAAGGTCAAGGTGTGAATGTAATTGAGATGAATTTTCTACCAGATGTATATGTTCAATGCGATGTTTGCAAAGGAGCTCGCTTTAATCGTGAAACTCTGCAAGTCAAATACAAAGGGCATACTATTTCAGATGTATTAGAAATGACTGTTGAACAATCTGTAGATGTATTTTCTGCAATTCCTCAAGCTGCGGATAGGTTAAGAACCCTTGTTGATGTAGGTTTGGGTTATATCAAATTAGGTCAGCCTGCACCTACTTTGTCAGGAGGAGAGGCGCAGAGAGTCAAACTTGCCACTGAACTTTCACGAAGAGCAACGGGAAAAACTCTCTATTTGATTGATGAACCAACTACCGGTCTTAGCTTCCCTGATGTTCATAAGTTGATGGATGTCTTACAAAGATTGGTTGACAAAGGTAATTCAATTATTGTGATAGAACATAATTTAGATGTTATTCGTTGTTCAGATTGGATTATTGATTTGGGACCTGAGGGTGGAGATCGAGGTGGAGAAATTGTAATTTCTGGTACACCAGAAGAAGTTGCTCAAGACTCTGCTAGTTATACTGGACGATATTTAAAGAAAGTTTTACTTAAGCATCAAAGCAATTAGATTAAAGAGAAATTTGACAGTTTCCCTTTGTACTTCTCTATATTTTTAAAAGGTTAAAATATTTTTTATTACAAGATCTTAGTGTTAGCAAGGGTTCTTACGCTTTAATTTTAATTTGCTTTAGAATTTCCATTCTTTCTTTAGATTTAAATGGTTAAAAATATATTATGAATCACTCAAGTTTTGAAAAGGAGGGATTTTGGTATGGCTTTAAAACTCCTTCATTTGCATTTACATGGATTAATACGTTCAAATGATCTTGAATTAGGTAGAGATTCAGATACAGGTGGTCAAACTTTATATGTTCTAGAGCTTGTTAAAGCATTAGCTGCTTTAAAAGAAGTTAAACAAGTTGATTTGGTGACTCGTTTAATTCAAGATAGAAAAGTTTCTGCTGGATATTCTCAATCGCGTGAACGGATAACTCCTAATGCACAAATTATTAGGATTCCTTTTGGACCCAAAAGATATTTGCGGAAGGAATTATTATGGCCTTATTTAGATCAACTTGTTGAAGAGCTTGTTATTAAATTAAAGCAAGAGAATGATTTGCCTGATTGGATTCATGCTCATTATGCAGATGCTGGGTATGTTGGAGCTTTAGTTAGTAGTCGTTTAGGAATTCCATTTGTTTTTACGGGGCATTCTCTTGGGAGAGAAAAGAAGAGAAGGTTGCTTGAATCAGGAATGGATCATTTACAGATTGAAAATAATTATTCGATTAGTAGGCGAATTGAAGCTGAAGAATTGGCTTTATCTAAGGCTAATTTAGTTATAACAAGTACTTTGCAAGAATCAAAAGAGCAATATTCTCGTTATAGGAATTTCTCTAGTAATCAAGCGAGAGTAATTTCGCCAGGTGTTGATTTGAGACGCTTTTACCCATCATCTCAATCGAATGCTTTTTCTGATATTCAAGATTTATTTGATCCGTTTTTGCGAAAACCTTCACTTCCTCCACTATTAGCAATTTCCAGAGCAGTTAGGCGTAAAAACATTCCTGCTTTAGTAGAGGCTTTTGGCCAATCTAATATATTAAGAGAAAGACATAATCTTATTCTCATACTTGGGACAAGAAATGATGTGAGATTATTAGAGAAACAACAAAAAGATGTTTTTCAGCAGATTTTTGAATTAGTTGATAAATATAATCTTTATGGAAAAATTTCTTATCCTAAATGTCATCGAAGAGATCAGATTGCTACCATTTATCGTTGGGCTGCAGATCTTAAAGGATTATTTGTTAACCCCGCATTAACAGAACCATTTGGTTTGACACTCCTTGAGGCTGCAGCTTCTGGTTTACCAATGGTTGCAACTGATGATGGCGGTCCAACTGAAATTTTATCTCGTTGTAGAAATGGTTTATTGGTTGATGCAACTGATGTTGCAATTTTGCAAAATACTTTAGAATATGCTGGATCGAATTCAAAACAATGGAAGAAATGGAGTATTAATGGCATTAAAGGTATTAATCAACATTTTAGTTGGAATTCTCATGTAAGAAAATATTTATCCTTAATGAATAATCAATTTACCTTTTCTGGTTCTAACCGACTTGCTGAGGTAATTCCATTATCAGGTATTAAAGCTAGTTGACGGAATGGTGCCTCCTCACTAATAAACCCCCATTCATTAAAAATATTTGAATTTTCGTGAGTAATTAATTGCTTCTTTTTCTCAATTTTTAAAATAAACCCTTCTCTAGCCATTTTACGCATTAGTTTTGCTGACTCTTCGAAACGAGATGCCATTGCTTCTAATGATTCGCAATCTTGCGTTAAACCTTTTTCCTGCCAAGTGAAGTAACTCATTTATAGTTTTATACACTTGATCGTAGTATGAGCCCCAAGAAGACCAAGAAAATACTTATTAACCAAAAGCGTTGCACAATTTCAATTTCTTTTTGACCTTTAAGTTCAAGATGGTGATGAATAGGCGCCATACGAAAAACCCGATATCCTTCATCAATTTGATTAAAATATTTTGTTATTTTGTAGACCCCTACTTGAATTATTACGGATAATGATTCGGCTAAAAATATCCCTCCCATAATTAATAATGACCAAAGTGTATTGGTTATTAGAGCTGTACCTGCAAGGATCGCACCCATTGCTAAAGAACCAGTGTCTCCCATAAAGATTTTGGCGGGCTTGGAATTAAAAATTAGAAAACCTAGCCATGAACCTGCTTGGGCCATGCATAGGCTTGCCATTGCATAGTCTGTATTAGATCCTCTGATAACTAATTCAATTGATAATCCAGTAAGAACAATTGCACCACATCCACTGGCTAGTCCATCTAATCCATCTGTGAGATTTGTTGCATTACTTTCAGCAAGTAAGATAATTAAAGCAATCGGCCAAAATAATATACCTAAATTAATTTCGTAATCCCCTAACAAACTGATTTTTTCAGGTATTAAATTCTGCGTATATACATATACTAAGAAGATTAAGCTCGCTACTATTTGTAGAATTATTTTCTCTTTTGCTTTTAGCCCTTTGTTTTTATTGACTATAATACTTTTCCAATCATCTAAGAATCCTATTAGCATAAATGAAAGTCCTAATATAGTTATTGAGATCAATTCTTTACTAGCTAAATTATGATGATTAACTAAATTGCCAACAATTAGACCTATAGGTACTATTAACAATCCGCCCATACTTGGTGTTCCTGATTTCTTATAATGATCTTTTGGCCCTTCTTTTCTTATTACTTGGCCAAGTTTAAGGTTTTGAATTTTTCCTACTCCCCATTTTGTAAAAATTACTGTGCTAATAAAAGAAATAATTAGCGGAATATAAAAGGAGCTGTTATTAGTCAATATGCCCGTAAAAAAACTAATTGTTAAAATTAGTCCAATTAATTGATGACTATTAAAAATGGAATTCTTCTTTTTATTTAACTTCGTCAATTTTTTTTAAAATGACCTAAGTAAAAGTTAATCTTCCCATTCTTCTTCTGATACTTCCTCTTCGGTCTTATAGTCTTCCTTCTCTCCCATAAGCGCTGATAGCTCTTCTTCTTCCACAGTGCTAATTTCTTGCAGTGAAGATGATTCTTCTGAAATAAGCCTTCCACTTGATTCTAACCAACTTAATAAATCTGGTTCTTCTCTTAAGGGTAAAACTGGTGCAGGCTCTTCTTTGCCATATCTTGTAAGGGCTGGATTGATTGTATCGAGGGTGCTCATTGAATTTTGATTTTCTTTTATCTAATAAGATAATGCATTATGCGCTTGAATTCCTGTGTTAGGAAATAAGTATTTTTTGTTTACCTTGACTTGGCTTGCTTCTTTTGCCGTCAGTGTTTTTTTGCGTTTTTGGGGTTTTCAACATCCTGATTCTTTTCTTATTAGACCGTTTATAGTTTTGTGTATGCTTTTTGGACCATCTCTTGTTTTGTCTTTTTATTTGGCATTTATTGCTCGTCAAACTCAGAGTTAATTTAGAGGAGCTTGATTAAATGGAGAATTCTCGCAAAGTAATACTTGCTTATTCTGGTGGTGTAGACACTAGTGCTTGTATTCCTTATTTAAAAAATCAATATAAGGTTGATGAGGTTATTGCTTTCGCAGCAGATTTAGGACAGGGTGAAGAATTAGAGCCTATTCGTAAAAAGGCTTTATTAGCAGGCGCAACTGAATCGTTAGTCGAAGATTTAATTGAGCCTTTTATTCAGGATTTTGCATTTCCAGCAATTCGCGCAAATGCTCTTTATGAGGGTAGATATCCTTTGTCTACTGCTTTAGCTAGACCTCTGATTGCTAGTCGATTGGTCGAAATAGCTTTAAATAGAGATGCTGAAGCTGTTGCTCATGGTTGTACAGGCAAAGGTAATGATCAAGTTCGTTTTGATTTAGCGATTGCATCATTGGCTCCTCAGTTGAAAATCTTTGCTCCTGCTAGGCAATGGTCTATGAGCCGAGAAGAATTAATTCTTTATGGAGAGAAATATGGAATTCCTGCACCTGTTAGTAAAAAATCTCCTTATTCTATTGATTTAAATCTTTTAGGGCGAAGTATTGAGGCTGGTTCTTTAGAAGATCCTTTTTTGGAACCTCCTGAAGAAGTATTTCAACTGACTTCTTCTATTAAAGAGTCGCCTGAGGAACCTAAGGAGATAGAAATTACTTTTGAGCAAGGATATCCAGTTTCTATTGATGGAGAGGTTTTAGATCCTGTTTCTCTTATGCGAAGAGCTAATTCTTTGGCAGGAAAACATGGGTTTGGTCGAATAGATATGATAGAAAATCGAGTCGTGGGAATTAAAAGTAGAGAAATATATGAGTCGCCAGGCTTACTCTTATTAATTAAATGTCACCAAGAGATTGAAAGTCTTACATTATCTGCTGATGTTCTTCGCACAAAGCGTCAACTTGAGAGGCAATGGGCTGATTTGGTATATCAGGGATTTTGGTTTAGTCCTCTTAAAAATGCTTTAGATTCTTTTATTAATACTACTCAAATAGATGTAAATGGTAAGGTAAAAGTGAAGCTTCATAAAGGTAACGCAATTATTACCGGTCGTCAGTCCTCCTCTAATAGTTTATATTTACCTGATATTTCTACATATGGAGCAGAAGATACATTTGATCATAAATCTGCAGAAGGCTTTATATATATTTGGGGTCTTGCTAATCGTCTTTGGGCTTCAGTAACTAGAAAAAATAAATTTTAATTTAGTCAGAAGCCTTTTCTTTATTTGAATCTTTCGTTTCCTCCATAGGTTCTTTTTTGGTTTCTTCTTTTGTTGTTAAGTCAGTACTTTTGTCTTTAGTTTCTGCCTTATCACTTTCTTTACTATCTTCTTTAGTACCTTCTTTTTCTGATATTTTTGGAGCTCTCTTTGTGGGTAAAGGACCATATTGCTTTACAGTTAAGTATCTAATAACATCCTCACTTAGTCTCATTGATTTTTCGAGGATTTCTATATGGCTTCCTTCACCTGTATGGCTTAATTGAACGTAGATACCTTCTTTATGCTTCCCAATTGAATATGCAAGTCTTCTTTTCCCTCTCATTTGATTGTCTATAATTTGAGCATTTGCTTTTTCAAGTATTTCACTATATTTTTTTAAATGATTGTCTACTTCATCCTCCGGAATATCCGGACGGAGGATGTACATTGTTTCGTAATAAGTTGGATTAGACATAGATAGTAGTTCCGACTGGGACTAAAGGCTCATTTATTTGAGCGACGGAGTTCCTAGTCTATACCTTGATGGTTCTTTTTTCTTAAATTTGCATTTTTGCTGAATTGCTGATCCCTGGCAGATCTGGCTCAACTCCTCGCAGACATTGAGTAAATGCAAAAATTATTGTGGTAAGGGTAGCAATAAAGATTATGGATTCTATGGTTACAAAAATTTTAAGAGCTCCAAAAAGTTGATTAAGGAGTATATTCAAATAATTAAAAATAATTAGAATTAGATTTATAAGAAGTGTTTGCATTGTATTAAATCTTAGAAAATAAGGTAATTTGTAATTTCTAGCTACTCCTAGAAAAAGAATTAAGAAAAATAATAAATTACCGAAAGGAAGGCTATCTTGTATAAATATTATGGGTAATGCAGGAAAGATTAATAATTTTGTTATAGGAAAATTATAGTAAATTTCACTGCCATATTTTATTGCATCAGCCCAAGGAATTATATAAAGTAAACTACTAATTAATTTTTCCCAAAGTGTAATCATAGTTTTAAAGACCTATTTTTTTAAAGCATTTTCAGCGGCTTTTTTCATTATATTTATCGGAATATTTTCTATATTACTCCATAATCTTAAGGATGCAGCTCCTTGTTCAATAAGCATATCCAGACCATCAATTTGATGACAATCATACTTTGACCCTAGTTTTAGCCATTCTGTAGGCTTTGGATTATATATTAAGTCATATAAAATACTATTTGGCGATAGATTTTCCCAGTATTCTTCACTAAGAGGAATTGCCTGAATTTTTTGATTTTCTGATTTATTTAGCATTCCAATTGGAGTTGTATTGATTATTAAGTGTGAGTTTTTAATATATTCTTTTATTAAAGAATCTCCTTCTATTAATCCTATACATGTTGTAGATTTTGATTTTGTTACTTTGACTAATTCTATAAACTTTTCTAAAGAGTTTTTTCTGCGACTGATAATTGTTATATGAGAAAGATTTAATGAACTTAGGCCTTGTATTACTGCTTTAGCACTTCCACCTGTTCCCATAATTAATGCATTTTTCCCCTTAAGGTTGCTGAATTTTTTTAATGGAGCTAAAAATCCTTGAATATCAGTATTAGTTCCATTCCATTGCGCATTCTGGGCTGGAATTAATGTATTCACTGCACCAATACTGTTTGCAATATTATCGACATTCTGGCAGTAGCTGAGAACAGTTTCTTTGTATGGAATTGTGATGTTTAACCCTTTGCAGTCTATTTTTCTTAAGCTTTTGAGAACTAATTCAAGATTTTCTTTTTCGCATGGAATGGCTAAATAGCACCAGTTGAGGTTAAGAGCTGTTAACGCAGCATTATGAATGACAGGTGACAAAGAGTGTTGTATTGGATAGCCGAGAACCCCTATCAGACTTGTTTCTCCATTAATTAATTCTTTTTTGTTGTGTACCATTTTTTTAGGGTAGTTTAGTTTGCTGTTCGGGAACCACACCTCGCCTCTAAGTGCAATCACTGCCGAGGATGACTCTATTAATAAAAGACATTAATTCAAGGAGAAGTGTTCCATGGGGAAGGTTGTAGGGATTGATCTTGGTACAACTAATAGCTGTGTTGCTGTAATGGAAGGAGGTAAACCTACTGTCATTGCTAATGCAGAAGGCTTCCGTACAACTCCTTCAGTAGTTGCTTATACAAAAAATCAAGATCAACTGGTTGGTCAGATTGCTAAGCGTCAAGCTGTAATGAATCCAGAGAATACTTTTTATTCTGCAAAACGCTTTGTAGGTAGAAGGGTGGATGAAGTAAACGAAGAGTCTAAAGAAGTTAGTTATGGAGTAGAAAAGTCAGGTTCTAGTGTAAAGCTCAAATGTCCAGTTCTAGATAAACAATTCTCTCCAGAAGAGGTTGCAGCTCAGGTTTTGCGGAAGTTGTCAGAAGATGCTGGAAAATATTTAGGAGAAAGTATTAGTCAGGCTGTGATTACAGTCCCTGCTTATTTTAATGATTCACAACGTCAGGCTACTAAAGATGCTGGAAAAATTGCGGGCTTAGAAGTTCTGAGGATTATTAATGAGCCGACAGCAGCTGCATTGGCCTATGGTTTAGATAAAAAAAGTAATGAGAGAATATTAGTCTTTGATTTGGGTGGAGGAACTTTTGATGTTTCAGTTTTAGAGGTTGGAGATGGTGTTTTTGAAGTCTTATCAACTTCAGGTGATACTCATTTAGGTGGTGATGATTTTGACAAAGTGATTGTTGATCACCTTGCCGCAACTTTTAAAGCGAATGAAGGTATTGATCTGCGTCAAGATAAGCAAGCACTCCAACGTCTTACAGAAGCTGCAGAAAAGGCAAAAATAGAATTATCTAGTGCTACCCAAAGCGAAATTAATTTACCCTTCATAACTGCTACCCCTGAAGGTCCAAAACATGTAGATCTAACTCTTACTAGAGCAAAATTTGAAGAACTAGCTTCTAAATTAATTGACCGTTGCAGAGTCCCTGTAGAACAAGCCTTACAAGATGCCAAATTATCTACTGGAGAGATAGATGAGATTGTTATGGTTGGAGGCTCAACCCGAATGCCAGCTGTAAAAGAATTAGTTAAAAGAGTTACAGGTAAAGATCCAAACCAAACAGTTAACCCTGATGAGGTTGTAGCTGTAGGAGCAGCAATTCAAGGTGGTGTTTTAGCAGGTGAAGTTAAGGATATTTTGTTGTTAGATGTCACACCTCTTTCTTTAGGTGTTGAGACTTTAGGAGGCGTTATGACGAAAATGATTACAAGAAATACAACTGTTCCTACTAAAAAGACAGAGACTTATTCTACTGCAGTTGATGGTCAGACAAATGTTGAGATTCATGTTCTTCAAGGAGAACGAGAAATGGCGTCTGATAATAAGAGTCTTGGTACTTTTAGATTAGATGGAATTCCTCCTTCTCCTAGAGGTGTTCCTCAGATTGAAGTTACTTTTGATATTGATGCTAATGGAATTTTGAGTGTTACTGCTAAAGATAAAGGGAGTGGTAAAGAGCAGAGCATTTCAATTACCGGTGCATCAACTCTTTCAGATAATGAGGTGGAAAAGATGGTTAAAGATGCTGAAACTAATGCAACAGTAGATAAAGAAAAAAGAGAGAGAATAGATATTAAAAATCAGGCAGAAACGCTTGTTTACCAAACTGAAAAGCAACTTGGAGAGTTAGGAGATAAGGTAGATAGTGACGCAAAGGCTAAAGTAGAAGATATGCGAGTTAAGTTAAAAGAAGCAACCGAGAAAGATGACTATGAAACTATGAAAAGCTTAGTGGAAGAATTACAGAAAGAATTGTACACTTTAGGTGCTTCTGTGTATCAGCAAGCCAATGCTGCATCTCAGGCTGCTGATGGAACAACTCCAGATTCTAATAATTCCAATGAAGGTAATGATGATGTTATAGATGCTGAATTTACCGAATCAAAGTAATTTAGCTCTAATCTGATTTCCTACCCATTCGGCACATGCTGGAGCCAAAAGGATTCCATTTCTATAATGTGCTGTATTTAAAATAAGACCAGTTTCTATTGTTTTCAATATAGGTGCAGGTTCCTTCAAAGGCCTTGCTCTTATACCGTACCAATTATTATTTAGTGAGGCATCTTTTAACCATTTAGGTGCTAGTCCATTTAAAGCTAATAATTTATTTAAATACACTTTTTTAGCTTTAACTCCAGGCTCAAGAGTTGCACCAACTATCACTTGATTTTCTTTTAAAGGAACTAAATTAATACCATTACATGTAAGTACAGCGGGCCAATTTTTCCAGCTGCTATTATCTTTTTTTAGGGTTAAATGTAAGGCTTGACCCAAGACTGCTTCTATTGGTTTATCATAACCTATTTTCTTTAGTAATGATTGGCTACCTAATGCAGAGCAAATGATCACAAACTCTTTAATAAGAACCTTTTTGTTTTCCAAAATAATTTTCCACTTTGTTTTTTCTTCATGAGAATATCTTGACAATGAAATAACTTTGGCACTTATTGTTTTCACTTTTAATTTATCTAAAGTAGCTCTTAGACAATTTAGTAATTTAAGCGGGTTTACTCGCCCATCATGCGCTGAAACTATTCCTCTATATTGGTTTTTAGGCCAGCTAGGTTTTAGGCATTGATTCATTTCTTCATTTAATAGCTTTAAGCCTAAGTGCGATCTTTCCTTACATAATCTTTTCATTAACTCCATCTCTTTATAGTCACTTGCCAACTGAATTAAGGGTGTTTCTAGTTTTAATGATTTGTCAAAAGTAGCTAGTTCCTTAATTAATTCAGGCCAAAGTGCCATGCTTCGTTGTCTTAGCTTCCAATTGCGTCCTGATGATCTCCGAAATGTGTTTCCCATTAGGATTCCCAGTGATGCCTGGCTTGCAGTTCTACAGCCTGTAGGGATTTTTGATTGATTTAATTCAGGATCAATGATTACCACATTGTGCCCTAATTGAGATAATCGATAGGCAGTAGTCATTCCTACAACTCCAGCTCCAATAACTGCAATTTTTTTCATCTCCATGTTTTAAATTCCTATTAAATATTGGCAATGGTGCTTTTGTTAGTTGTTATAAGTAGATAATGCTTTGATTTTTAGGATTTGTCTGTGACAACTGTAATTCTGCAACTAATTTGTCCAGATAGGCCTGGCTTAGTTAGTGAATTATCTAGTTGGATTTTTGATAATAGAGGGAATATTCGTCATGCGGATCATCATACTGATGAAGGGACAAATTTGTTTTTAAGTAGATTAGAATGGGATCTTGATGGATTTCAGATACCACGAGAGAAAATTAGTGTTGAAATAGAGTGCTTAGCAAATTCGTTGAGAGGTAAGGCTCAATTGCATTTTTCTGATGAGATGCCAAACGTTGCAATTTTTGTAAGTCAACAAAGTCATTGTCTTTTAGATTTACTTGGCAGAGTTTCGAATAATGAATTAAGAATGAACGTACCATTAATTATATCAAATCATAATTATTTGAAGGACTTATGCTCTCAATTTAATGCACAATATATGTATATTCCAGTTCATACTGAGAGTAAAATAATCTCAGAAAAGATAATATTAGATTTATTAGCTGACTTTGAAATTGATTTAGTGGTCCTGGCCAAATATATGCAGGTTCTAAGTCCAAACTTTCTTAATTCTTTCTCAAATATTATTAATATACATCATTCATTTTTGCCTGCATTTAAAGGCGCTAAGCCATATCATAGAGCATGGGAACGAGGGGTTAAATTAATAGGAGCTACAGCGCACTATGTTACAGAGGATTTAGATGATGGTCCAATTATTGATCAAGCCATAGCTCATGTAAGTCATCGTGATGAAGTAGATGATTTAATTAGAAAAGGTAGAGATATTGAACGAATTGCTTTGGCTAGAGCATTAAGATTTCATTTGCGAAGACAAGTTATGGTTTATCAAGGAAGAACGGCTATTTTTGCATGAATTATTTTAATCTCGTCTCTTCCTTTAAACCTTCAAGGGTTACACTTATAGGTTGGATTTCTTTTCAATTAGGCTTATTTTTCTTAGCTTCGAGTGCATTCATAGCAGCTCTTTTTTTCGTTATTGCGTTGATACTAAGTAGTTATAAACGCTTTCGAGTTTTGTTTAAGGATCAATGGAATTATAGCTTTCTTCTGATTTCATTACTGATGCTTATAGGTTCGTTTGCAGCCTATTCTGGATCACTTGCTTGGTTAGGTTTAGCTAATTGGATACCGTTTTTCTTTTGTTATTGGGCATTTCAACCGTATCTTGTTACTACTCAAGCGAGAAAACATAGTGGACTTGTACTCCTTTTTGGAGCTGTCCCTGTTGTCTTTACGGGGCTTGGACAAATGTGGTTTGGTTTACATGGACCGTGGGAAATATTCAATGGTTTGATTATTTGGTTTAGTGAAGCAGAAGGTCAGAAAATAGGTAGATTATCTGGACTGTTTAACCATGCAAATATTGCCGGTTCTTGGTTAGCTTTAGTTTGGCCATTTGCATTAGCGACTGTTCTACAGACTTCTTTGAATTTTTCAAAGAGGACTATTGCGTTTTTGTGGTTACTATCTATTTCGATTGCATTGATACTAACTAATTCGAGAAATGCTTGGGGAGGATTATTTTTGTCAGTACCTCTCGTTTTAGGATTAGGTACATGGCATTGGTTAATTCCTCTTTTACTGATTATTTTATTGCCTGTTGCTTTAGCAGTATTCCCATTTATTCCATTAGAGATTCAAGTTTTATCTAGAAGAATTGTGCCAGAAGGATTGTGGTTACGTTTATCTGATATCCAGTTTGCTGCTCAAAGGCCAGTAGAAGCAACACGATTGTTTCAATGGAAGGAAGCAATCGCCTTATTTGTTGCCAAGCCTTGGTTTGGATATGGAGCTGCGGCATTTTCTATTCTTTATCCACTTCGTCGAGGAATATGGCATGGCCATGCCCATAACTTGCCTCTTGAATTGCTAGTTGCTCATGGATTGCCTGTTGCAACACTTTTAGTTACTACTGTCTTGTTACTCTTACTTCTTTCTTTTAGAACTTGTTTTTATATTCAGATTGCCCAAAGAGATAATGTTTTTGATAGGGCATGGTGGGCCGCAGCTTTTACGATAGTATTTTTTCATGCTACAGATATGCCTATGTTTGATAGCAGGATTAATCTTATTGGATGGATATTGTTGGCTGGATTGCGATGCTCGATATTAACTAAATATTCAAGACATTTGTTGATGTTTGATTAGTTGTTCTACTTTTACTGGTCCGTTTAAGTGCATCCAAGGTAATACACGATTATATTCCCATTGTTGATGCACAATGTCCTCCCAATCAGGTAGTTGTGAATTTAATGAGGACAATTTGTTTTTTTCTTGAATTGCTTTGTAAGCTTTTTTCCATCCTCCAAGAGTATTGTCTGATTTTCTAATTAATTCGATTACAGGTGCTAGTCGTCTATCACTTCGAGATATAAGAGCTTGAATAATGCTCCATCCATAGCTTTCTGCTCTTACTTCAATGCCTTGGGGCTTTAATTTTTTCCCGATCTTTTGTAGCCTTTTCTTCGCTTCATTTCGTACCCCAAACCATTGAAATGGTGTATGAGCCTTAGGGACAAATGTGCTAACTCCAAATGAAAATTTGAGACCAGGGTTTTTTCTTTTTAATTTTATTAATAGATCTGTTGTTAGTTCAATATCTTCTTCAGCTTCTGTAGGTAATCCAACCATTCCATATAGCTTGAGCCTAGTTAGTCCACCTTCATGTGCATATCGAGCGGCAGAATATATTTCTTCTTCTGTTAGTTTTTTGTTCACTAAATCTCTGATTTTCTCACTGCCACTTTCAATAGCAATTGTTATTGATTTACAATTGCGACGTGCAAGTATATTAGTCATTTTTTTATTGACTGTTGTTGCACGGACAGAACTTAGACTTAATCTCATATCTTCAAAGCCATCTTGACTGAGCCAATTTAATAATTCATCAAAGTCTGGATGTTGAGTTATTGATGCTCCTAATAAACCAATTCTTTTTGTAATTGCAAATCCTTTTTCTATAGCTGGAATTAGGCCTGTATCTAGATCAGAATTGCGAAAAGGTAGATTTAGGTAACTGGCTAGACAAAATCGGCATAGTTCTGGACAGCTACGAACTACTTCTACCATATGTATTCCAGGCCAAGCTGACTCTGGAGTGATGACTGTGGAATGACTTAGAGTATTTTGTTTCCATGTTTGCTTAGTAACTTGTTGTGGAATTTCTGAGGAAATGGACTGAATTGCTATTAACTTGTTATTAGAGTTGTATTGAGGTTCATAAAGAATAGGGACATAAATTCCTGGGTGTTTAGAAAGTATTGTTAATTTTTTATTACGTGAAAGTCCTTGTAGCTCATGAAGCGTTTCAATAAATATTGGTAATAAGTTTTCTCCATCGCCTAATAATATGACATCTAAGAATGGCGCGAAAGGTTCTGGGTTAGCTGTAAGTACTTGTCCACCTCCAAATACAATGGGGTCTTTTTCAGTTCGCTCTTTGCTCCAAATAGGTATCTTATTGTTTTCTAAAAGATTTACTAGAACTGGGCCATCTAATTCCCAACTAAGAGAAAAACCAAATAGATCAATTGTGCGATGGAGTTTATCTTGTTGATCTGTAAATAACCTTCTTACATCTACATCTCTTCTTTGAGCAAGTGTTGCCCAAATAATTTGAAAGCCTAAACTTGTTATTCCTATTGAATAGGTATTAGGAAAAGCCAAGACTGTCCTAAGTGCATTTGACTTAGGAATACCTGGTTTAAATAGAAGAGTTTCTTGGTTCAGATTTTTATGGAGTAGTAGTTAAGGCTTGAGAATCTTTTATTTTAGGATCTTCATTATTTTCGAGTTCAATTTGTCTTTCGTAAATTGATTTTTCATTAAATAATCGTGCAATCAAAAAACTTGTAAGACAAGCTAATAAAACAGGTTTAAGGATTAATAAATTTTTAGTTGGTGCAAAAGCAAGAAACATTGCTGAAATGGGTGTCCGTGTACATGCAGCAACGAAGGAACCCATTCCTGCCAAGGTATAGGTCGTAGGAAAATGACCTGTCAAGATTTCTACCCATGTTCCACAAGCTGAACCTATGCATCCTCCAAGAATGAGCATAGGGAAGAAAAGTCCTCCAGGAGCACCTGATGCTGCAGCTAGTCCTGTACTAAAGAACAAAATAACAAACGTTCCCAGGGCTAAGCTAATATTTCCATCGCCTAAGACAATTAATTTTTTTAGCTCCCCTACATGGTGAAATTCACCTGGTAAAAATGAAAAAATACTTCCTAGGATTGTGCCACTAATAGTCATTCGTAAAATTAGTTTTTGTTTAAACCAGTTATTTCCTAGACGTTGCATAAATAAAACATATTGAGTATAAAGTTGCGCTAAAAGACCAACGACTATTCCTAGAAAAAACAAATAAGCGAAATCAATGGGGAGTAGATTTATTGTAAGTGGCAAATCTATATCAAGAGTAAAGCCTTGACCTTGAAAGATGTTTGCCCAGGTATCTGCCCAAAATGTTGTCACTATGACTAATAATAGGATGACAGGTCTTGATGAATTTAGTAATTCTTCAATTGCATAGATAAACCCTCCAATAGGTGCACTAAATACTGCTGCGATTCCGGCACCACTTCCGGCTGCAACAATTACGCGTCTGAAGGCAACAGGAGCTTTTAACCATTGCGCCATTTTCCATGCAACTGATCCTCCCATTTGCACAGCGGGCCCTTCGGGACCTAATGGGAAGCCACTACCTATAGCTATAATTCCTGCAACTAATTTTCCTATTCCAACTTTCAAGCCCATTGGAACTTCTTTGTGGCGTAGATAGTTGATGATTTGGGTTACCCCCGAACCTCCTGCAGCGGGGGCGAATTTTGAAACTATTGTTCCTGAGAGTAGTCCTCCTAAACTACTTAATAGAGGTAAAATAAACCATGGAGGAAGTATTGTTAATAACTCTAACCTCAAATTATCTAGAGTATGAACTCCTGTTTTAAATAGTACCCCTGTTAAGGCAGCACCTAGTCCTGTAAATATTAAAGCTAGAACAACAACAAACCATCGTTGTCGTAGTAATTTACGAATACTATATCCTGAGGTTATTTGTTGCCTCGTTAGATTTAAGTCATTGAAATGTCGCATTAAGAAATAGTGAGGAATTCTTTTTGTGCTTCATCACTAATAATCTGCCCATCTTTTTCAAAGCCATCTATTTCATTAAAATTTAAATATTTATAGAGTGAGTTTGATAAAGGATCAATTTTTTCAGCAGCGATGTTTTTATATTCTTCTATATTAGGTATTCGTCCTAGCAAAGCACAGACAGCAGCTAACTCTGCGCTACCTAAATATACTTTTGCGCCTTTTCCTAGTCGATTATTAAAGTTCCTTGTACTTGTCGAGAAGACTGTTGCATTGTCTTCCACTCGCGCTTGATTTCCCATACATAGAGAACATCCTGGCATTTCTAACCTAGAACCAGCATCTTCGAAAATTTTGTAATAGCCTTCCTTTTTTAGTACTTCTTCGTCCATACGAGTTGGAGGACAGATCCAGAGTTTTGCCTTTGTTTTTCCTGAGTTTTCTAAAATTTTAGCTGCTGCTCGATAATGTCCAATATTTGTCATACATGAGCCAATAAAGACTTCTTGAATGGTAGTACCAGCTTCTTTGCTTAGAAGTTTTACGTTGTCTGGGTCATTAGGACATGCAATGACAGGCTCTTGCAATTCATTGAGATCAATCTCGATTGTTGTTGAGTAATGTGCGTTAGAATCTGCTTTTAAAATATCAGGCTTTTTCAACCATTTTTGCATTGCTTGAATACGTCTTCCTAAAGTTTTGGGGTCTTTATATCCGCGAGCAATCATATTTTTTAAGAGTGAAATATTGCTTTGAAGGTACTCTGTGATTGTTTCTTTTGATAGTTGGATTGAGCATCCAGCACATGATCGCTCTGCACTTGCAT
>QCPL01000014.1 GCA_003212515.1 Prochlorococcus sp. AG-436-M02
AGGCTAAACGTGCAAGAAAAGCTCCTGCTAAAACAGCAGCTAAACTTGCTTAAGATTAGATTCTTTAAGGAGCTTGAGAGGCATAATCCTTTCCTCAGATCTTCTCCTTATTTTAAAAAATCCTAAAGCCCACTTCGATTATCTCACTTCCTAATCGAAGTGGGCTTTATTTACAAAAATGATGGGTTCTCTTTAGGTTGGGGTTTGCATGTACTTAAGAAGCCTTGATAAATGTCTTCTAAGGATCGGTTCATATCCACCCTTTGAATATGATGCAACAAATGGAGGGGGGCCGGCCTTAATTCTCTCTAAAGAGCAAACAACAACTAAATATCTAAGATTCGACTCTAATACATTTAAAATACCTCCCCTTACATGGAAAAATACTAAGTTTCTGTTTCTTCCATTTCCTCCTGGACTGAAAATAGAGATGCTCATGGATAAGCTTGATGGAACTTGGGACCATGAAACTGGCAATCTTTCACTGGATTTTGAAGCGAGATTCGTTTTTTCTGTTTTTAGCATATTTCATTTCCCTAGTTTGCTTGTTAGGTCCTCACTTGTTACGGGAAAAGTTGTTAGTTCATGTTTTGAGGAGGAGGGAAACGTGATCAATGCCAATGGGCGAACGAAACTTGTAGGCATTGCAGTTGTTCCTCCTACCGGCAACAAAATACTTGATGCCTTCCTTGGCTTGCCTAATGAAGCCTTGGCAGTTCTCAATTGCGAAATTAATGGATGTTGAATATTTTAGGCTTAGGTTTTAATTTTTAGCTTTAAAGCAGATAGTTTAAAAATACCTAACGGATATTTTTTGATGCAAACTTTTTAGGAGCTTTTGAAGAACGGTCTTAAACACCTAGGAGATAACACGGGGGTAAAATGACTCCCGCGTTAACACTGATTTACTGTTGCCTTCTTATTTGGTAGACCTATAAAGGGCGTTGAGGAACTTTTTGTCTCTAGCTCACTCATTAGGAAGACTTCTTTGAAAAGTAGCTTCCGCTTACAAATTAGTGGGACATTGCACCATGAATGATAGCTTTAGAAGTTCTCAAGAGATGATTCGCTTGCAAAGTCAAGATGCTAAAAAACTTGCTAATCAAGAAAATCGTCTTAAACGTTTAGTTGATATGAATCATCAAGTGCAATCTTTGCTAGTTAAAAGAGATCATTTAAGGAATGAACTTCAGGCTATAGAAAACTATTTGACCTCACTTGATTTACAAATAAAGAGTCAAGAAACATATGTTCAACTTACCTTGAAATAAATAATCCTTTTTTTATTTACTTGCTCGAAGAAAAGCTTGAGTTAAATCATTGAATCTCTTTTAACACTCTGATTGCCTCCTTGATATGAGCAGGACCATTAAGGAGGTCTTCGAAGATATGGCAGACTTTACCATCGGAGTTAAAGATATATGTCACTCTCCCATCAAGCATTCCTAAGACTTTGGGAACTCCAAATGCTTTCCTTAGCGAATTCTTTTCATCACAAAGCAATGGGTATTGGAGCTTATGCTTGTTAGAAAAAAGTAGGTGACTTTCTTCACCCCCATTACTAACACCGCAGACCCTTGCACCAAGAATCTTAAATAGATCATATTTATCACGAAAGCCACAAACCTCGATAGTGCATCCAGGTGTATCATCTTTAGGATAAAAGAAAAGGACAAGAGCTTTGCCTCTAAACTCTTTATGAGTTCTTAATTTCCCTGATTGGTCTAATAAAGAGAATTCAGGTAGTTGATCGCCTATTTTTAATGCCATAACAAAACCATCAGATTTATGAAAATACTTTGCATTAGCTTTGAGAAGCTTGTCGCCATAGCAATGGGATCATTGTCTTACCTCTATTGTTGTCATCATCAAATAGGTTTGTGAAAAAAACCGATTTCAATAATAATAGCTATCGGGTAAAAACACCAAATAATTTCTACCAATTCTGGCGAACCATCCAATTTTAGTTGAAGTTCACCCATTTAGATTGATATTTAGAATGATCATAATAGGCTCCTGCTCAAAGTGCGAAGTGCGAAGTTTTTAATTTAGCCTGAATCTTTTGCAAGGAAGTTATTGTCTATATCTTTAGCATGATAATTAATACCCGAGTTGTAAATTTAAGATATAAAATGTTAGCAGAAATAATGAATGATAGAATATATTAAGCTTTAAAATTATAATATATAGGAGGGAGAAAGTGCTGACATAAAGTATTTCTTTCTACATCTTACACTCTTAAAATAGTTGCCCATGATGGAATTGTTATGAATGATATAAGAGTAGTTAATGCTACTAATTTAGTAGCTTCATTTCTATCGCTATAACTAGTTTGTTCTATAAGAAGCACTGAAATAGCTGTAGGGGCTGCGGCTTGCAGCACTAGGGCGTTTCTCATAAGATCTGGAACATTAAGAAGTAGGCATATTGTTAGCATTAAAGCGGGTAACCCTATTAGTTTAATTAATAAGCTTTCTTTGATTCCTTGAAGTTGCTTTGTTAGAGGGTATGGAGTAGTGGGTTCCTTTAAAGTTGGAAGTTTCATTCCTACAACAATTAATGCAAGATAAATGACAATCTTCGAAGGTATCCAAAGAATTAATGCGATTTCTTCCACCCATGGAGTCGTCGATACAATTAAAGCTCCAAGTAATCCTTTAACTGCAGGACTGCTTATTATTTCGTTTACAAAATGTTTAGACCTGAAACGTGCCTTTGTCTGTTTGAGATTGGCAGCACTGAAAATTGGTGCCAATCCCCAAATTACTAAAGTTGTTCCAAGGTCATATCCAATACTAAAAGTTAATGCATCTAGAGGGAGAAGAGCAAAAGCTACTGGGATTCCAAAATAACCTGTATTTCCAAAGCTACTGCCTAACTTGAGCGTTGTGCTGGGCAACATGTTTTGAAGTTGAGGAGTTTTTGAAATTACTGCTATCAGTAAACCGATTGCAAGCAATGCCATAGCTGCAGCTTTTATTAGATTCAGTCCTAAACCTGTTCTAAGTAGAAGTCCCATTAAGCTTGTAGGTATCCCATATTTAACAAGTAGGCGAGTAACTAGTGATGACCAAGCGTCATTATATTTTCCGAGTATGTACCCAAGACATAGACAAGGTGCTAATTGAGTAAGCATATAAATTATGTGCATCCTTTCTTTCTATTACTCCTAATCACTCCATGATGATGTTAGCTAGTTGCATTTCTTGGTTTAGTTAAGTATAGATATTTATTAGACCTTGTAATAGGACTTGCCAAATATAAAATGAAGACGATACCAGAGCTATTACCCTTTAAATTCTATAGTCGAATGATTCTTATGATTTAATTTTAGGCTCGCCTGAAGACTAATGTAAGATTGTTAGCCGGCATCCTGATTAAGTTGCTTCTTTTAAAACCAAACTCTATTGCTATTTTATCTATTTCTTCGAGATCTCTAATTCCCCAATTTGCATTTTGATGCTTTAACAATCTATCGAAAGTAGCATTGCTTTCACTTGTATGGGCATTCTCCCTTTTAAATGGTCCATAAAGAATTAAGGGTGAATCTTTTTTTAGAAAATTTGCTGACTCCTTAAACAAGAACTTTGTGCAATCCCAATGCGCTATATGGATCAGGTTGATGCAGATAACTGAACTTATGTTTGAGATATATTTTTGAGTTAATGGCCAAGGAGTTTTTTCAACACTTAAGTCGATGGATAGAGGCATTTTTTGTTCTAATTTTTCATGCATGATCCATGCATTAATGCTTCTTCTGCAAGAAGGATCCGGGTCACTAGTTTGCCAAATAATATTTGAGAATTGCTTTTGAAAGGTGATTCCGTGTTCTCCGCTTCCACTAGCTATTTCAAGTACAATCCCATGCTTTGGCAAAATATCGCTAAGGACTTCTCCTATAACTGTACGATTTCGAAGTGTTGCAGGGAAGAATAGCCGATCGTCCAATGAAAAACCAAAAAAAGCTTTATTTAGATCTAGTTTGTCTCACCCTGATGGCTTGTGAAGTCTCCGAGGCTGGCAAAATTAACCTTTTATTAGAGTTTTTTGTACTCTTAATGCTTCATCTAATTGTTCAAGATTTGGTAGTTGCCATGTCCCAATAGCTTCAGAAAGAAATTCATCTATAGCTTCGTCAGGGCAATTAGTTTCCTCTTGAAGGTAATGACACGCACTATCAACAATATCGAAGAATTCTTCAATATAAGCTTTATGTTCAGGCAGGAATTCAAAATTAGTCATTACTAAGAGCAGTGTATTTTTACAAATCTATCCAAAAGATAAAAAATTGCGTATTTAGTAGAATCATTAAGAGTTTAGTTAATACTTTCATAGACTTTAGGGATTTCAATTTGAAACTGTCATGATAAGTAAAGTGGCAAGATGTTTCAATGTGGGTAAGTGTTGATTTATGCCTTGTTCCAGTTGGTGTAGGCGTTTCTCTCTCTCCTTATATAAGTGCTTGTAAGTTAATTATTGAAAGAAATGGACTGGATCATGAGCTAGGCCCTAATGGCACAGCAATTGAAGGGGAGTGGGAAAGTGTGTTTAAGTGTATTAAAGAATGTCATAAAGAAGTTCATCGCTTAGGGGCGCGCCGAATTTATACAACTTTAAAAGTAAATAGTCGCACAGATCGCGATCAATCTTTTAGGGAAAAGGTCCCTAGTGTTATTGCTAAGATTACAAATTAGCTGTGGTTGCTTGTTAATGTTTTTACTATTTACATTTGGTTGGTGCTAAATAAGAATTTTTTGGATCAATCTCTTGACACTTTTCGTTATCCGTTTAAAAAGAGCTTACGAGTTTGTGAGTTAACTTTGCCTACTCATGACGAGCTTGAAGCTGCTAAGGCGCATCTTAAAGATGTGGACAATGCTCAGGAAGTCATTTTAGAAGCTATGTTTGATGATCTCCGAAATAGCTATCAAACCGATTTGTCAAAAAAAAATGTAAGTGAGGTGAAGTGAGGCGAGTCGAGGCTCATCCTTTTCCTTGAAAACGAGATGATTTATAGTAGAAATCATCTCGTTTGTTGTCGTCTTTCTTTTAAAGTACTTTTAACTTTAATAATAAGCATTTCTTATTAGAACTCTTCATCTATTGTTTTCTTACTTCTGTTTTGTTTTTTTTCTCCAATTCTTTTCTTATAGTCACGTTTTCGTTTTTGAGATGATTTAGTAGGTTTGGTGGCTTTTCTTGTTTTAGGCAGTGCTCTTAGGGCTTTCTGTATAATCATCTTTAATCGAATTAACGCTAACACCCGGTTTTTATATTGAGTTCGATGTTCTTGTGTGACAACGGTAATCGTGTTCTTTATTATCTTGCCTTCAAGTTGTTTAGCAATCTGATCCTTTTGATTTGAATTTAAAACTCTGGAATTTTCAATATTAAAAGAGAGCTCTACTCTAGTATCAGTTCTGTTGATATTTTGACCACCTGATCCTGAGGAGCGTGAAAAACGCCAATTAAGCTCATTGGATGGAATGACTAATTCAGGATTAATAATTAAATGCATTTTTATGAGACATTCTTTAGACCTTTCTAATTGTGAACCAGTTAATGACTTGTGGGCCAAATTTTCAGAGACCTTAGGAATAGAGAAAGCTTGTCAGGCCGTAAGACAAGCTATTGACTTACAAGCAATGAATGGTTCAGAAGAAACTTTGCCAGTTTTATTCATAGAAACTTGTGGGGCAGCCTTAACTACTTTCAGTACTTTGAGAGAACAAACAGGAATATCACTTTTTGGGTCTAAGAAAGTTTTAATTCTCAGTCAAAAAAAGAAGGTTTTTCAAGTTCTTTATGAGGTTAAATAACCTTTTGAAAGCGCACTTCAGAAATACCTTGTTAGCCTAGACCAGTAAACAACTCTTTGTGAACTACCAGTGTTTCGTAAGGACATGTACCTGCTTCTGGAGTTAAAGGAATACCATCAATATTTTGAGCTGTACTACAAATAAGGTCACCGTCCCAATGAACATCATGCGCACTAATTAATTTGGACCATTTTCGAATTGCATTGAAATGTTCAGGAACTTGAGTGCCGATTTTTCTACATATTTCGCAAAGAATAGATAAAACAGGAGGCTTTGATTTGATTCTTAAATCTTTAACAATGCTTGGTTGCGAAAAAACACCTGTGTATCTTATGTAATCAATTAACTCTTGCTCGCTATCCGTTAAGGTTGCTTTCTCTATAGCTTCTTCAAATTTTTCGGCAGAGAGAATAGGCCTAAGAGTTGCTTGCATTTGTTTTAATCATAATTAGTTTAATCAAAATAAATTAAAGATTCATAATCAAAGAAGACTAATTTCGTCAAAGAAATTCTTCAGTCCCTTATCTTAAAGATCCTTTAATCTTACAATACAATTGAGATAGTCTTTAAATCTTTATTTGCTCATAAGTTAGAATTAGGTTGTTAATCTTATAAATATAGAAACTTTCGGCCATGTTTGCATTTACTCTGTCTGAGATAGTACTAGCCCCTCTAGTGATACCCTTACTATTTTTTATTGTGTTGTTCTTTCTTCTTTCTTTTATATTAACAAGTAAAAACATGGATATTCAAGGTTTGCTAAGAGTGCTCTATTCAAAGCCAGTTAGACGTATCGATGGGAGAGTTGAGTATCTTAGGGATCTTTGATGGAAGTTGAGACATTCACTCTTGGCAACCCAATAACACTCCTGCTAGAAAGATTAGTTTATTTAGCGATTGGGATTTTTTTTATTGTCGCTTTTTATACTGGGATTCAAAGGGGAAGAAACGATTAAGGTAAAAATAATTTCTAATTAGAAATTATTTATCAGAATGGAACTCTACCTATTAAAGGACCTACGAAAAGATATTGCATGAATATTCCTGTAATAGCTAATGGCAATACCCAAATAGTTATAAAACGAGCACCAAAGAATCTCATTGGATGAGAACCATCTAGTGCTTTTCTGGCAGATGTAAATATTGTTTCTGATTTTTTGATTGTGTATTCAGATTCTTTGTAGGGTCTTACTGGGTTAGATGATTTTATTAGATTGATAGATGATTTTATTAGATTGATAAATGATTTTATTAGAATTATTGGTAAGGCCCAAAATGCCATAAACCTCGGCCCAATCCAATACCTTGGATGTGGGAAGACATATTCTATTTTTGTGCTTTCTTTTGGGAAGCCTTCCTCTATAGCCTTGAAAATATCATCAAGATTAGATTCTCTTTTTTTTGAAATGCTCTTAGGACTGAAGTTCTTAGCAGTATTTGAACCATCTGGTGATTTTTTCTGTAATTCAGATTCTTCCGGAACTGTATTTGATTCTGCCTTAAAGGCAGTTTCTACCAATAGAGATGTCTCTTCTTTTTTTTTAACTGCTTCTGGTTGTTCAATCTCTTTATATTTAGAAGAGTCACTTTTTGGGCTTTCCATCTTCAAATATAAATAATTAATTATATTATTAGAATTAGTTGGCTAATTGATAAATGATGCATTGATGCGTATCAATGATTCCATTATTGCGTAAGTTACTGACAATTGAAAAGTGTTTAATATGTATATATTGAAGATGTTAATATCTCAGGTGTATCAAATGTTATTAACTCTATTTGGATTGGCTTCTTCTGAGCTAGGAGTAAATAGCTCAACAATAAATATAATTCTCTCCTTTGAAATTCTTTTTATGATAGGACTTCCACTTTTATTTGTTTTTATGTCTCAAGGCGGTTCTTTAACTTCAAGGAAGGTAAGTCTCTGAGAAGCTAAAACCTTTGCTCTTTTTAAGCACATTCCCTAACAATGCAATTAGCGTCTTTCAAGAGTTAATATTTTTTAGTTCTTGCATTTATATTTCATCGTAGCCACTCCGTATTTAGAATTAACGAAACTTTTTATGGAGTTGGGAAAATAATGCAATAAATGAATGCGATAACTGCTATTTTCTCTAAAGATCCCAAAAGCAATGTCATGTTAGTAAACGTAAAAGGCACAGTCGTTCAAACTGCGATTGGAGAGAAGAAGAGTCTTGGAGAGTACGCTGGGAAAGTCTTGTTGATTGTTAATGTTGCAAGTCGTTGTGGAAATACTCCTCAGTACTCAGGTTTGCAGAAACTTCAAGATAAATATAAAGACCAGGGTTTTGCTGTTTTGGGGTTCCCTTGTAATGATTTTGGCGGGCAAGAACCAGGAACCCTTGATGAAATTAAAGATTTTTGCTCATTAAAATTTGGAGTTAATTTTGAACTTTTTAATAAGGTTCATGCAAAAGGTTCAACTACAGAACCTTATACAACCCTTAATAAGACTGAGCCTTCTGGAGATGTAAGTTGGAATTTTGAGAAATTTTTAGTTGGTAAGGATGGAAATGTAATCGCACGTTTTCAGCCAGGTATCGAGCCATCGAATGAAGAGTTGGTAGCTGCAATTGAGGTTGCCTTGGCTTCATGAAGATTGGTGCATGACTTTCAAAATAGACAAATTTGATTGGCAATATCTTATTCCTCTTAGCACGATAGTTTTTATCTTTTTTGGGACTAACGTCTTTGGACTTTTAGAAAAGATTGATCTGGCATATTTTTCAGGGCGCCTTTTTTTTCAACCATATAGAATCCTTACGTCCCATTTTGTTCATTATGATCAAAATCATTTACTTGCAAATATTTTTGGGATCGTTATAGCTAGATATTTTTTAAAGGAAATGAAACTTAAGAGTAAGAGTTTTGTTCTTGCTCTTATTCCATTGCTTATTATTTTTCAGTCTTGCTTTCAATGGTTAGTAGATATATACATATTTGGGAACCGAATGTCTCTTTTAATAGGTTTTAGTGGAATTCTTTATGGGATATATTCATTTATTTTATTGAGTTCAATTTATGGAAAAGAAAAATTTCTTAATCTTCATATTGGTTTATCTCGCAACCCAAAAGTATGCAATGCAATATCCTTTTTAATTGGAATAGGTATCTGTTTCTCTCTTTTACCAAAGATCAGCCTGACAGGACACTTGACTGGGTTTATTGCCGGAGTTCTTCTTTTTGTGTTCTAGATATTAGCCATTGTCGTTTTAATAGATATTTTCTTCTGAAGGAATCTAAGTAGAATTTTATAATTCTCTATAGCTAGTTACATAAGGAACATTGTCCTTACTAAAAAAACTTCCCTGAATTGTTTTTTAGTATTTAATGTCAGAGAGAGGAATTGCACCTCTCAACCCGCTTTTACGGAGCTGACTATTTTAATTATTTTAAGTCTAAGCTTGAGGCGATGCAGATGGAGTTTTGGAGGTGTTTCTTGCTCTCCTGGCACGTCTAGCCGGTCTAGGAGTAGTGGCTTTTGCTGTTGGCTCTTTTTTAATAGAAGATGACTTTGCTGCAACTTCTTTCTTTGCACTTTGCTTCTTAACGGTAGAAGTTTTAGCTTTTTTATCCGTTGCTTTGACTTTTGATTTAGTTGTCTTCTTGTTAGGTGACGACTTTGTCGCCTTGCTTCCTTTGCGAGTTCGATGGCTTAATATCATTGCCCATTCATCGGCACTAATATTGGCGGGTTTGTTCCCATGGGCTTCAGAAACTTTTGCAGCTTTTTCAATATCCTTTATGAGATTACTCCATGAAGAAGCGTAGCGCTTATCTGATTGAGATTTGGCACCACTCTCAACCAAGGATTCAACGACTCCTGCGGCTGTAATTTTTTTACGACGCCGATTAAAGATTTCCTTTTGAAGCTGTGCAATTAAGGCATCTGCCTTTGCACTGAGTTTGATAGTAAATTGAGACATCGAAAAAGATTACCTATTACAATATCTACCATAAAAAGCTGGATAACTCAACTCATATTCTACTTTGCAGGAGACATGCTTCCTCTTGGTCGCTAATTTGTTAAGCTCCATAATTTGATGCTTTGCTGAAAATTCTTCTAGGCTTGATCAAAATGGTCAGATGTTATTTGTAGAGAGGTTCAGCTCCATCAAGAGCTATTGAATAAAAAATAGAAAAATTTTCCTTAAATAATCTGGTTTGGGTAGTTGAAGCAACTCTTTTTATTAGAAGACTTGTTTATTCTTCAATTAGGCTGCTCTTCTCTGGGATTGTTGGATAAGTTTTTTAGCTCTTTTGCGTCTAACGTTTTTATTCATCTCTTCTGTTAATTTGATGTATCTTTGCATTGCATCCCTACTTGCAAAACCTTTTTCTGCTTTTCTTTTCTCTTCCTGTTTGATTGGGAGAAGAAGCTCAGTCATTGATCTTAGTATTGGAAAAACCATCAGCTTTTTTTTAATACCTCTCTTTTATTAGACTTTAGACGTAACTCTTCGTTCTTCATTCGATTGTGATTTGACGTTACGTACGTCAAATCATAAGTAGACAAACCATGCCTATTAGGATCGAATAGGTTGCTTGAGTTTTTCCTATACCGATGCTTTTGGTACATCCCATTAATTCTTTTTTTAATTCTAATGGTTAATTATTTAACTTCAAGCCATTTTTTAGATACCTATAATTTTTCGATTTTTTTGAGACTACCTATTAAGAACAATTAGATCAAGATTAGAGTTGTAGTTTTATCTTCGATTTGTATTTCTAAAAATCACTAGATTCGTTGGCCAACACTAAGAAAGAAACATAGAGCATGGAATTAAAATTAGAAGAATAATGATGCTTATCTCTAAATGAGATAATTCACCTCTTACTTGGATGTTATGACCAAAAATTAAGGTTAGCTTTCTATTTTGATGCCAATGGCTTACCCCTCATTATTTTAATATACCCCAACATAACAATTAACTGTAATCAACTTGTGAATGAGACATTCCAAGCTTGAAGACTATTCGGTAAAGACTTCGTTGTATAACGAAAAAGCACCGGCAAAGGATATTGCGCCTCCACTTAAGTAAGTAAAGAGTTTTCCTTTTTCGCCTGCATCATAAACTTTTGTTGTAATGAGACCATAATCAATAATTGTGCTAAACAAAAGCCAAGCTACTATCCAACAGCAAACATATAGAAAAAGCTTCATGGGAGTGTTCATGAAAATGTTTCGTTCATTTAGGTTATAAATAGTGCATGTTTTAATTAAATATTTATTAGGGTTAGAGTTCTTTATGAGACTTAATTAAAAGTCATACAAATGGCTTAAAAATTGAAGTGATGACTTCTTTTTAGTTATTAATACCCATGCCAATTTATTCCATTTGTAGTCATATATTACAGCCTGCAAATCGTGTTCAAACTTATCCATTTGTAGAATTGCTTGTTAGTGTCGGGATGTCTTCTTCTACGACCACATCTAGATTCTGAGAAATAAACATTGAGTTGACCGCTCCTAGCCCTAAATTAGATAAAACTTTCTTTCTACAGCCTAAAAGTTTGAAAAACGTCCTTCTTTCTGGTCTTAATGGTCAGGCCTTGGCAGTGAAGATGACTGACATCCCAAGTATGTCAGCTATTACAAATGTTGTCTCAGATCGATGCTTTACGCGTCAAACACTTACATCTCTATTATATCTGTTCCAATCAATCTTTATTCAAGCGATTGTTGTTGTAATTGGTCTTGCTATACCGCTTAAGCAATCAATGCTGTTGGTATGGATCTTATATGCAGTAGTTTCAGGAACAACAGCTATGGGTTTTTGGGTTATTGCCCATGAATGTGGTCATGGTGCTTTTTCAAATAATCGTAGGTTAGAGACGATAGTTGGATATGTTTTGCACACGATTTTGTTAGTTCCTTATTTTTCTTGGCAAAGATCTCATTCAATTCACCATAGATTTACTAATCACATAACAGATGGCGAAACACATGTTCCTTTAGTAATAGGAGGTAACGGTATTAGTGAGCAACCTGGTGGTGATGAGGAGATGGCTTTCTCTCAATTCATTGGGAAGATACCTTTTGGAGTTTTGCAGTTGACTCTTCACTTGTTAGTTGGCTGGCCTGCATATTTACTTGCTGGCAAAACTGGTGGACCCAAGTATGGAATGTCGAATCATTTTTGGCCAAGGGCGCCTTTTTCTAGGAAAATGTGGCCAGCAAATTGGCCTAAGAAAATTTGGATGTCTGATTTTGGGATAGGAATTGTTTTAAGCTTGTTGTTTTACTGGGGGTGGAATTTGGGAATGGCTTCAGTCTTAACTATGTACTTTGCGCCTTTACTAGTAGTTAATTGTTGGCTAGTTGTCTACACATGGTTGCATCATACTGATACGGATGTTCCACACCTGTCAGGCTCAGACTTTTCCTTTATGCGAGGCGCTTTCCTCTCAATAGATCGTCCTTATGGAAGGATTCTAAACTTCCTGCATCATCATATTGGGTCTACTCATGTGATTCATCACATAGCGCCTTCCATTCCTCACTATCACGCAAAGGAGGCGACAAGGGCTATTAAACAAGTTTTTCCCAAAATTTATCTCTTCGATCCCACCCCAATACATTTAGCTCTTTGGAGAATTGCAGTTAATTGTGTTGCGGTTAAAGCTGAAAAAGGAAGTTTCAGATATCTCTGGCAAAGACCTTGAAAACTTCTCTTCTCTCAAAATTAGTTCATAGCTACACAATAGTAGAAGAAGGTGATAAACGATCAGACAATTAATCAGAATTTTTCACATCTACAAAGATTTTTAATCATTATTTATAACAAAAGAAAGAAATATTCGACTCAATGCATTGAAATTAGTCACCAAGCTGTTACAAAAAAACTAGTAGTTTTTGTAGATGAATGACGGTTGGTACTTTTCCGAAAAAACAACAAAGAGATGTTAGATCTAAATACCATAAATACCATTTGCTTATAAATCATTTAGAATCCACTTATGAGTTAGTACAAGAACAAGTTTTTTCAAAATTTCATAGTTCCGCTAATCTTTCGAATCCTTGCAAACTGGATTCAAAGCATACTTCGATTGAAATTAAGAAGGACTTTTACTCTAGATATTTAAAGAAAACATTTTTGACTTCGCTAATGCGCTTAGATGCAAAAGGAGGAGATCTAGCAAGATATACTATGAATCTTCGGGAAAGAAGTATTAATTGGACTCGAGGAAGATTTAATGGAGATATTGAGAAAATAATTTTAAAGGATGGTCTAATTATAGAGAAGACATTTATAACTGCTAAAGGGCAAAGGATTAAAATTAATCGTTCAGAATTAGGAATTTTTGCCAGATTTTTTAGAATTTCATGAAATAGCTATAAGTAATATGGAGTGGTTACATTTTTCAAGCAACTTGTATCCATATCATTTATATATCCCTAAATAACTGGGAATTTGGATGCAATAGCTTTTATACCATTATTTGTTTAATGATTTCATTTTAAATTTTTAGATACTATGAGAAAACTTAGTTGGGATGATTTTGATTCTTGCTTAAGCCAAATAACTCTTGCCTGCAGAGGGAAACAATTTTCGGGTGTTTATGGCTTCCCTAGAGGTGGTCTTTGTATGTCAGTTGCTATAAGTCATTTGTTGACTATTCCCTTCCTTAATGAACCTATTCCTAACTCATTAATTGTTGATGATGTTTACGATACAGGTTTCACTCTTAATAAAATTAAAAACCTTTATGGGATTACAGTATTTGTCTGGTTCAGCAAAGTGGAACCTGTTTGGTGGAATGCTGTAGAAGTGTGTGATCCTTCAGAGTGGCTTGTTTTCCCATGGGAGAATCCTTTGTTAGCAGTGAAAGAAGAACAATCTTTTCAACTTAGGAGGGGCAAAGCATAGTTATATCTGCAACTGAAAAATCTTTTTACTTAGCATCACAATATAGCTTCTTTTCTCTTAATCGATTAACTTATGAGAAAATTTCTCAAAATGATTCTTTTAAAGATAACCAATGCGTCTGAAGTCGTTAAAGCTAAAGCAGGTAAGCTTTTTGAGAAGATAACTCCTGATAGGATTGATCAGAAGTTAGTAGAAGCTCAGGTTATTCAGACAATGATTGAGCAGCTTAAATTAGAAGGACTTAAAGGAGAGATCTCCAGTGTAAAAGGCTTAGAGCTTCAGGGTACTTCACTGCTAACAAAGAGCAGTTTTGTTGTGAAAGAGACTAAAACATTTTGACTCTTTTTTTCAGCTTATTCCCATGAACTATTGATTGACACCTGCAATTGATTTTTAGCTTTCTAGTTGATTGAGTTACCTCCAAGTAGAGCATTTTCATGCTAATAGGCATTTGGTTGTTGGTTTTTCTTCTGGACTTGTAACAACAAGATTTAGGAAAGACGATCAATTTAGATTTTTTAGGACATTTGAATGTAATACTTATAGAGCAGCTGGAAAAACTTGGTAGAACTTACACAAAAACGAGCAGTTAAGAAGTTTGATTTTATTATTGCTCCATATTTACATAGGAGTAACACTAAAGCGACTTGGCAAGTCTTGATAACAGTTCTCCCAATTATAGGGCTTTGGATCTTCATCGAATTTATATCTAGATCAGCTTCTCCTATTTTTATTAAGAGCATTGAAATCGCACCTTTATTGGGGTTCTTAACTTTGTTGTCATTGCGAACATTTTCTTTAATGCATGATTGCGGACATGGATCACTTTTTCGAACCCGCTGGCTTAATAGATTAGTTGGCTTTTTCCTTGGAGTACTCAATGCAATTCCACAACATCCTTGGTCAACTGATCATGCATTCCATCATAGGCATAATGGCAATTGGGAGATATATCGAGGACCTATTGATGTACTTACACTCAAAGAGTTTAATGAATTGTCGAGAATAAGTAAGTTTTTATATTCCTCTAGTCGTCATTGGTTGATGTTATTCCCAGGAGGTTTTTTTTACCTTGTTATTAAACCTCGATTGGCTCTTACAATGGTAATAATGAATTTCCTTCGATCAGTATTAAATGAACTTGTACAAAATTTAATTAAGAGAGATTTTTCAAATTTATTAGTTTTTAAAACAAGACTCCGTTCAAGCCATTCAGGATATGGAAATACATCTTATGAGATGATTGATTTAATTGCTAACAATGTACTGGTTTTAACTTTGTGGTTTTTTATGAGTAAATGGCTTGGGGTTGCTTTATTCTTAACTTGTTATTCGATAGTTATGACTGCATCATCAGCAATATTTATTTGTATCTTTTTTATTCAGCATAATTTTAAAGGCTCATATGCAAATGCTACTGCTCAATGGAGTCTCCTTCGTGGAGCAGTTGATGGTAGTAGTAACTTGGATTTGCCAAAGTACTTAAATTGGTTCCTAGCAGATATCTCTTATCACAGTATTCATCATTTATGTGATCGTATTCCAAATTATAATTTGCAGGCCTGTCACAAACGCAACGAACATTTACTTGTAAATGCAACAGTCTTAAAGATTCAAGATATACCAGGATGTTTCAAGTATATTCTTTGGGATAAGGAGGCTCAGGAGTTGTCAACAATATGAATTCCTCATTATCCGTAGATTTTTTAGTAACTTATTTCTTTAAAGGTAAAAATATTCTTAAACCTTAACTGTAAAATAATTAAGTTAGATTATCACCTTATTTATTTGCAATGGAATTAGTTCTAGGCATTTGTTTCTTGTGAAGAATTTTCTAGGCACACTTACTTTAGTATTTGCTTCACTTGTAATGGTTACGTTTCTTCTAGCTACAGAGGTTTTTGCCTACCCTCAAGAGCAATATCAAGAGTGTATTCTCGCTGTTAAGTCAAATCCTGCAGTCGTTGGTCTCCCTGAGATTTCTATTGAATCTTTTTGTGATTGTGCCTTAACAGCAATTGTAGATGAGGGTAGGAATGATGAAAACTCTGCTAAGGTGTGTGCTCGAGAAAAACTAAATAACTAGTTGCATATAGCTGAGATCCGATGAATTTGAAATTAGTATTATTATAAATAACCTAGACTATTAAATTCAAATTACATTTGGTTGATACAATCAACCTTTACTTAACATTTTAGGGTGTGATTTGAAACGAATGGAGAAGAATACACCCTGAATTGTAAATATTATGTTATTTGTAAGAGATAAGCTTTCCATTATTGAATTTTAAATGGGGTTTCCACATTGTCCATTATGTGTCGCTTTAGCTGGGCTTTCAATGGCCCTAGTTTTGTCTAGGATGACAATGATTTACAAACTCAAAAATATAACTATTTAGCTTGCTAGAAATAGAGCAATCTTTTTCCAAAAAATAACTAAAGAATATTATTTGTTAATTACTTAGGAAGCTCTGTTGCTTAATCAATTAAAGGATTTATGAAATCAGTGGCTATTTAATAAATACTTCTAGTTATTGTAATTTATTTTTGCTATTGAGATTACTCACTGAAATCTATAGATCAAGTAAAAATATAATTATGTCAAGACCTCAAAAATGATTTCATAGTCTTGGGAGTTTGGGATCATTCATCGTTGATTGTATTGAGGAGTGAATTTACTTATGAAACTATAATGAGTGGCTTTGGCAAGTTGGGAGCGACTAAAATAATACTTTTTAATCCTTTTTTTGAAGGACTTTCATTAAATGGTGCAATGATAAAAAGTTGATTCTTTCGGAGGTTCATGTCTTTAGTGAGATTAGTTGCTAGAAAGAATGAGATATACAAAGTTTTGGCTCAAGAATCTATGCCGCTCATCAATGTTCGAACCTCTATTTCTAGTATTGAAAAGCCAGAATTACTTCTTCAAGAACTTTCTCAGGAATTATCTGACATTACAGGTAAGCCAGAGAAATATGTTATGGCTTTGTTGGAAACTGATGTCCCAATGGTGTTCTCTGGATCAAATGAGCCTTGTTGCTATATAGAAATTAAATCAATAGGTGCGATTAATCCTTCTGAGATGTCAGCAGCTTTCTGCAGGATGGTTTCTAGTAAGACAGAAATCCCTAGTAGTCGCATTTATCTTAGATTTGAAGATATCCCAGCAAAATATTGGGGGTGGGATGGAAGGACTTTTGGCTGAGATGGCTAATTAATAGCTTTAAAACTCTTTTATTGGAATTTTGATCACACAGAAAGGGAGTGAAGGTATTATATAAATAGAATTTTTTACAAAAAAAAAGGAAATAGCTGATCAAGTTAATTAAGTTCAATATACTACTTACAAGTGAATTTATTTCCAATTAAACCTGATCTTTTCTGGTTTTTGAGGAGATAATAGCTAGAGTTGTTTATTCGATAATCAATAATAAGAGCATTGAAGTGAGTATTTTTTTAGCTTGCAATACCTAACCCAAAGAATGTGTGAGATATGAATAAAATGCTAAACCCTCCAAGAAATAGTAATCCTAACCAACATAAGGATTTCATTAATCGACCATAATGATACTGTCGTCTAACTAATGGACTATTAAGAGTATCCATTGCCATCCAAGCAAAGATAGGTGCAGATAGGAAGCTGCCTGTCATGGCTCCAAAAACAAAATCTTTTACTGTGATGCCACCAGCCCTTGCAATTAGAAGTGCTGTTAATGATGCAAATATGTGCAAAATAATCCATAATTTTAAACGTCTATTTTCTGAAGCAGAAGAATTAATTCCTCTATCTTTTTTTTGTAGCAGGCCTTGGATAGCAGAAATACTTCTAGGGTAAGCATCTAGACATGTCAAAGTTGTGCTAAACATTGCCGCAAATGATGCTGGGATAATAATCCATTTAGCCCAGTTACCGATTGATTCTGTATAAAGACGAATAAGGTTTTGAGCGAACGATACACCGCTCCCTGACATCATTGCTTCACCACTGCCATACATAGTGAATGCTCCTAGCGATAAAAAGAGTAGGGCTGTGATGACAGTTATTAAATAGCCAAGATTGAAATCAAACTCAGCTTCTTCTTTATTTGCGATGTGATTAGTGCTTTTTGATTTGGAAAACATCCAAAGAGATGGCCATACACATAACTCAACAGGACCCGGCATCCAACCCATCAAGGGAATTAAAAAAGCTAAATTTTCTAGCCTCCATGGACTTGGCTTACTATTTATAAAGTTGATATCAATATCTCCAAGAGACCCACCTTGTATTAGTGAGAAAAAAGCAATGCTTGTTAAGAATGCAAGAATTAAGACGAGTGCTTTTGAGATTCGATCAAGTGCTTGATATTGCCCTAGCAATAAAATTAAGCCACTTATAACCAAAATCCCAATAGCCAGATCCATTGCTGGGAAGTAGGAGAAAAAAGGGAGATTAGTTAACAGAAGACCTGTGACAAAACTTACGGCTGAAATTGTTAATGTTCCGGTCACTAGCCCAACTATGAGATAGAGAGGTAGATATATAGGATTGCGAGCCTTAAATCCCTCCAATAGTGAAAGGCCTGTGACTGCTGTAAAACGAGTCCCAACTAAAAGAAAAGGATATTTAAATAAATTGGTAAGTAAGATGAGACCCACTAGAGCAAACCCAAACCTTGCTCCAGCAGTAGTAGATGACATTAAATGTGACCCTCCAATGCAGGCTGCAGCTAGTAAGATCCCTGGGCCTAAAGATTTTTCAATCCCTTTTCTTGAGAGCGTCATCATTGAAGAACTACTATCACTATGCTGATGAAAACAGCAACCACTTTCAACTCATCTGAACAATTAAACTTTTATTCTTTATTAAAAGAAAAATAGACTAGAAAAATTTAAAATTTCGTGTACTTAATTGAATCAATATTTTAATTATAGGTTCCTTATTCTCTTATAGACAATTTTAATTACTTACTAAATTTGCTACTAGAGAAACTATTAAGAGTAAAAAAGAATTACCAGACCTTTTTTTGAGTAATGTGATTCCCTTTCCTCTCTACTAAGATCAAGACCTACTTCCAAACCCTCTTTAAGTGCATCCTCGTAGAAAGTCTTAGAAGAGCCTGGGAGCTCTTTTTTACATAAAGCTGCTATCCCAATGGGTGTAGCATGCCATTGGAATTTTGATGTTTGTCCTATGGCGGGCTCCTTAAGTGAATCCTCTAATAATTCTTGAGTGGACATTTTGTAATTGAACTAAAAGGGATTTATTCCTTATAAGATGACAAGAATATAAGGGAAATGCGATAAATTCTTTGTTTTCAGCACTTAATCTTTTTTGGAACCTTGATTAAGGGAAAGTGATTTTATATGAGATTACTTTCCTAGCTCTTTTTAATTGAAATAAGAAGGTGTCCCATTTAGATTTACAAATTCGCTAGGCGGGAAATATATGATTTCTGGTTGCCAGCATTAATCCAACCGGTG
Source organism: Prochlorococcus sp. AG-436-M02 (assembly GCA_003212515.1). Lineage (GTDB taxonomy): Bacteria > Cyanobacteriota > Cyanobacteriia > PCC-6307 > Cyanobiaceae > Prochlorococcus_E. Next base: position 19,175 of record QCPL01000014.1, read on the forward strand.
GCAATTGTTTTTGTTGAAGTCTTACTGACACGACCTCTATGAATATGTGAGAGAGTAGAAGGAAAGATTATAAGCTTTCCTCTCGTTGCCTCTTCATGATGTTGTTGCCAGTAAAACTCTGTTCCGGCTGATTCGATATCATTGCAATAAAGAATCCATGCTAAAACTCTATACATTGGTTCAGTTGCTTCATTACTAATTGTCCAATCGCAATGCCATTGCTTGAACCCCTCGTTGGGGGCATATCGTTGCAGATTAAATATTGGATTTATAAATAGTGATTTTTCTGGGCAGCAATCTTTAAAGAGAGGTCGTTCTTTAAGATATTTTTGAAGACCAGCATCAACTCCTCTGAGTATAACTTGTGCGAGGGCAAATGCTTCAGGGTCCGAACGGTCAATAGCTACAAGGCTTATATCAGTAGATATCTTTCCTTTTTCTTCTGGTAATGAAGTTGTTGTGTTGAAAGCTATTCCTTTTTGATGTAGATCAGTGCGTTTATCAAAGAATGCCATTATCCCATCTGAAACTGCGTCAAAGCCCGAATTTTGGTAACGACCTATTAATTCCATGAGTATTGAGCACCCTCCTTTTTGATATAAGCCAATTGGAAATAGTTAATAAGTAGGATATTGCCTACTAAGAAATTGGATCTTCGTAATCATTAGTCGTCATATCTGGAAATGCAATAACGTCTTCGTAACTAGGTAAATCAACAATCCACTCTGCAAACTCATTGATGAGTGCGTATTGATCTTTCCCTTTTAGATGCTTAGATCTATCTAAAACATGAATAATAGCAAGAGAAAGTGATTCGAGTGCTGAGTTTACTTCTTGCATAGATTTTACGACTCATTTCAAATTACCTAACACTTTTATCAAAAGCTACTCCTTTTAGATGAATAAAAGCAAAAGAGGTGTTTTATCTTGATAGCCTAATGATTCGGCAAACGTCTAATGAACTTTCTCCGATTTTCACATTAATAGCTTAAACATTATACGGAAACATGAATGCTAAAGGGGGCATCTAAATTTTGCTGACCTTTTAATTTTTTAAAAGAAGACCCCACTTTGATTCTGAAGATTATTTGGCATTAGTATTAGAGTTTTTAAGCGAAAATAAGATAAGATTTAAAATATGAGGATTTTGCTGAGAGATTTTAGGGAGTCAGTGATATTAGAATTTCGGCAGTAAAAGTTCAGCGAAGATTCTTTGAATAAAAAGATGTAAATAATTAAATTATCAAAATGTAATTCAGAGGTTTTATAATTCGTTTTATATGGTTTTATTCCTTAGCCTAACTTATTAACTGTTGAAGAACGTTTCAAGATAATTGTCTAAGCTTAATCTAAGAACTCCTAGCTTTAATTATTAAGCTATTAAGCTGAAACAGGACTTCCCCTGATATAAATGATTAAGACGATCTGCAAGATAGAGGGTTTAGACCATCTTAAATAATCAATTCGACAATACCCTCTGTTACATACTTCGCTAAATCCTCTATATTATTTTCTAATTCTTCAATTTTAATGTTCCATTTGTTAGACATTTTTCTGGCTAATTTGTGCTCTTTTGCATGACGCAACATCGACTCCACCATATAATCTGATAAGCTTATATTCATTCTTATAACTAGATAATCCCAAACAGATTTGTTTAGGCTATTAATATATTTAATGTCATCTGTTCCAGTGTAATCATATAATTCCATCACTCCATGATGGCAGAAAATTTGACCTAACTCATCGTATGGATTCTTTGCATCCTTAGCATGTTCATACTCCGCCAACATCCATTCGAGCTCTTTCTTCCTTTCTTCATTTCCATCTCTTGCTGCTTGGAGAAGTTTATAAAACGATCCAAATTCAATTGCGTTCGCCATTTGATGGGTTTAGTTGAATTAACGATACTGATCTTGTTTGCGTTAGTAAATGTTTTGGAGAAAATTTTTGATTAAATTCTTTATAAGTCTCTTGATTGAAGGCAGTATTGAAATAAACTATATTAGTCTGCTCCAAATGGCTATCTAGATTGGATTAAGCCCAAGAGGCTTTGGCAATTAATGAACTTCCTTGAGGACCATTCTTTCTTTAACTTAACTAGGTCCTTTTTTTTATGACAATTTTTATTGGTAATCTTTCTTTTGATGCGGAACAAGAGGATATAATTGGTGTTTTCAGTAGTTATGGAGAAGTTAAGGATTGCAAAATTCCATTAGATAGAGAAACAGGGAGGAAGCGTGGATTCGCATTTGTGGATATGGCCAATCAAGAGGATGAGCAAAAAGCAATTGATGATTTGCAAGATGTTGAATGGATGGGGCGCAATATTCGTGTGAATAGGGCTGAACCTCGTAGAGATTCTAGAGAAGGTGGAGGACGAGGTGGTTATGGGGGTGGCAGGAATCGTAGGTAAGTTAAAAGAAAACTATTTATATTAACTATTAAAATAGAATGCTTTTTTTATTATGAAAAAAACTAATTCTCCAAATCGCTAAGAAAAAGCCATCTCTCTTCGGCGTTTTGAATTTTCTCAGATACATCTGCTAACTGTTGACTTAAACAAGAAATATTAGTTTCAAAACCTGATTTTGAAATATTTTCTTCAATAATTATTTTTTCTTCTTCAAGAAGAATCATCTTTCTTTCTAATTCCTTAAGCTCTTCTTTTTCTTTATAGGAAAGTACTTTTCGCTTTTTTTTAGAGAAAAAAGAAGCCTCTAAGGTTTCTTTTTTACTTTTTCCTAAAACAATATCATTCTTTTTTTTACTTTCTATATTACACAGCTGTTTTTTAGAATTTATAAACGAAGTGTAATTGCCTTCATATCTAATTAGTTTTTTATTCTCAACGTTGAATATTCTATCTACAGTTCTATCTAAAAAGTATCTATCATGTGAGACAATAATAACACATCCTTTGAAATTATGAATAAAATCTTCTAGTACACTAAGTGTATTTATATCTAAATCATTAGTTGGTTCATCTAGAAGTAATACATTTGGTTTATTAATAAGCATTCTGCACAAACTCAGCCTTCGTTTTTCTCCTCCTGAAAGTTTTCTGAGGGGAGTATGTTGCTCAGATGGTGAAAAGAGAAATCTCTCGAGTAATTTTGATGCAGTAATTTGTTTACCCCCTATTTCAATGCTTGAAGAAGCCTCTTCAACGAAATCTATTACTTTTCGATGCATACCCTCCCCTTTACTTAATTCAGTAGTGTATTGATCTAAATAACCGATATGTATAGTTTCTCCTACTTCAAGAGTTCCTTTTGACGGTTTTTTTCTACCTGAAATAATTTCTAGCAAAGTAGACTTTCCAGTACCATTAGGACCAATAATCCCTACCTTATCTTCTGGACTAAAGCTATAATTGAAATCTTTTAAAAGATAATAAGTATTTTCTTCCCCACCAATAGCCACATCTAAATTTCTTGCTTCAATTACTTTCTTCCCAATTCTTCTTGAAGTTGAATTTAGGTTGACATTTTTTTTAAGTTCATAAGCAATCTCTGATTGCATTTCAGCAATCCTTTTAATCCTTGCTTTCTGTTTAGTGCTTCTTGCTTTAGGACCTTTCCTTAGCCAATCTAACTCTTTTCTTAAGATGCCTTGGAATTTTCTTTCTGAAATAATATTAGACTTTTCTTTTTCTACTTTCTGTTGAAGATATTTAGTGTAGTTACCAAAGTATTTATATATTTTCCCTCGATCAACTTCAATCATTTTTGTTGTGACTTTATCTAGCACATATCTATCGTGGGTAACTAGAACGAGAGCCCCACTATATTTGGTTAGCCAAGATTGAAGCCAATCAACGGCGGTTGCATCTAAGTGATTTGTAGGTTCGTCAAGGAGGAGAACGTCTGGATTTGATACTAATGCCGACGCTAAACCTACTCTTTTCTTAAAACCACCTGACAATTCTTTGATATTCCTGTTTACGTCGACTATTCCAAGCCTGCTAAGAATCTCTTTACATTGTTCTTCAATATTCCAAGCATTAGAGGCATCCATTAGCTCACTCAATTGGCCTAATTCACTTAGAAGATCGTTGTTTTGTGGATTTTCTTCAATTTTTTTTGAAATTTTATTGAATCTCAGTAATAAATCTCTTTTCTCACCGCAACCTTTAAGGACTTCTTCAAGAAGAGTCTTTTCTTCATCTAAGTCATCATCTTGATCAACTAGTGATATTTGAATTGAAGGAGAACATTTTCTTTTCCCTGATAAGAGAGGCTCCTTCCCTGCAATTATCTTTAGTAGGGTTGATTTGCCTGCTCCATTTGGTCCAATTAAACCAAGTCGCTCATTCTTATTAATATATAGATCAAGATTTTCAAAAAGAGTTTTTATGCCGAAATCTTTTGAAGCTTTTTCAATACTAATCAATGTCATACTTATAAGTCTATGACTGAAACCTGAGTTAAGTCTTAAGAGATGTTATTCGTAATTATAATCATCTTCAAATCATGTAAAAGTTACTTTGTTTAGGAGTTGAAAAACATATTAATTAAAATAAATTGTGGCTTAAAACTTACTGAATAATATTTTTATTCCGCAGATTCAAATGATCGTAGTAATTTAAAGCCTTTACGTATTACCAGTATTATCCCATATATTCCAAACCCAAGTGGGAAAATTGAAAGTGGATCAAAATTCATTTCCGAATAATTCTTTACCTCATTTGTATAGTCAATCCCATGACAAGGAGATAGATAAAGCAAGCTAGTGAAAATTAGCCCCCATCCTAGAATAGAAAGAAAACCATCTTTTGTGCGGCCTTCGTAAAAACGGTCAAGACCTACTCCCCAGCCAATTGAAAGTACAGCAAGGCGAGTAATTGCCTTCTTTTCATCTTTGTTAAACAATGATTTGCTCCAAGCAATAATATTTCTGTATATAAACTATAAAGCTTAAAACAACAGAATGTGGCTTTTTTCACAATTAGTTCAAATTTTAGACTCCTTTAGGATTATTTAAAGTAGTGGGTTGCCTTTTTAAAGCAGCAAATAATTATCATTTAGCCTATGATTTATATGAATTAAACCGATATGAATAAATTTATTTAATGTTAATAGCATGATAAATAAGATGAGATGTTAGAATATTAGACTATTTTTTTTATTTGAAATGACATTTAGGATTAGACGTTATGATGGTATTGATGATGAAGTAACTATGCAAGAGATAGAAAATTATGAACAAGCTTATGATATTTTAGAGAATATTTACTCTGATATATGCTGTTCAGATGCAGATTATGATGATCGCCCATACTATGATATTATTGAAATTAATAATTAACTGGTGATTCTATAATAATTAGCTTGATTAGATTGTTTTTTCTAGAATTTTAATTAATAACCTAATTAATTTATACCCTCTATTTACAAACTCTCTGATTTTTTATATATCTAGTAGGTATATTGACTTTCTTTGCTTTGACAGACTTTTACGGATTTATTGCTGCATTCCTAACAACAATAGCTTTTATCCCACAGCTTTTGAAAACTTTTAAAACTAAATCTGCTGAAGATGTTTCTTTTTCGATGCTTATCACATTTATAATAGGGTTACTATTCTGGATTATTTATGGAGTTCAATTACACTCAAAACCAGTTCTGACAGCTAATATAATCACCTTAATATTAAATAGTTCGATATTGCTTCTAAAAATATTTTATCAACGTAAATCTTCCTAGATTCAGGATAATCTATGCATACTCTATATACTTTGAAAAGGGTTGTTAGGCATTCTTACTTTTGAATTCCTACTTAGCTCATCTAGCAAGCTCTTCTCACTATTAGTAATTTTCCATTTTATTGCTTTACCTATATCTATGGCATGACTTGCCTTTCTTATTCCAGGGATAGGTTTTGTTCCATGAGATCTGCACCAATTTAAGGCTACTTGTACTTGTGAAGCATTATTATTTCTTGCAATATTATGGAGTCCTTCTCTAAGTTCTTTTGTTGAAGGGATTAAAAGATTGAAAATACTTCGTCTTAGAAGAGTTTTTGGTTTTATTTCTTGAGTTGGAGGAATGGCAAGTATTCCTAGCGCTAAAGGACTGTAGGCTAAAAACTCAATGTTTAACTCTTTGCAAACATTTTTAATTTCAGTGCTTTTATTCGGTTCTGGCGACAAGAGTGAGAACTGAATTTGAACACTTTTAAGAGGGATTCCTCTTTCCTGAAGACGCTTATGTACCCATTTCAACCTTAAAGGTCCCATGTTTGATACACCAATCTCAGAAAACAGGCCTTTTTCATAAAGATCACATAAGCCGTCAATTAATTGAGCCTCTTGCCAAGGTGCATATCTTGAAGTACTCCAATGCAGTTGAACACGATCAATTTTGTTTTGAAGACGTTCTTTGCTTGCAAAGAACGCTTTGTAAAATCCTTTTCGACCAATCCTCCAAGGGAAAGGGGCTAATTTTGTTGCAATCGTAATGGATCTCTTTTTATGTTTAGGTAAAGCATGAATATATTTCCCTAAGAGAGTTTCGCTGCGCCCGTTTAGATTACCTGTTCCGTAAGAATCAGCGGTGTCAATAAAATCTAGTCCTGATTCAATAGCAGCATTGAATGCTTCTTTTAAAAACTGATCATGATCATTAGGGGAATAACCCCAAAGCAGCTGATTTCCCCAAGACCATGTGCCAAAACCGATTTCCGACAAGATACTTAGTCCCCTTAATTAATTTTGTTTAGCTTTAGGATGAAAAATATTTGTTTAATTTTTCATTTCTATATTAATATTTATAATAGACATTAGTTTATTTACAATAATTATTTTTTATATATAATAAATTCTTAATAAATTTAAAGTTTCAGTTGCTTTAGAAAATGAAGATCTCAATGATTTTTTGTATCTTCTTGCTTTTTATTATTCTATTATAGCCTCTCGTTAAGCTGTCAAGAATCTCATCTGAGAATAGATTCCTTTTATTATATGTGATAATTAAGGCATCTATTCCATAAGAAAATTGCCGCTAGTATAAGATCTTTATGCTTGAATTAAATTATTAAATACTATCAAATACTTATTATATAACTATCCTGTCAGGAACCTTTTGATCTCTTTATGACAGAATATTTTGCGTGTAGTTAAGGTATACAATATTTTGTTGACTTGAATAAATTTATATATAGTTTCAATATGAAATGTCCTCCCTAGAAATTTTTTGTATTTTTATATGCTGATAGTTTGATGGATTACCATTTTTCAGTCAAAACATTTAAAAATGACCTATAATTTTATAATAATTTCACCTTACTCATTATTCATGGAAAAGAATTCTTACACAGAGGACGAACTAAATCAAGTTTGTGAGGATGCTTTCGTGAATATAAAAGAGGCTTGCTTGCGTCTCCAAGAAAAGACAAAATGTTCTAATGAAGTTGTTATAGAGATGCTTAATAATGTTGTTGAATATTATTCATCTCAACTTCCTTCTAAGTAAGTATAGATATACTGTTTATTATAAATTAAAGAACTTTTTCTTTTTTTTTATAAATTAATTTGATTTTGCTTATTTAGCTATGACTAAAATACTTCTTGTGGCTTTAAATTTATCTCCACTTGAGATTAGCGTTATTCTTATAACTGGCGTTGGCTTTGTTATTCTTTTTGCTATCAGTTCTTCTGCAGGAGGTTATAAGGAGCTTATTGATACTACTCTTAAAAATGATCGGCAACGAAGATTAGCTAACAAGAAATAAGTAATAATAGTTTTTAGACCTAGTCTTCATTTTCAATTCTTCTCCTTTTTTCATGCATCTCTTCAATTTCATTATAGATATCTTTTAATTTATCTTTTATATGCTCTACTTCAGTTAAGCAATCTAATGCTTGCATTATCTGAAGCAGATTTTCTTTTGTTTCTATAAGCCTTCTGCATTCAAGGCTTCCAGATTCGTAAGACATAGGAATAATTTGTGAGGGTGGCCATGCTAATTGCACAAAAATCTCTTTTTCATTGTCTATGTTGGACTAAATAAGAGAGAGTAGGTTTTGACGCTTTTTTTATATTAATATTTTTATGCTTTAGGTGTGTTTTTGTGAAGCCTTTAATCTTTTACTCAGATCACTACAAGCTAAGGTCATTTTTGTTTTATTCCCTATCACTCACTCTTTTGATCAGTTACGCTTCCTAGTGTTTTACTACTTTTATTCCATTCGTTCTTTATAGAAATGAATTGTGTTTTTACTTATTATGGTTCAAGCGGTTGGTTTATTGATTTAGATGGTTTCAAAATACTAATTGATCCCTGGTTGAAAGGAGATCTTGTATTTGCTCCTGGCCCTTGGTTAATAAAAGGTCAGTTAAGGGAAGATATTCTTCCGCCTGAACGAATCGACTTATTACTTTTAACCCAAGGCTTACCAGATCATGCTCATCCACCTTCATTAGAGCTTTTAAATCGATCTGTTGCTGTTATTTCTTCTCCTAGTGCTTTTAAAGTTCTCGACCAATTAGGCTTTTGGAAGAAGACAAAGCTTTTGCCAGGTGAAGTTACTAATTTTAATTCAATAACAATTGAGGCAACGAAAGGTGCAATGGTACCAATGATGGAAAATGGATATATTGTTTCTAGAAATAATTTTTCTTTTTATATAGAACCTCACGGTTATCTAGATCAGACCTTAAAGTCTCGGCAACTTAATACTGTAATAACACCAGTAGTTGACTTGAGGCTTCCTTTGGCTGGTGCATTTATTAAAGGTAAATCTGTCCTGCCAGATCTTATTGAAAAATTTAAGCCAAAAACTGTTTTTGCTAGCACAACAGGAGGTGATGCTGTTTTCACTGGCTTCCTAAATAATTTGATTTCTGTGAAAGGTTCTATTGAAGAGGCAAATCTAAGCCTTATTAATAAAGTCAGATTTATTGACCCTGTGGTTGGGGAGCCTTATTGCATCAATTAAAAGGGCGTATTTGGAATAAAATGTAGAACAATTAACCCTATACCAGAAGCAAATACTACAGAAATAGCAATTGCTGCAAGTCCAGGTACCATCCCACCTCCTTCTTCATTTGCCATAAATAGTCATCACTAGTAAAAAACTATTCAATAAATATACCAAATTAATTTTTTATATGTGAGCATTAACTTTAAAGGAACAAAAGCTTATATGTTCTCGGAATAATTCCTATCTATTGCAAGTAATTTTAAAACAGCATTTGATTTTATAGAAATGATTCTTATTGCAATTAGCCCCAAAAAGATATTATTGTTTTTGTTCTCATGCAGCTACAAGGCCTGACTGAAGAAGCACTTCTAAAACCCTAGCATTTCTGCATTTGGTTTCTTTTAAGGGTCTTATTTTATCAAGTAATGCTGCGTTACAAGTTATCCAATAACTTCCTCTTGCGACACCCACTTCATCGCAAACAATTGCAGGAGCAATACCTGGGTATCTGTTGTAATGAAAACTATTTAGGGAATTAAGCCAACTTCTCTCTAAGAAATCAAGCTCTTTTTCAGATATTTTTTTTGAATAGCAATATTTTTCTAGTATTGAGCAGAGGTTTAGGCTTGTCAGCATGATATGTGTACCAAATCAAATGAAAGCTAACATCAACTTCAAGAGAAGATCGTTTTCTATTCCTTTAGTGATCATTAAGAGATTTACTGGTGACGATTATTTTTTCTTCATATACAAGAATATTAATAGGAGATTTAGGAATTCTAGTTAGGTTCTTTTTCAAAAACTTCAATTGAACTTGCGGCTTTATCAGCTTTATTTTTAGCCTCTTGCAAATTTGTTCCTTTTGATAGAGCAACTCCCATTCTTCTACCATCCTTTCCATTTGGTTTGCCAAAAAATAGTATCTGCGTATTTTTAATTCTCAAGGCTTTTTCAAGTCCTGTATAAGAAACATTATTGATTTCACCGGTTGAAAGAATTACTTTGCTAGCAGAAGGATGGGCGCAAGTTATTTCAGGAATTGGAAGTCCTAATATTGCTCTTAGATGAAGTTCGAATTCACTTAGGTTTTGACTGATTAGTGTAACAAGACCAGTGTCATGAGGCCTGGGAGACAGCTCTGAGAATATAACTTCTTCCTTTCTTATAAAGAATTCAACTCCAAATAAGCCTTCCCCGCCAAGATCATCAGTGATCATTTTGGCTATTGATTTCATCTCTTCAATTTGTTTACTGGGTAGATTTTGAGGTTGCCAGCTACATTGATAGTCGCCGTCTTTTTGTACATGACCAATAGGAGGGCAGAATAATGTTTCACCATTCGCTTGTTTGATAGTTAAGAGCGTAATTTCTAAATCAAAATTTAAAAGCTCCTCGACAATAACTTTTGTTGACTTCCCTCTTGCTTGTTGCATAGCAAGTTCCCATGCTTTAGAAAGAGAATCTTTTGCTTTTACTAAACTCTGCCCTTTCCCTGATGAACTCATTACTGGTTTTACTAATAAGGGATATTTAATTTTTTCAGAGACCTTTTCTAATTCTTCTTTATTACTAGCGTATGCGAAATTTGCTGTTTTAATACCTAACTTTTCTGAAGCAAGATTTCTTATTTGATCTCTATTCATAGTTATGGCAGTTGCTCTTGCTGTTGGTATTACTTTGAACCCTTCTTGTTCAATCTCTTTTAATGCTTCAACTGCAAGTGCTTCTATTTCAGGTATAACCGCATCAGGTCGATACTTTCTAATTACATTTTGCAATTCTATTGCGTTATTCATGTCTAAAACAATCCCCAAATCAGCAACTTGCATTGCAGGAGCACCATTATATTTGTCACAAGCGATAACCATGCATCCAATCCTTTGAGCAGCAATGGTTAGTTCCTTCCCCAGCTCCCCACTACCTAGGATCATTAAAGTTTTAGGGAAGATAGTCATAAGATAAGATTTCTTTTGACAATTATCTTCTCATGACTTTAAATTTTCCAAAAAGATTTTAATGGCCATTTTATTAATGTGAATTATTTATTAAAAGCATATCCAATTCTTTCATTTTTAAAGTAAGCTGAATATATACTATTAGCCCTTTGCTGTTATTATATATTTATATAGAGAGTAAAAAGATATCTATCTACTTATAAGCTAAGCTCTGTTTAAAAAGGATTATCTCTATATCAATTTACCTTTAATAGAATACCTAGGTCTTTTGGAAAGATTAAAACCTAGGCATTATTATGCTAAAATATGTTTCATTAATAATTCTAAATTTGCATTGAATTCATCTCTTTAAGAGATAAAGTAAATATATGACTTTAGATCAACTAAAAGCTTTCCTTCAAAGAATGCAAGATGAACCTTCGTTGAAAAATAATGTACTTTCTTGCTCTACAGCTGATGATGTTGCACAAATAGCATTAAAGTTAGGCTATGAATTTTCAGGAGATGAGCTTCTTAGATTTTCGGGAAAGAAAGTTGGTAAAGTAACTGTAAAGAAAAATGATGTGCCTGGAGAATATAATTAATTAGTTTCTTGTTTCATCCTAGCCTTCTGATATTAATTTAGAAGCCTGTCGCCAAATATATATAAGTCCAGTTGTCATTAGCAATACTGTGAAAATAGCTTTCAGGAAAAATACCAATACTATAAACAGAATTAGAAGAAGAGATATTGGGATCCATTTTGGGTAAAGGACTTTAGCTGCTTCACCCTCTTTACTGTTATTAGGAATGATTTCAGGTTCAATGGCCAAAGTGAAATTTCCTAAATCGCTAGATATATTAACTCAATATCATATGATCTGTTTGTTTAGGTTTTGATTTAAGGAAAACCTCTTTAAGTCTAGGATATTCAATGCATTCTTTTTAATTGAAAAAAAATGAATTAGCGCATAGGATTGCTTTAATTCAATCTTTGTTTACTATTTTATTCTAAATGCCTGAATTTGATTTTGTTAGTGGCTCTGACTGTACAAAGCTATTTAGAAGAGCTTATGAGAATCGCTATACATGGGATGAAAAATTTAGAGGTTATTCAGGAGCTTGCCTTTATCAAAAAGGTTCTAGTGTACATGAAGGTAAATTTTTAATTTCTAATGATTTTAAGCCTCAAGTAATTGATATTAAAGATGAGGCAATAGAAAAATTAATCTCCTCACAACTTTGGGAAGTTGCAATACATAGAGTAAGAAGAGATTTTAAAAGTATTCATAGCGAAAATACTTTTACTAGTGGAGATGTTAATGATATTGGCCTTGAAGTACTTGTAGGAGGTAAAAATCAAGGTGATAAGTATAGAATTAAAGATGATGTGGTAACAATGGTTCATAGGCATATTCATGGCTCTTTGATAAATATATTTACTCAAAAAATAAAAGATACTGGGTCTGGATACTTAAGTAGTTCTTATACCAGTCAATATTTTGACCCTGTTTCTAGAAAACCTAAAAGCAAGAAATTATTGTATAAAGATGACTTCGCTCTTTTAGATAACCAGTGCCAATGGGTACTAAAAAGCAGGTTGATTGAAAAAGTTGATAGCGAAGGTTTAGAATCTGAATTTGAGAAATTTATCTTTAGCGACTTAACTTCAATAAATAGATAAATTTTCTAACTCTTTCATTATGACTGGTCAACCTATTAACAAAGAAATCAGCCAAAGGATCTGCGATCATATGAATAGTGATCATAAAGACTCGATCCTTAAATATGTAATTTATTATGGACATATTAAGAATCCTAAGATTGCTCATATGCTAGAGATAAGTCCAGATGAAATGAAAATAGATGTTGATGGAGAAGTTATTTGCATTCCTTTTAAGCACACTTTGTTGGATAGCAAAGATGCACATCGTACCCTAGTGCAAATGATTAAGGAGCTTCCAATAGGTAGCAGCTAATAACTATTAAAAAGTTTATATCTAAGCTTATGAAGTTACTTTGTCAATTTTTAGTAAACTTTCTATTTTGAATTTGAGCCTGAATCAGTTATTCTAACCTTTAAAGATATTTAATCTTCGTAAAAGAAGAATAGTTCTAAATATTTTTAGCCAAGGTTTACTCTCGTGCTAACAAAAAAATTAAGATACCTCTCCTAGGCTTTTATGCCTAGATCTGTATATTTTTTAGAATTTAAGACATCGTTCTTCCTTAAAAAATATTACTTTAATTAAGAGCAGGCCAATAGGTTTGTCATTTTAATAAAAGAATCCGATGCTTTATGGCAAGAAAAATAGAAAAATTAAAAGGGAAGGATCTCACCTCTTATATAGATCAGCATAAGCAGGAATTCGAAGGCAATGGAGATAAGCTCTGCCTAGCAGCTGGATACGGTGTTCCAACTGACGATGGTAATGAAAAATGCGATTTCAGTGATTTTGTAAAGGCCCTGTCTCTTGCGAAAGGCAAGTCCGAAATAGATGTTGAAGAGTCAGAAGATTAGTTCGTTAAATAATTATTCTTTTTTCTTCGATTAATCAATTTTTTTCAATTTTCCCTAAAAGCATTTATTTTCTAGAAATAGCTCTTCTGAAGAAGTCAAGTAAACCTTCATCTGTTAAATCAGGAATTGTCCAGATCTCATCTCCATCTAGGTTCTCTTCTAGTATCCATTCTTTGAATTCCAGTACTATCGCATCACGATCCTTACCTGAAAGGGAGTGGATTCGCTTTGAAAGATAATCATCAATTATCTTCATGCCTTTATTAGGAGGACATGAGAGAAACTGCATTGTTCTTTAGAATCTCTTTATATTCTAACTCTTCGGCTGCTAACCCTGGTCTTGATTGTCATTTCAGCTTGAGGTGATACCTGGCTTAGATAGCAAGCTAAAGGTATAAAGAAGCTTTTAATGATTTCTGTAGCCTTGGTATACAGGCTGCATTAGGCCACCACCTTGATCATCGTCGTCACCACTGTCTTGAAGAAAAACAAGAGCAACAAATAGAATCGCTAGTGAAAAAGTTATTGATAATTCTTGGTATTCGATAAGACAACCCTTAAAAATTCAACCGACTATAAACGAAAAGAGGCAAAATATATAAAACATTTCTCAATAATTACAAAAGTGCATTCTAAATGGAATTTTTGACCTTCATTAAGTTTAAGTTTTAGGCCTTTTAACAGCTAATACTAATTGCAATAACTTGCTTTTAATTAGTTAGAGAGACTATTACACAATATGTTTGGATGTAAAAGAGGTTTGTTTTTTGATTCTTTTGAGAAATGTAAGTGAGTTCTTTTTGGTAAGAATTTAGAGCTGTTAATAATGCAATTCTTTAGGGCCTCTCCTCATTTGAACTAATTAGGGTCCGCTCCCGTTCTTTTTTTACTGTTATAGCGGCCTCGTATGCGGTTAGCGATGAGATGACTAGTATCCCAATCAATCCTGTGTTGTCAGTCTGTAATGCTGCTGGATCTGCCGTGTCAATTGAAAGCTGCCTGCTTAAATCAATATAAACCCAGGCGGCAGAGGTTATAGTCGTAATCCAATATGCTTTCCATCTTCTTTGATATAAATAACCAGTTCCTAAGCCAGGAATAAAGTTTAATATTGCTGAAATCCACGCCGAAGACGAAGCGATGATCTGATTTTTTGTAAGCCCTTGCAATTTAAATAATCCTAAAAATAATTGACTTAAACTAATACAACCAGTATGCATAAAAAGGAAAGTTAATAAAAAGCTTTATAGCCTATAAGAAAATAACTTAAATACAAATTTACTTTACCGTGCTTATATTTTCTTTTAACGAAAAACAGTATTGTTATTTCTTTTAAATAGAAATTGAAAGAGTCTTTTCCTGACTTGATTAAACTATTAATATTCAGTTATATTTTTATTTATAACTATAGATTTTTTGGGAAATTCTTATGAACCCAGAATTTTAAAAAATGCCTGGGATGATTTGGCCAGTAGTTATATAAGCACCTAATAAAGCAATGAAGCCAATCATTGCCCATCTTCCATTAGCTTTTTCTGCATCTTCAATATATCCATCATAGTTCTCGACTAATTGAGGCTGAGCTTCTAGTGGGAATATATTTTGACGATTTCCTGATTCCGTGGTGATTTGTGTTTCTGTTGAAGAAGTCATGACTTAAAGAATTGAAAGATTGCTGAGTTGGTTAGTAGAAGTTCATTTGCAAAAGCTGAAATGAATTAAACATCGCAACTAAGACATTAATTTTTTGCTTCTTAAGGACCAACCAGCACCTAAATTTTGTAAAGCAATATTACACGAAGTGTAAAGGTATGTAAAGAGGAGAGTGGGGGCTTCCTGGCGAGAATGCTTTTTTTTTTGTGGTCCCTTTTAATTTTTTTTAAAAATATACAAAATTTTTTGGATTTGATTTCATGTTGCTTTATGGCAATAGATTGCCTACATAGATTTAAATTGAGCTTTTTTTTTGTTAGGTATGCCATTTAACACAAATGATTCTCAGGCTCTAGATGATTTCTGTCAGGAAATTATTAAAATAACAAATTGCTCTAAGACTGATATATATAAATTCATTGATCAATTAATTAAAGAAAAGCCAATTATTCCTAAAAATGAATTCGATCTCCCCTCGGTTTGAAAGGTGCCAATCTTTTTACTTAAATAACGACCTTTAACTATATCCGTAGATATCAAGGAGAGGCTTGTATTCTTGTAGCAGGTTTTTAGTCCTCATTTTTAAAAATTATGCAGACCTACGGAAACCCAGATGTCACCTATGGGTGGTGGGTTGGTAATTCTGTAGTAACCAACAGAGCAGGCCGATTTATTGGTTCTCATGTTGGGCACACAGGAATTATTTGCTTCGCAACTGGTGCAAGTTGTCTATGGGAACTTTCGCGTTTTGACCCTTCAGTTCCAATGGGCCACCAAAGTTCTATTTACCTTTCTCATCTTGCCTCTCTCGGCATAGGCTTTGATGAAGCAGGTGTATGGACAGGGGTTGGAGTTGCAACAATTGCAATTTTCCACTTAATTTTCTCCATGGTTTATGGAGGGGCAGGTCTTGCTCATTCTTTGTTTTTTGATCCTGATCTTCAAAGTGGCCCAATTGGCAGGGTAGATAAGTTCAAATTGGAATGGGACAACCCTGACAACATGACCTTTATCCTTGGTCATCATTTGATCTTCTTGGGAGTAGCTAATATCTGGTTCGTAGAATGGGCCAGAGTTCATGGTATTTACGACCCAGCTTTAGGTGCTGTAAGAACAGTATTTCCTGGATACGGAGATTTCGGCATGGTATGGGGTCATCAATTTGATTTCATTACCATTGATAGCCTTGAAGATGTTATGAGTGGCCATGCCTTCCTAGCTTTCTTGCAAATAAGTGGAGGAGCATTCCACATTGCAACTAGACAAGTTGGCGAATACACCAAATTTAAAGGTGATGGGCTTCTTTCAGCAGAAGCTATTCTTTCTTGGTCATTAGCAGGCCTATTCTTAATGGGAGTAGTTGCAGCCTTTTGGGCAGCAAACAATACTACTGTTTACCCAACAGAATGGTATGGGGAAACTTTGCAATTTAAATTTGGTATTTCTCCTTATTGGGCAGATACCGCTGACACCTCAGATTGTAAGTATTTCCTAGGTCATACCACTAGAGCAGCCTTGGTTAATGTTCAATATTATTTTGCATTCTTCTGTCTTCAAGGTCATCTTTGGCATGCATTGCGTGCA
>QCPL01000015.1 GCA_003212515.1 Prochlorococcus sp. AG-436-M02
GTGCTGTGAATCTAAGCGGGAGAGATAAAAAATAGTTTATTTATTGTCATCGATTTCTATATATAATAGCTGCTGCAAAAGCCCTTCTCTCAATTCTAAGAAAGATTATTGCATTAATTAGGCCTAGGATATGGAGTATTTATATTTTATTTGTACAACTTTTCAAGTCAATAAAATCATATAACAAATTACTAGCATAAAAAAAATCTCATTGTATTCTTATGGGATGTATAAAACCTCGAAATTCTAAATTTATGCAGACTTACGGAAACCCAGACGTCACTTATGACTACTGGGCTGGCAATTCTTCTGTTACCAATCGATCTGGTCGATTTATAGCATCTCATGCTGCTCATACAGGAATGATCGCTTTTGGAGCAGGTTCAAATACGCTTTTTGAACTTTCTCGCTTTGATCCCTCATTGCCTATGGGTGACCAAGGACTTGTTTTTCTACCTCATTTAGCATCGGTAGGCCTTGGCTTCGATGAGGCTGGAGTTTGGACCGGTGCTGGCATTGTAACTATTGCAATAGTTCATTTAATCCTATCTATGGTTTATGGAGCAGGAGGTTTGTTGCATGCCATTTATTTTCCAGATGACATGCAAAAAAGTGAAGTTCCTCAAGCAAGAAAATTCAAATTAGAGTGGGATAATCCAGACAACCAAACATTTATTCTTGGTCACCACTTAATTTTATTTGGAATTGCCTGTGCCTGGTTTGTTGAATGGGCAAGAATTCACGGAATATATGACCCTGCAATTGGTGCCGTTAGACAAGTAAATTACAATCTTGATTTGTCAATGATCTGGGAACGCCAGGTTAATTTCCTAAATATTGACAGTCTTGAAGATGTTATGGGAGGACATGCTTTCCTAGCATTTGTTGAAATTACAGGCGGCTGCTTCCATGCAATAGCTGGCTCTACAAAATGGGAAGACAAAAGATTAGGAGAATATGACAGGCTAAAAGGAGCTGGTCTACTTTCAGCTGAAGCAATCCTATCTTTTAGCCTTGCAGGAATTGGCTGGATGGCAATTGTTGCTGCATTTTGGTGTTCTCAAAACACAACTGTTTATCCAGTTGAGTTTTACGGTGAGCCACTAAATCGTGCTTTTGTAATTGCTCCTGCCTTTGTAGATTCCATTGATTACAGTAATGGAATTGCACCCTTAGGACATTCTGGACGCTGCTGGACTGCTAATTTCCACTATATCGCTGGATTTTTTGCCTTACAAGGGCATTTATGGCATGCTTTAAGAGCAATGGGTTACAACTTTAAAGACTTAGGATCAAAGTTAAATTTCAGTGCAAGTTCAACATAACTTAAAATTTTTCTTTTAGAAATTCTTTAAAGGTCTCGTTTATTAAACGGGGCCTTTTTTGTTCCTAAGCCATTTAGAATAAAACGAAATAGATATGCTAGAAGTTCAATTCAAAAGATCATAAATTGAAAGCAAATCTAATTGATAAAGAAAGTTTTAGAAAATTTAAATTGTAAGCTAGATTAATTTAAAATCTATTCAAAAGTAAATCGAATGGTTAAATTAATAAAGGAAAAAGAACCTTCTCCATTAATTCAAAAACTAGTTTTATTAACCTTTGGTCTAGGGCCAATAATAATAATGATATGGTTCCTTACTTCTAAAGGGTTTTTCAATTAAGGGCTAAATATTTGATTAAAATAAATAAATAAATACTAGCCCTTTCCCAATCAAGTAAAAGTATTAATATTATGAAAAATGGACTATCTAAATTAAAACTAATTCAAATTAAAATATAAAGTTCTATTGATAGAAATATAAAAATTAGGCTATTCTCCCCATCTTTTGCCAATTTCAAATCCCCAAGACCTTGCAAGAGAAACTACTTCTTCATGGTTCTCACAAGACTCTAACTCTGCTTCTCTCCCTGGAATAGTTTCCAAAGATTCAAGCAAAGCATTCAGATGACTAATTTTCTTCCTAAAGTTTAAAAGCTCTTTTGACGACATAAACCTAACCTAACCTAACCTAACCTAAGCTTAGCTAAGCTAAGCTAAGCTAAGCTAAGCTAAGCTTCATAATGATAACGAAAACAATTTATTGCTTTCGTTATTAAATAAAAAATACGAAAACGACTGGATCAAGCTCATGGGAAATATGAAGAAAAACCAGATAAAACAGATCACCGCATCGACGTGATAGGCTTGCTTAAGATTCTCTTAAGATTTGATGACTGTGAAGGATGCCACGAAAATCAAATCAAGCATAATCTGCATCAAAAGAGATCGGCTTAGGCTTACGCGCTCCCTATTGAATGCTATTAAAGAAATCGCAATGAGGGGAGCAAGTGCTCAAGGAACCTTTTAAGCCAATAAGCATAGAAGCTTTTTAAAGATATAAGGGGTTGAAACGAAGCCTTTAGTTTATTTTTTATTTTTAGGATTTTAATTTCTTGTTAGGCTTGAGTTCTTATTTTCCACAATGTAATTCTCATTAGATTAAGGTTAAAATCTCTCATTTTTAGGAATTCTCCAATTTGGTTGGATTCCGTTTGCTTTTAACAAAGCTACTCTTTGTTCAAGAACATTCTTCTGCACTCTCCAAACTTTATAAATTCCTATTTGACTTATTTTTTTAGGATTCAATCCCTGCCAATGTTCTAATGAAGAAGTCTGGTTATCTATCACTAGAATCAAAGTCTTTGATTCATCGAAAGAAAGGTTTCGATTCAATCTAAGCCATTTTGATCTAATTTCTGAACTTATTCGATCAGATAAGTTTACAAGTGAAACTACATCATTTGATTCATAAAATATCAATTCTTTCGTATAGAAGTGTAGAGATGGTTTCCTAATTCCAATCATAGCTATAGGCTCATCAGGATACTTATTTGAGATAACCTGCTTTGATACTTCACGAAGAGGATACTGTCTTAATCTATCCGCTAATTTCCACATTGGCAGCATTACAAATATCTGAAATAGAATTAAAACTAGTTGGATAAAGTAGATACCTTTAAATCTTGGCTTTACAGTGAAATAAAATCCTATAAATGAAGCAAAGTAAAGAATTATAGAAGCTTTCATATTAACCCTACTTTCAATAATTTCATTACTAAAGTTAGGAATTTCAGGATCATTTATATAAAATAGCCAAAAGTCAGGAAAAGCAAAAAGAGTGGCAATCAAACAAAGCAAGCTAGAAGTAATTAGATATTTAATTCTTAATTTATTTCCTGATTCCTCATTATCAGAAGACATTAAAGCGATAATAATTGAAGCGGCCGGAACTGCTGGCAACCAATAGCTAGGTAATTTCGTAGCAGCGACTGTAAACAGCAAAAACACAGCACATAGCCAGCTTCCAGTAAAATTAAATAATGAGAGATCATTTCTATAAGATTTCTTCTCCAATCTAAACAAAGAAGTTAAATATTTAGTTAACCCAAGGACTAAAAAAGGAGTGAAAGGAAATGATGATATTATTAACATCATTATAAAAAACCACCATGGCTGCGAATGACTGTTGACAACCATAGTTAGTCTTTGAAAATTATGGTAACCAAAGAAACTGTCCCAGAAAGGTTTACCTTCTACTATCAATTCAGCGATATACCAAGGAGCACTTACAAAGAAAACAATACACAGTCCTCTAAGCGGTTTTATCTTCTTAATAAGCATAATATAATCAGCTTGAACAAATCCAAAAAGTGTAAAAGTAATCAACATCAAAGCAATTGCAACAGGTCCTTTAGTAAGAACAGCTAGTCCTAAAAATATCCATGAAATCCACCAATTTTTATCTGATGAGCTTGCATATGTCCGCCAACTAAGTAATAGGCTTACTCCTAATGTGCAACATAGGACGGCATCACTAACTGCAATGCGACTCCATATAAGAACTATTGGAGAAAGGCCAAAGGCAAGTGCACCTACTAAAGCTGTTCTTCGTATATTATTTTCATTTCCTCCAGGCCATTTCATTAAAGTATCACCAATAACTAACATCAAGGACAATGAAGAGATTGCAGAAGGGAGTCGGGCTGACCAAGTACCAAAAGGATCCCAGATATCTTGGCCTGGCAATGAATAAAAAACACCCATTAACCAATAAATCAAAGGTGGCTTATCAAACCGATTCAACCCATTAACCCTAGGAGTCAACCAATTCCCTGTTTCGCTCATTGCTCTACTAGCAGATGCAAAGAGAGGTGGGGTTTCATCAATTAAACCAGTAGATCCAAGCTGAAAAATAAAAAGAATAATTCCAAAAAAAAGAATTAATAATATTCCTTTTCTATATTCCAGTTTAGAAAGAGATATTTTCATTTAAACTTTTTCCAAATTATAATTAAGTGCATAATACTAGTACTTATTTATCCTCAATTCCCGCAACTATCCATCTACAGATTCGTCGTGCAAATTCTTGATAGCAGGAAGATTTAATAACCCATTCCCTACAATCATTTCTATCAATTTGATCGATATTCTTTACTGCTATTTTCAACTCTTCTACATTGTCTGGTTGAACAAGCCAGCCTGTAAGACCTGACTTTATTAATTCACCAGGGCCTCCACGATTATAAGCTACTACTGGGACTCCGCAGGCCATTGCCTCCATAACAACATTCCCATAAGCTTCATTCCATTTTGGTGTATTTATAAAAGCCCTACAAGCTCCTAATTGATTTTGGAAATCATGAGTATTAAGAAAACCTCTCCACTGAATTGTTCCTGGAGGTACTGAAGATTCAATTTTTGAAGCATAGGATTTATCCTCAATAATTCCCCAGACAAGTAATTTATCGCCAAAGGATGCGGCCACTTCTACTGCATCTTCCAAGCCTTTCTCAGGAGCAACTCTCCCGGCCCAACCTAAGGGTCCATTAGTTCCTATTTGAAAATGATAATCTTGTAAATCAAATCCATTACCTAAGACAACTGGCTCTCCTTTTAAATCGTAATCTGAAGCCTGACTATATGTGTGAAAAGCCAACCTTCTATGATGTGATTTTGATAAGTTATCTATAGCATCTTTCATTAGTTCAGATACTGATCCCATACTAATTAAATGAAAGATATTTACTTCTAAATGTGGCGTTAACCATAAAGGTAGCCAATCATAACTTAAATTAATTATTGCATCATAATCTTTTGAAATTTCCAATGCCTTATCTAATAACTTAGGAAGGACTCCATTCTTAGGAATTGTCATTGGATAATTCTTATCAAGATGTTGCCAACTAGCTTGATCTATTCCAGCAATATTTATTATTTGAGCTCGTCCACAAGAATCAGGCAATACAGACCCTTCTGGAGCAACCAAAGTAACTTCATGGCCGAGTTTTAAAAGACCCTTAACAATAGACACCAATGTCAATTCAACTCCACCTCCTCTTCCACTTCCTAAGTATCCAATAGGAGTGCTAATTAAAACAAATTTTAAATGCTTTAAATTCATCCTTGCAGCTCTTTAGGCAAATCATTATTAGGGTTCTTTAAAGGATCCCACAAACGAGTTCTCTGGCTAACTAAAAAAACTGAAAAAAGGACACAAAGAACCCCCATCCATTGGATTAAATTAAGTCTTTCTCCAAGCCATATCCCTCCAGAAATAAGTGCAAAGACAGGTGTTAAAAATGCAAGGGTACTAAAACTTGTAAGTTCTTTCCTACTAGCAAACCAAAAAAAACAAACCATAAGCCAAAGCACTTCCGAAGAAAGTGGAATATGCCATTAAACCCCAATCATTTAATGACCATGCTGGTATAAGAAAAGTATTTGATTCTAAAAAATGCCAAGTTGCTAAGGGAATACTGCCAAAGACCATGTGCCAACCAGTTACAGCTACAGGGTCACTCTCTTTACAGGTAAATCTTATTAAGACTGTACCCAAAGCCATTGCAATAGCAGCCAAAAGCATCCAACCTTGACCTTGGCCAAACAAATTAAGGTCAAAGACTTCATTACCCATCAAGAACCAATTCCCTAAGAGTTCAGGAGATACACCTATACAAACTATTCCGCCTATGCCAAGTGTTAATCCAATCCAACCAATAGGGTTAATTGGATCCCCAAAAAGGGTTCTTGCTAAAAGGGCAACAATTAAAGGTTGAGAGTCAATAAAAACAGAGCCCAATCCTGCCCCAGTTCCAATTAGTCCTCGTGCTAAACAAAACTGAAAAAAACTTCCATCAATTAAACAAAATAAAATGAACCATCCCAAATCAATTCTTGCTATACCCAATGGTCTTTTCAAATAAAAAGCAACAAGAAGTATTGCTATCCCAGCAGGTAAAAGCCTTAGAGTAGCTACAAACTCTGGTCCTCCTGATTTAACCAAAGGGGCCATTGCAGCCATCGCTGTTCCCCACAGTGCAAAAGGCAAAACCATTAACAACCAATTCAACTTCTCAAACATGGCCACAGTTTGGAAGCTTCTTTTTAAGATCCAATAGAACACGTATTAAAGAAATGCTCTGGCCCTGGCGTCGCAAATCCAAAAAACGGATAGCAAGGATAATTATTGATGGTCCAATTAATGGTTCCACAAGGAAACTTTTTCTTAAAGCGGTGCGACAAGTTGAGAAAAGGGAGTTCCCTGCTCTTCTACTTCGCATTGATAGTCCTGGAGGAACTGTAGGCGATAGCCAGGAGATCCATTCAGCAATTATTAGGTTAAAACAAAAAGGTTGCCATGTTGTAGCAAGTTTTGGCAACATTTCAGCCTCTGGTGGTGTTTACGTCGGGGTGGCGGCGGATAAAATCATTGCAAATCCAGGAACTATTACAGGTTCAATTGGTGTGATCCTTCGTGGTAATAATCTTTCAAAATTACTTGAGAGAATTGGGATCAGTTTTGAAACTATTAAAAGCGGATTATTCAAGGATATTCTTTCACCGGACAGGGCTCTTACAGTCGATGAAAGAAATCTTCTTCAATCTCTTATTGATAGCAGTTATGAACAATTTGTTAAAGCAGTTGCTGAAGGGAGAAATCTAAGTGAAGAAAAAGTTAGAGAGTTTGCAGACGGTAGAGTTTTTACTGGAGTTCAAGCAAAAGAATTGGGTTTAGTCGATGATGTGGGCGATGAAAATGATGCGAGAATTTTGGCAACAAAACTCGCAGATCTCGATGAGAAGTTAGAACCAATAACTTTAGGGAGGCCTAAAAAGAAATTAATTGGCCTCTTACCAGGAGGGAAAATTATTTCTAACCTATTAGAAATAATCAATCTTGAAATTTGTACTAATGGACAACCTTTATGGCTATTTAGGCCATAAAGGTTGTCCTAAGGAATATAAAAATGTCTATTCAAGCCATAAGAGGAGCTACAACATGCTTAAACAACTCATCAGAAGCTATTGAAGAAGCAGTGCAAGAACTGATATCTGAACTAATTAAACGCAATATGCTTGAACCAAAGCAAGTTATTTCAGTTATTTTCTCAGTAACAAGTGATTTAGACGCTTGCTTTCCAGCAGCAATAGCAAGGAAACAAGATGGGTGGGAAAAAGTAGCTTTACTTGATTGTCAGCAAATGTTTGTCAAAGGGGATCTTGCTAATTGCGTTAGAATACTTGCTCATGTTGAACTAGCAGATAATCAAGTTCCTAAACACCCTTATTTAGGCGAAGCAAGTATGTTGAGACCAGACAGGTCACATTAGAGTTAGAGATAGTTTTGAAATTCATCTAACTTTCTTCCGCCTACCTCAATCAAAACCCTTTAAAAATGCAAAAAAAATCAATTTTCAAGAATATCTGCAAGACTTTATTAAGTTCAGCTTTCCTTATTGGTTCATTTACCGTTCCAGACTTAATCAAACAGTCACCTGTCCTTGCCAATAGTGGAATGGACTTTATGTGGGACCCTGATCCTTCATATGTAAAACTCAAATATCTTCAAACTTCAAACGAGAAGAAAGATAGGTCTACCTATTACTTCTTCTTAAGATCGAGAGATAGAAAGACTGGTATTTTAAAACTTACAATCAAAGTCCCAGATTACTTTAAGGCAAATATTAAACCAGAGAAACTAAATCTTTGCCATGCAAAAATTGGAGGCTATAGCTCTAGAACAAAATGTATAGAAGATATTCCTGCCATTATTGAAGTAAGCAAAGATCAAACATCTATTGAGATTTTCCCTGACAATCCAATCCCAGTCAATAAAAACACTTATGCTTTGCGAATGAAATTAATCAATCCACGAAGAGCAGGAATGTTTCAATTTCATGCCTATGCACAATCTCCGGGAGCGGTGCCAATATCAGGTTATGTTGGATCTTGGAATTTCTCTGTCGAATGAACTGATAAATTAGATACTCAAAGCAAATTCTTTTAAAGAAAGAAAAAAATGACTAAAAGAACATTTGGAGGAACAAGTAGAAAAAGGAAACGCGTGTCCGGTTTCAGGGTTCGTATGAGAACCCATACAGGTAGAAGCGTTATAAGAAGTAGAAGGAAGAAAGGTAGATCTAGAATAGCTGTATAACTCGAACCCTTAATTGGACTCCAATTAAAGAAATGGTTTTACCTAAAGGAATGCGATTAAAAGGTTATAAATGTTTTGAATACATTCATAAGTCTTCCAAGCGTTACAAAAGTCCCTCTATGACACTTAAGGTCTCTTGGAGCAATCCAAAATTAATCAATAAAAATTCTCCTCACTCAGGAGAAAATTCTTGTAGATGTGCTATTTCAATAAGTAATAAGGTCAGCAAAAAAGCCGTAGTGAGAAACCGTTTAAGACGCCTTGTTCATAACCACCTAAGACTAAGACTATTTAAAAAATCCAAATTCATGAATAGATGGGTACTATTGAGCCTTAACCCTAAAAGCTTAGGGAAAGAACCTACCGTTCTTCTAGAAGAATGCGATAAATTGCTTTTAGAGGCTGGTTTTTGTTAATGATCAAATCCTCAGAACAAATCTTTTTCGAAGGAGCCCCTGCAACAGAAGATCTAATTTTGAACTTACTAGCAGGAATAACATTAATTGGCCTCCCTTTTACCTTTGGTGCATTAGTTCGAGCTTTATGGCTAAGGTTCAGAATCACTAACAAACGAATATCCGTTACTGGTGGATGGCTTGGCAAAGATAAGTCTCAAATATCCTATAGCCAAATAAAAGAAGTCAGATCTATCCCTAGAGGGCTAGGTTCATATGGAGACATGGTTTTAGTTATGAAAGATGGAGCAAGATTAGAAATGAGGTCAATGCCTAATTTCAGGAAAGTTGAGGAATTTATTAATACTCAAATTAATCAAACAACTTCACGAAATTCATCTAATGAGTCGTCAGGGTTCTGAACTTCAATTAAATTCACCAAATACTTAATCAACTTATTATCTTTAATAGGTAGTGGCATGAGCCTTTTGTACTTTCAAATTAAGCTATCGTGATCGGCTTCCTCTCAGACAACCTTCTCATACCGATTCTAGATTTCTTCTACGGTTTATTTCATAGCTATGGATTAGCAATAGTTGCACTAACAATAGTTATACGTGTTGCTCTTTTCCCACTCAGTGCTGGGTCTATCAGAAGTGCTCGCCGAATGAAAATAGCTCAACCTGTAATGCAAAAGCGTCAGGCTGAGATTAAAAGCCGATATGCTAATGATCCTAAAAAACAACAGGATGAGCTTGGGAAGTTGATGGGTGAGTTTGGCAGTCCATTAGCTGGTTGCCTACCACTGTTAGTACAAATGCCAATACTATTTGCTCTTTTTGCAACTCTAAGAGGGTCTCCTTTTGCAGATGTACCTTATTTAGTAAATCTAAAAATACTTCCACCTGAACAAGTTGCAGCAGTTGAGCCAAAACCTTTTAAAACCGCTAGACATTCAATATTCATTTCTGACAAGGAGCACTTTCCAGTAATAGCATCTATCCCTGGAGGAACTAAAATTGGTGCAGGAGATTCAGTAGATATAAAACTCCAAACTTTATCTGGAGAAAGTTATAGCAATGTACTAAAAAATTACAAAAATGGTTCTGATTTTTCACCAACCTGGAAAGTTACAAAAGGTGCAGACTTAGCAACAGTCTCGCCTGATGGAACAGTAACTGCAAAATATCCAGGCGATGCAACTATTGAAGGAAAAATACCAGGTCTGGCTGCAAGGAGTGGTTTCTTGTTCATAAAGGCTCTTGGCCAAGTTGGGTTTTATGTTGATGGTTCAATCAATTGGGATATTGCCATTCTCGTTGCTGGTTTTGGCATAACTCTTGTTATATCGCAAGTACTTTCAGGCCAGGGGATGCCTCCAAATCCTCAACAAGCTACTGCTCAAAAAATAACTCCAATAATGATTACTGGGATGTTTCTATTTTTCCCTCTTCCAGCTGGAGTCCTTTTATATATGGTAATTGCCAACATGTTTCAAGCATTTCAAACTTTTCTTTTGAGCAAGGAAACCCTTCCTGACAATCTTCAGAAAATTCTTGATGATCAACTGCGAAATCAAGGAAAAGTTGAATTAGCAACTTCCCCTATATCATCTGCAGATAGATTGCCCTTTGAGCCAAAAAGCAATAAGTAAGTCATCTATTTTTTAGGATTAAAATAGCAATTGGCTTAAAGGTCCATTGATTAATTTACTAAGTTGTCAAAAGTATTATGCAGAAATGGAATGAACAATTTGACCTATTAGTTAAATCAAGAACTCCATTAATTTTTATTAGGAGCAGAGAAGAAGATCGTGTTGAGGAATTAGTTAATGAAGCAACAAAACGTTCTTCAAAGATTCGACTCGCTACCTGGAATTATGTAGAAGGTTTAAAAGGTATCCTCAACTCAGAAGGTATTGCTGCGCGCCAACCAATGGCGGTTTTGCAATGGCTTCAGAAAGTAGATTCATCCTTGCCCACAATACTTTTTGCTAAAGACTTTCATCGTTTTACAGAAGATGCTGGTATATCAAGAATGCTTAGAATTTTATCCTCCGAATTTAGGAAAACCCCTCATACAATTGTTCTTTGTTCTTATGACTGGACACCCGCTAGTGACCTCGATGATTGTCTAACAATTCTTGATCTGCCATTACCTCAGGAGAATGAGTTGAAAATACTTCTTGAAAATATTGCAAATGCTAGTAATTCAAATCTCAAAAAAGAAACCCTTGAAGAACTAACTCATGCTTGTAGTGGACTTAGTGAAATAAGAGTTAGGCAAGTTGCGGCAAAAGCCCTCGCTCAAAGAGGCAGGTTAAGCAAAGCTGATCTTGAAGAAGTTCTCGAAGAGAAGAGACAAGCAGTTGCTCGAAGCGATGTCCTTGAATATTTCGAAACTACTGCTTCTCCTTCTGATATAGGAGGCCTTGATGCTCTGAAAGTATGGCTTAATCAACGTCATGCTGCTTTTTCTGATGAAGCAAGGGATTTCGGATTACCTCTCCCAAGGGGAGTTCTTCTAATTGGTCCCCAGGGAACAGGGAAATCACTAACGGCTAAAGCAATAGCCCACAGCTGGTCGATGCCCCTTTTACGTCTTGATATAGGTCGGCTTTTTGCAGGACTTGTAGGTGCAAGCGAAGCCAAAGCTAGAGAAACAATACAATATGCTGAATCCATGGCTCCATGCGTTCTTTGGATAGATGAAATCGATAAGGGGTTTGGTGGAGATGCAAGAAGCGATGGTGGAACAAGCCAAAGAGTTCTAGCTAATCTATTGACATGGATGGCAGAGAAGAAAAGTGCTGTCTTTGTTGTTGCCACAGCAAATGGAATTGATCGTATGCCAGGTGAATTACTTAGGAAAGGGCGATTTGACGAAATCTTTTTACTTAATCTTCCAACTTTTCAAGAGCGTTTTAAAATTCTTGAGCTTCATATAAGCCAGAGGCGACCAAATCTAAATATTCCCGTTGAGACTGTTGCTAGTCGCACTGAAGGATTTTCAGGCGCAGAACTTGAGCAAACAGTAATTGAAGCAATGCATCATGCCTTCTCAGAAAGAAGAGAATTACAAGAAACAGACTTAATCCTTGCCTCTACTCAATTGATACCTTTATCAAAAACAGCAAAAGAACAACTCGATTTCTTAAAAGAATGGGCTTCTTCCGGTAGGGCAAGGCCTGCATCCCTTAAGATCAATTAGAAAAGCTAGTGCTAAACCCTCGAGAAATTAGAGAGAACTCATCTTTTATTGAAGAAGGTCTGAATAGGCGTGGATTAAAAGTTAATTTAGATTTATTAAAAGCTCATAGTAAAAAACTAAAAGAACTTGAGCAACAGAGAAGCAATCTTCAGGCTGAAGGTAATGCTGTTGGTAAAGAAGTGGGGAAGCAAATAAAAGCAGGCAAGCAGCCTAACGGTGATGAAGTTGCACTTTTAAGGAATAAAGGCAATTCAATTAAGACAAAAGTAAGCCTTATAGAGGAAGAAGAAAAAACCTTAAAAAAATTAATTAAAGAACAAATTCTTCATTACCCAAATCTTCCATCTTCAGATTGTCCAGATGGTAAAAATGAAAAGGACAATATTCAAATTCGCACTTGGGGAAAACCTTTAGTAGGAGAAGACTTTAAAGAGCATTGGCAAATAGCTGAAGAATTAGGTCTTCTTGATACAGAAAGATCTGTTCGGATAGCAAAAAGTCGATTTGTAACTCTCTTAGGTCAAGGCGCAAAGCTTGAGAGGTCTTTAATTAACTTTATGCTCGATATGCACACTTCCAAAGGTTATAAAGAAGTCCTACCTCCCGTGCTTGTTAATACTGCAAGTCTTGAAGGATCAGGACAGCTCCCTAAATTTGCAGAAGAAAGTTTTCGTTGTTCTGAGGATGATCTTTGGCTTACACCAACTGCAGAAGTGCCATTGACCTCATTGCATAGAGATGAAATCATCCCTTTTGAAAACTTACCAATTAAATATGTAGCTTATAGCCCATGTTTCAGAAGAGAAGCTGGAAGCTATGGGAAAGATACAAGAGGTCTAATAAGGCTTCATCAATTCAATAAAGTGGAGCTATATTGGTTTGTTGATTCTGCAAATTCCAACGAAGCCTATAAACAGATAACTGAAGATGCAGAGGCAATTCTACAAGCATTGGAACTGCCTTATAGGGTGATGAAACTGTGCACAGGAGATCTTGGTTTCTCAGCATCTTCTACTCATGATTTAGAGGTCTGGCTACCTGGAGCAAATTCATATAGAGAAATCTCAAGCTGCAGTTTATGTGATGATTTTCAAGCAAGGCGTTCTTCCATTAGAACAAAAAAAGGGAAACAAACCCACCTTGTTCATACACTAAATGCAAGTGGGCTAGCAATTGGAAGAACTATGGCAGCAGTTTTAGAAAACGGACAGCAATCAGATGGCACTGTAAAAATTCCCGAGGCACTAGTTCCATACTTTGGGAAACCCTTTCTGAAATCTTAAGAAATATAGAAAATGAATTTATTTACCTCAATTACTGTATTGGCTTTATTGATTTTCTTTCATGAAGCAGGCCATTTCCTTGCAGCTACTTTACAAGGGATAAGAGTTAGTGGATTTTCTATTGGGTTTGGTCCAGCTTTAATAAAAAAAGAGTTAAAAGGAGTTACTTATTCAATAAGAGCCTTACCTCTTGGTGGATTTGTTTCATTCCCAGATGATGATAAAGAATCAGACATATCTTCTGATGATCCAGATCTCCTATCAAATAGGCCAATATCTCAAAGATTGATTGTTATTTCAGCTGGAGTAATAGCCAACTTATTAATTGCTTGGCTAGTTTTATTTGCCCAGGCCAGTTTTATAGGAGTACCTAATCAACCAAATCCTGGAGTTCTCATAATTGATGTTCAACAACAACAAGCTGCCGCAATTTCTGGATTAATGCCTGGAGACCAAATTCTTAGTGTTAAAGGCATTCAACTAGGTACAGGACAAGAGGCTATTGAAACCTTAGTCAAGGAAGTTCAACAATCACCTGAAAAAACAATTTCTATAGAAAAGAGCACTAACGGAATTAAGGAAACAATTAACTTGACACCTTCTGAATATTTAGGAAAAGGAAAGATCGGAGCACAACTTCAACCAAATATTGATGGCAGCGCGCGACCAGCAAAGGGTATATTCGAAGTTTTTGATTACACCAATTCTAGGTTTTCAACTTTATTGATCAAAACAATTGAAGGTTATAAGAGTCTTTTTACAAACTTCGGTTCAACATCTAAGCAACTTAGTGGTCCTGTCAAAATTATCGAACTTGGAGCACAGTTATCTGGTCAAGGCATATCTGGATTAATTCTCTTTACAACACTAATTTCAATTAATCTTGCCGTCCTTAATGCCCTTCCTTTTCCTCTTCTAGATGGTGGTCAGTTTGCAATAGTAATTGTTGAAGCTCTAAGAGGGAGACCAATACCTGAGAAAATTCAACTATGGTTTATGCAATCAGGATTTATTATTCTAGTAGGTTTAAGTATCTTACTAGTCATTAGAGACACAACTCAATTAGAAATATTTCAGCAATTGAGCAATAGATAGCCAAAACATTGAGGGTTAAGGAGTAAACTCTTAAAAATATTTTAAAAGAAGGCGTAAATGGCCAAAAAATCCATGATTGCGCGAGATGTAA
Source organism: Prochlorococcus sp. AG-436-M02 (assembly GCA_003212515.1). Classification (GTDB taxonomy): domain Bacteria; phylum Cyanobacteriota; class Cyanobacteriia; order PCC-6307; family Cyanobiaceae; genus Prochlorococcus_E. Next base: position 14,555 of record QCPL01000015.1, read on the forward strand.
AGCGCAAGAAACTTGTTGAGCGCTATGCATCCAAACGCAAGGGGTTGCTAGATCAATTCAAGGCTGCAAAAGATCCAATGGAACGCCTTGAAATTCATAGAAAGATCCAAGCGCTCCCAAGGAATAGTGCCCCTAATAGAATGAGGAATCGTTGTTGGGCCACGGGCAAGCCAAGAGGCGTCTACCGTGATTTTGGTCTTTGTAGAAACCAATTGAGAGAAAGGGCTCACAAAGGAGAGCTCCCTGGAGTAGTGAAATCAAGCTGGTAAATAGGGAAATCAAGAATTTACGCTTTAATTTTAAATTGCGTTATCTCTAGCAAAAATCAAGTCTAGAAAAGGGTTTATTGAAAAAAGCGCTTCGAAAAAAATCAGAAAAACCAATTAATTACTTATATTAATAATCAAGATGTGCCAATAAAGTGCAAGAATAGAAAAAGATAAAAAGACATAAGCAAACGTGCAAGGTCAGACAACGTCGGTCTCTTTTGATGGTCGGGAAATACGGCTAACTACAGGGAGATATGCACCACAAGCAGGTGGTTCAGTTTTAATTGAATGTGGCGACACATCAGTTCTAGTAACTGCAACACAAGGACAAGGGAGAGAAGGAGCAGATTTCCTTCCTCTTAGTTGTGATTACGAAGAAAGGCTTTATGCAGCGGGGAGAATACCTGGTAGCTTCATGAGACGTGAAGGGCGCCCACCAGAAAGAGCTACTTTAATTTCTAGGCTTATTGATCGCCCCCTAAGACCTCTTTTCCCAAGCTGGATGAGAGAAGAGATTCAAGTTGTAGCAACATGTCTATCTCTTGATGAGCGAGTTCCTGCAGATGTTTTAGCAGTTACAGGTTCTTCAATGGCTACTCTTTTAGCGGGTATACCATTTCATGGGCCAATGGCTGCGGTAAGAGTCGGTCTACTTGGAGATGATTTTGTATTAAACCCAAGTTTCAGGGAAATTGAACGTGGTGATTTAGACCTGGTGGTAGCAGGAACACCTGATGGGGTTGTAATGGTTGAAGCAGGGTCTAACGAGCTCTCAGAACAAGATGTAATTGAAGCAATAGACTTTGGTTACGAAGCAGTAAATGAATTAATTAAAGCCCAAGAATCTATTCTCAAGGAATCCGGTCTAACTCAAGTCAAGCCTGAGAAGAAGGAAATTGACACCACCCTCCCTGCTTATCTAGAAAAGAATTGCACCAAAGCAATTAGCTTACTCCTGAAAGAGTTCAAATTATCAAAGGAAGAACGCGATCTCAAGCTTGATGAAATCAAGTCAGGTTGTGCAGAGAAAATTGATTCATTAAAAGATGACAATGAAGTTAAAAAGTTGATTACTGCAAATTCAAAATTACTAGGAACTAGTTTTAAAGCCCTCACAAAAAAATTAATGAGGGAACAAATAATCAAAGAAGGGAAAAGAGTCGATGGGAGGTCACTTGACGAAGTCCGAGAAATATCGGCTGAAGCTGGGATTTTACCCAAAAGGGTTCATGGATCTGGAATCTTCCAGAGAGGGTTAACTCAAGTTCTATCAACTGCAACTCTAGGGACTCCCAGCGATGCACAAGAAATGGATGATTTAAACCCAAGTACAGATAAAACATTTATTCATCATTACAATTTCCCGCCATATTCAGTAGGTGAAACAAGGCCAATGAGAACCCCTGGCCGTCGTGAAGTAGGACATGGTGCACTTGCTGAAAGAGCAATTATCCCTGTACTTCCCCCTAAAGAATCCTTCCCTTACGTTCTAAGAGTAGTTAGCGAGGTCCTTAGTTCAAATGGATCAACATCTATGGGCTCAGTTTGTGGTAGCACAATTGCTCTTCTTGATGCAGGTGTTCCGCTAAAAGCTCCAGTAAGTGGTGCTGCAATGGGACTTATCAAAGAAGGTGATGAAGTAAAGATACTTACAGATATTCAGGGCATCGAAGATTTTCTAGGTGATATGGACTTCAAAGTAGCGGGTACGGAGAAAGGAATCACCGCGCTCCAAATGGACATGAAAATCACTGGTTTACCAATAAAAACAATTGGAGATGCAATAAACCAAGCCAAGCCTGCAAGAACTCATATTCTTGAGAAAATGGTAGAAGCAATTGACAAGCCCAGAGAAGCACTATCTCCTCATGCTCCAAGGCTTCTAAGTTTTAGAATTGATCCCGAACTTATAGGAACTGTTATTGGTCCTGGGGGAAGAACTATCAAAGGCATCACAGAACGAACCAACACAAAAATAGATATCGAAGATGGCGGAATAGTAACCATAGCTTCTCATGATGGAGTGGCCGCTGAAGAAGCTCAAAAGATCATAGAAGGTCTTACACGAAAGGTTCATGAAGGAGAAGTTTTCACAGGATCAATCACTAGGATTATTCCTATTGGTGCATTTGTTGAGATACTGCCTGGCAAAGAAGGGATGATACATATTTCCCAATTATCAGAAGCAAGGGTTGAAAAAGTTGAAGACGTTGTAAAAGTAGGCGATGAAGTCACAGTAAGAGTTAGAGAAATAGATAATAGGGGAAGAATTAATCTCACTTTGAGAGGAATTCCACAAAATGGTGACATGTCCTATTACCCCCAGCCAACGCCTACTCCAGTTGCTCCTTTGATGTAAAGCAGAAGAAAAAGCTCTTTAATTAAACAACGAAAGAAGGGTCAATCAATGACAATTGCTCTTCCAGCATCTTACAAATTAAATCATGGCTTTTTCCATGGCTAGCCACTAAACACCCCCATTGGTTGAAGTCTCCAGTCTTATAAATTAGTTCTTTCATATTTGCATGAGAAAACCTTCCTCCTGCTGATGTTAAGACTGCCTCTGGTGCAGCCATATCCCAATCTTTTGGAGCTGTTTTGCCAGAAAGGGAAACATAGAAATCAACTTCCCCTTTTAAAATCTTCGAGACCTTACAGCCAACACTTCCAACTGTTTTCTTTTCTAAAAAAGGTACAGTTTCTATTAGTCGTTCCAAGTTTTGATCTCTATGACTTCTACTTGCTACTAAAATCATTTTTGAAATCTCATCGCGATTACTAAAAGAAACAGGTTTTCGATTGCCTAATCTATCTTCAAGCCAGGCTCCATAATCAACTAAACCAAGCCACATCTCTTCTAATTCTGGGATCAAAATCACTCCTAGAACACTCTTGGAACCTTTTACTAAAGCCAAATGAACGGCATATTCTCCTGTCCCTTGGAGAAAATCTTTTGTACCATCTAAAGGGTCAATAATCCAAGACCATTCATCATCCAAGGTATCCTTTTTAATTATCTGCTTTTTAGCTGTCTCTTCACTAATTACATTCCACGAGGCCAAAGGGAACTTTGCCTTCAATCCATCAACTAACCAGTTATTAACAGCAATGTCAGCAGCAGAGACAGGTCCATCCCCTCCATCTTGCACTGTTAAAGCTTTAGGAAATCCATACGGTGGTTCTTCTCCCCTCGCATAAGCCTTCAAAATATCTACAGCTCCCCAACTGAGAATCCTAAGATTCTTCAATAAATAATCCAAATCAATTGATTTAGGAAGTTCAATTTCTTTTTTCATAATGGGTCTAGAAACAGATTACATTTCAGAACATCAAAATGAGCCAAATCAAGGTGTTCTTTATATAGTCGGGACTCCAATTGGGAACCTTGAGGATTTCTCACCAAGAGCAAAGAATCTTCTTTCTAAGGTATCAATTATCGCATGTGAAGATACCAGACATAGCAGCAAACTTTTCAAAAAATTTAAGGTCAAAGCATCACTTATAAGTTTTCATAAGCACAACATTCATTCAAGAGTCCCACAACTTCTTGAAGCGCTAAAAAAAGGAGAGACACTTGCGCTTATAAGTGATGCTGGACTCCCAAGTATCAGTGATCCAGGCGAAGAACTGGTTTCCGCCTCTCGACTTTCTGGGCACAAAGTTATATGTATTCCTGGTCCCTGTGCAGCAATGACAGCTTTGGTTAGCAGCGGGCTCCCTACTAAAAGATTTTGCTTTGAAGGATTTCTACCTTCCAGAACAAAATATAGAAACTTACTCCTGAGTAGTATTTCTAAAGAAAAAAGAACGACAATCATCTATGAAGCTCCGCATAGACTTCTTAAATTGCTAAAGGAATTAGCTTTTCTATGTGGAGAAGAAAGACCCATTCAAATAGCAAGAGAACTCACAAAAAAGCATGAAGAACAAATTGGTCCAACAATAGGGAAAGCTTTGCAGTATTTTGACCAAAATAAACCAAGAGGAGAGTTCACTATTGTGCTTGGAGGGGCACCTAAAGAAGTGATCGACACCAAAAGTGACATGGAGTTAATCGAAGCTATGCAAAAACTTATATCCAATGGAGAAAGTAAAAATTTTGCTGCAAAAGAGTTGGCATCTAAGACAGGATATCCAAAAAATTATCTATATTCGTTAATACATAAGTAAATTAGTTATATTTAAAATACAAGTATAATCTTTCCTTCTAATCCCATTAATAATGACAAAGAAAATTCTTATTTCAATAATTACTCTTAGTAATAGTGCATTATTAACTTTGATGCTTGCACTTGGTTCTCAAAATCTAAGTGATACTCATAAAATTAATTTAGGAGTATATACTACTAAAGAGGCTTATCCAACAGGATTTCTGATAGGTACATTTACAATTTTAGGTTCAATCAGTGGTGGCCTAACAACAATCTTTTTCCATCAATCATCAAAGAGCAATTTTTCTTAATTAATTATAAGTAAGGAATCAAGAATCTAAAGAAATCAAAGATTCATCAATTATCAATCTAGTAATACCTTTAGAAATTAAATAAGATAATGAAATTAGAAAAACATTTGAATCTGGTACTTTAAGAATCTTTTGATTTCTTAAACAGCTATGCTTTGCATCTCGATGAGTTGAAAAAAGTGGTATAGCCAACCTATTCTGATCTTTCTTTGGAAGAAAACTCCAATCTGGAAATTCTTTCAAAGGTTTTGACTCAAGTTCATTATTTTTACTTATCAACATAAATACAGTATTCGGTAGAGATTCAGAGGATAATGGCTTACAAGCAACTTCTTTTTGTTCCTCAGAAAAAGGTTCTATTCCGAATGGAATTATTTCTGTAAAAGCCTCATAATCATTACTAGTTAAGGAAGATTCTAAGTTAGAATCTTCCTTAACCAAGGTACTATCTTTTATCTTATTTTCCGTTTTCAATTTACTATTTTTTATCCCATCATTTACAATATATTTTTTTGATAATTGATTCTGCTCTGAAGGGATGTTACTAACATTATCTTTAAGAGTCTTATTTTTACTCCTACTGCTTTTCAACTCAGCAAATTCAGCTTCAGTCAGAAAAGATTTAACAGCTCTTGTAACAGTACTAGGAGTACAGCCATACTCCTTAGCAATGAGCGTAAGAGATTTTCCTTTAGAGAAACCCTCTAACATTTCTTTTTTGATAATTTCTGTGAGTTTTGCTGCCACAAAAATTTTATGAGAAGTTAAAAAAGCCTAATTCTCCATAGAGTCAATAAAGACTACTGGTAAAGAAAGCTAACATAAAGATCCTACATCATTCGTTTTGAAAGTTTGTTAAAAGTTATAGATAGTCTATAAGCTTAAAATTGAAGTAGAGAGATAAAAATCATCCGAAAAATTAACACTCCAGTTAGTTTAAAGATGACTAAACTTCTAAGATTTTCAAATTGAATTTACCTGTAATGATAAAAATCCAACAAAAGATCTAAAAATTAGTCCCAAATATCCGTATGAAGTTAAGTTAACATTGTAAAAAGTGATAATGCTTCTTAATAAACTGCTTCCAAGAGGTTTCAAAAAATTATCATCTCGTCCTGTAACTTCATAACATTATTAGGTTTTAAGAATACAGCAGAGAGTAAAAATAACTCCTGATGCTTTAAGCAAATAGCTGCTCAACTTTGCAAAAGTCCTTTAAAAAAGGTTTTGGACGAAAGACTGTTTGTGACAGAAGCTAGTTCTTAGAAAAACTCAAAGAATAATGGAAATATTGCCTGCAATAGCAGAAGTGCAAAATGCAAAAAAACGTGCCAAGTGAAATTATACAAAAGTCTGGGATTTCATGAGAAACAATCCTATAGTTATGAATCATCTCATAAAGGAAACTACTTGAAACCCCAAAAGGGAGGACGGGCAGAAAACTTGATCTATCTTGTAGAATAAAAAAGATTTGAGGAAATAGACGAAAGATTGTTTTCAGGCTTGAATGTAGCTGGACTAAACGATCTAAAAGTTAGTAATGTTAGATATGAGGGTAAAGAAGGCTTTGCGTTCGCTCTGCGAGCAAATGCTCAGAAAAAACCGAGCTCCCTTAGCTCAGCTGGATAGAGCAACTGCCTTCTAAGCAGTGGGCCGCTGGTTCGAATCCAGCAGGGAGCGTTTGAAAAAGCTAGTGATAGCAATAGGCATAAGAGATCGGTAAAATTCCATGAGTCATCTTCATATGTCGCGATACGTGCTGATATAGCAATTCTGCACAAATATAAAAATTGATTGCGGACTAGGGTGGCTAGTTACTCCTCAAGGTCGCAAAACAAAAGTTTGGAGAAAGCTTACAAAAGGACACAGATCTAATAATCCAAGAAGTTGTTGCAACTGAACATACCTTTTAAACAAGAAAATGCACCATTTATCAGAAAGATAGTTAACCGACCTAATGACCTAACAAAAAACACAGGTAACCTTTTTAACAAGAAAATTATTTCTAACTTATAAAAAATCCAAAATTGAGAAATACTATAAAATCGAACAAACTAAAAATCATCAACTTATGAATAAAGGTTATTCATAAATAAATTTAATTAATCTTAGTTATTTAAAGTGCGCGCAGATTAAAAAACAATAGTTTACAAATTTTTCATGTGAAAGTAAATTATTTCTTTAATCATAATCAATTTGCCTTTGCCATTCAGGAACAAGTTGAGATAAAATATCAAAAGATTTACTCTTATCTCCCTCGCTTATTACATCTCTTAGTTCATCTATTTTAGAGAATAATTTATTTTGAGATACGAATCTCTCATTTGCCTTATAAATTAGAGGATTAGAAGTTGACATCGTATTATTATCAATCAAAAGTTCTTCATATAACTTTTCACCACGTCTTAGTCCAGTATAATTAATTTCAATATCGCCATTTGGATTAGCTTTATCCTTAATAGACAGACCACTTAATTTAATCATTTGCATAGCAAGTGCTTTAATTTCAACAGGCTCGCCCATATCCAATAAGAAAACTTCTCCACCATCAGACAAAGCAGATGTTTGCAAAACCAATTCTACAGCCTCATTTATTGTCATAAAATATCTAATTATATCTGGGTGGGTAATAGTTAAAGGTCCTCCTTTATCAATCTGCTTTCTAAATAACGGTACAACAGAGCCCGAAGAGCCAAGAACATTACCAAAACGAACCATTGAGAAGCAAGTAGTATTAGTAGTGTTTACTAGTTGTTTTGACTTTTCATCATAGGCTTGAAAGATTAATTCGGCAACTCTTTTAGTAGCCCCCATTACATTCTTAGGCCTCACTGCTTTGTCAGTTGATATTAATATCACTTTTTTGACTTTATAAGAAAAAGCTAATTTACATATAATTTCCGTAGAAAAAATATTATTATAAATAGCTGATAAAGGATTAGCTTCTACTAAAGGAACATGCTTGTAAGCAGCAGCATGAAAAATTAATGTGATTTTATTTGATTTAAAAATATTTTCTAATTGACTTTGATTACTAACTGAAGCCAAAACTGATTTTATAAGACCTTTATTTTCTTCTTGTGAATTTAATTCTTGATCAATTTGGTAAAGATTAAGCTCACTATGATCAATCATAATTAATAATCTAGGTTTGAATTTTAAAACTTGCCTACAAATCTCAGACCCAATAGATCCTCCAGCTCCTGTAACACAAACAATTGAACCTTTTATAACTTTTTGAACTATAGTTTGATCATTGTATATAGGATCTCTACATAAAAGATCCTCTACATCAATAGGTCTCAATTTATTTATACTTACTTTATTACTTTCAATATCTGATAATGAAGGAATTATAAAAATAGGTATATTATAATTTTGTAATGATTTAAGAATATTTTTCTTTTGCTGATGTCCTATTGATGGTATTGCAAAGAAGATTCCATCAATTTTTACAGATGAATCTGATAGAAAATTTCTGGGTTGAATCTGAACTCTATTAATGGTACTACCTGCAAGATTATTATCATCATCAATAAAAGCTAAAATGTTAAACTTACCATCGATCCTAAGGCTTTGATATAAGATGGAGCCTGCTTTACCTGCTCCATAAATGACTATATTAGATTTAACTTTACTCTTAAAATTAAGAATTAAGATATAACTATCTCTAACAAAAACCCTAAAGAACAATCTTAATGATGTAATTAATATCATGAATAAGAACAAATCTTTAAAATAATATGGCTGAGAATTAAAATTAATTGAGAATATATAATAAGAAAAAGTTATAATAAGATTCATAATAAAAGATATATAAATATTCATATTTACTGAATATCTTGACCTATCTCTATATTGACCACTTAGTAAATAGATTATCAATCCTAATAAAGGTAGAAATATATTTTCTATTGATATAAATTTAATATTATTATTAAAAATCAAACTACTTGATAATGATAAAATCATAAGATCTATTGAAATGAATATAATTCTTCTTAGAATTACCGAATTTCTTTTTATATACTTTTCCAATTTGTCTATATAGACAAAAAATAATCCTTTCATAGTTAATCAGATGCCTTTTTTAAGACATCTTTAATTACGTTTGAATATAATTTCATTTCTTCAGGAGAAATAGTTGGATGAACTAAAAACATTAAGTTTGTTTCGAAAAGTTCTTTGGCATTTGGCAGTGCAATTGAATGATAGCCTCCTGCGTTTCTAAAAGCCTTTTCTAAATATACTTCTCCACACCCCCCATAAAACGCAGGATAACCAGCCGCTTGGATTTCTCCAACTATCTTATCCCTATTCCATCCATTCCTCAAATTACCTTTAACTAAGAAGCAATTGAATTTATACCATGCATGCTCAAATCCCTCTGGAGGGAGAGGCACCCTAATAACATCTAAATTAGATAGTGCATCAATTAATATAGACGCATTATTTGTGCGTATTTTTTTCCATAAATCAAGGTTCTTTAACTGCTTTCTTCCAATAGCAGATTGCATCTCCGTTAACCTGAAATTAGTCCCAAAAGACTCATGAAGCCACCTATATCCAAGAGTTAAATTAGGTTTACTTAAAGTTTCTAGCGACTTTCCATGATCCTTAAATGACCATATAAAATCATAGAAAGTCTTTGATTTGGTAGCTATCATTCCTCCTTCTCCTCCCGTTGTCATTATCTTATCTTGGCAAAAACTCCAAGATGCAATATCCCCAAAGCTTCCCACTGGTTTACCGTTTATCTTTGCTCCATGCGCCTGTGCACAATCTTCAACTACAAGTAAATTATACTCGTTTGCTAAAGCACAAATAGATTCCATATCAGCAGGCCAACCACCCAAATGAACAACTGAAATAGCTTTCGTCCTTTTTGTAATTACCTTTTCAATCGTTTTTGAGGTAATACAACCTGAGTCTAAATCTACATCTGCAAAAACAACTTTCAACCCGAGCAAAACAGCTTCACTTGCTGTTGCAATGAATGTACGAGGAGTTGTAATTATTTCATCCCCAACACTTAATCCTAAAGATCGATAGGCTGCAGAAAGAGATAATGATCCATTAGCAACTGCTATTGAGTAAGGAAGATCATGATAAGCTGCGAATTCTTTTTCAAAAGACTTTCCTTCATTTCCTGTCCAGTAATTCACCTTTCCAGAGAGAAGGATCTTATTAACCTCTGCTAAAACATCCTTACCATAAGCAGGCCATCGAGATAGCAATTTAAAAGTAAGTATTTTATTATATTATAAAGTATATTTTGAATTTATGGCTAAAATTAAAATAATTGTAAAACAATGAAAAGTTAAAAAAACAATTTCTAACCATCTATCAAAATCCAATGTGGCGAAGAAATATCTTGCACAGAAAGTTTTTGAATAAATAACTCCAACTCATCAAAAGAAATATCACCTAATGATGTTATGACTAGATGAATAGAAGATTTATGACTGAGAAACAATTCATCTGTGATTCGGAAATTACTTTCTCCTAAAGAAGATTCAAATTTAGTTTTTAATGATAGAATAATGTCTCGATCTGGTTTGCCTAAAACAATACAATTAATACTATTATTATTTTCAGGCTTTAGTGGTCCATTAATTAATAAAGCTATTATTGAATCCCATTCAGTTATATTTTTTTTCGAGAGCTTAAATAAAAAAGGTTGAGATAATTTCTTTTCAATATCCTCAGAACTATATATAATTCCACTCATTTTTTCTTTTATAAGAGCTAAAATACTTCCAATTAGGACTCCCAATAATAGACCTAATGCTAATATTCTTATTTTTTTAGGTTTAACTGCTTCATCCATTAAAGTAGGCTCAGATATCAATTCCCAAGGGGTCTCTGACCTTGCTGCCTCTAGTGTTAGAACTTGTAATTGATCTTCTAACTCCGTCAGGGTTACTTTATCTCTCTTCGCTGCTCTGGCAAGTTCTCTAAACTTAATTAAAACACCCTCCGGTCTTTCAGTTGATGCATATTTAGCTTTTGCATCACTGAGTTGAGCTTGGAGGAATCCAAGAGTTTGATCTTTCAAAAGATCAATATAAAGAACTTGCGTATCGATCAATTTTTTGAGGTAAGGATCGTCTTCTTTATATGTTGATTGTGCTATAGCTATTTCATTATCTAATAAATCAATTCTTTGATATAATCTTTTACTGGCTAACTCAGGTATTAAAAGACCCCTATAAATTACACCTTTTGGATCATCGGAAAGCTTTTCCAACTGTTCTAATTGATTCTGATAATTTCGAATTCGTGTGGATTCACGAATTCGAATTAATTCAATATTATATGAATTTAGAAATTCATTATCAATTTCACCATCTCCACTTAAGACTGTCAAATCCTGCTCAAAAGCATATTCTTGTGCCTGCCTTGTAGATTCTTT
>QCPL01000016.1 GCA_003212515.1 Prochlorococcus sp. AG-436-M02
TTCCACTTTCACTAACAGAGTTGGTGGGGATTAATTGTCTGAAAAATTGTACAAAACTACCAACATTAAATTCATGAACACCAAAAGCTTCATTACAACCGCAATTGTCTCAAGCCTTACTTTCTTAACTGGGGCAATAGTTCTTCCTGAGAAGGCAAAGGCAGCAGCCTGTCCAAATGCATCTGACTTGACAAGTGTCGACACTGCTGGTGATGCAACAAGCTTCCTAGCTGTTACTGGAGGTGATTGTGCTGGAACCCCGACTTCTTATGGAGTTAAGGTGTATAAGATGGGTTTCTGCACAAGTAATCCATTCGATGGAGTTTCTGCAGGTAGTGCTCCTGTATATACATCTTGTTCTTGGACTTATTCAAATACAGCTGGAGAATTCCAATCTTTTGCAGAAGGAACAAGTGTTGCGCTTTCATCAGATAGCTCTAGTTTGCCGGATCCAGGTGAATACGGATTTGCAGTTATTGAATTAGAGCCTACTTTTACAATTAAGGCCTCTTTTGGACCTTTCAAAGATTTCGCAAATACGACTTATTATTCAACCGACACTTATGGCACCGTAGATACAGACTCTGGAGTGCACGCTGCATTTGAAGCCCCAATCAATACATTTATGGGTAATAGTGATAAGGGTTTAGGCGAAGATGGTGATAATTTATGTAATGCATGGGATACAGTTGATCTTGGTTCATCAGGATCAATTACTGGCTATTTATTGAATGCGGCTGGAACGTTGATCGATGACAATGCTGATATCAGCTCTTGTTCAACTGATGACGGCGGGGAAGGTGTAAATAGATTGATAGGTGTTCAGGCTTTGGCTACCGATGTAATGATTACCAGTGCGACAACAGGAATAACGGCTACTTTTGATGTTAGTGATAATGGGACCACAGTTGCTTATGACGGTTCAGGTGGTATAAGCCTTGATGCAGGGCCATTTAGCGTTGGGTTTACTATTACTGAGTAAATTAAGAAATTGCTGAGTGTAGTGATATTTAGAAAAAGTTTAATAAAAAACAAGTCAGTAATTTCAATGAGTATGTTGAAATTCCCAATAGTTTTAATAACTTTTCTTGGATTTATTAGTCTTTATTTTGATGCTCTTGCACAAAAGCCTAAGTCCACGATGCCTCTAGGTGAGATTAAAGTAAGAGTCCTTAAAAAACGTCAGGCACATATTCAAACGGCTGCGTTACTTTGTGCACTGATAGAGAATGGTGCTTCCGAAGATCAAATTCAGACAGCTTGGAGAGAACGATTAGAGATTCCTATTAGTGAGGATGATCAATTCCTAGTAAGAAGTGTAATGAGTGGTATGTGCCCAGGAATTACACCGCAGAAGTCTGTTTACGACTGATTAATAAAATACATCTAGCTTACACTTCATTAGCCAGTAGCGTGGTTCGTGTGATGCCATAGGATCTCAGCGATATTGCGATGTGTGGATGGTGTGTGGATGGATTAATATTCTCTCCCTTATTTCTTTATTCTATTTCAATCAAGTTTCTATTACTAATAGGGCAAAGATTATATTTTCCCTTTCTCTATGCAACAGCTATGCAATTTTCAGCCAATTCAACTACTACTGTCTTAGATCCAAAGACAACAAAAAAGAAATATCCAGAAGCAAGGATAATAGTTCTAGATGATAATTTTAATACGTTTGAACATGTGGCAAATTGTCTGTTGACAATCATCCCAGGAATGAGTGAGAAAAGATCATGGCTGCTTGCCGTCGAAGTAGATAGGGAAGGTTCGGCCGAAGTATGGAGAGGCCCCCTTGAACAGGCAGAGCTATATCATCAGCAACTGGTTAGCAAAGGATTGACAATGGCACCAATTGAAAAAACATAAATTTTCTCATCGTTTTCAGATTAAGTATTTCTCCTTAAAGCCAATATTTGGTATCTGTTGCTACAGTTTTGTCACGTTCGTCCCTTAGGGATGCATGTATTGGCAGCAGGGAACGGGGCTGTCACTTTGGAGGAATGTTATGAACACTCTCCCTTTAATCCGCTCGCAACTTCAAAGAGCTAAAAGACTTCACAAAGCACAGTTGCTTTCGACTTCACATGGAAGCAAGTACCATGATCAGTCAGTATTAAATGCCAATAGTGCTGCAAGAAAAGAGAAGGCTAAACGTCTGCATTATGTACAACTAATGGCGCTCTAAAAGCTTCAAAGGATCGGGACGTAATTTTATTTTCTTGTTATAATTTTAAGCTCATTTTTCATTAGCTAGCAAAGATCAAAAGAAAGCGTTTATACTCTTTTGGTGTTTTTCTTAGTTGGCTAGAAATGAAATAGGAATCCGAGCTCGTTGGTTAAGAAAATAAGAGCTGGACTCAAAGGGGGACATCGAAATAGGTCCCCCTTCTTCATGCTCAAAAATGAATCGAAAGTTTGAGTAGGATTTCCATTATTAAAATTTCTTCGTCTCTTTCGTGAAAACCATACCTTTGAAATTGTAAGCAAGCTAATTTTGGTATACCTTAGGAGTCAAAGTGGCTATCGACCCTGAAGTAATTCCACCATCAAGTTCTGAAGGATATGACTCTGCGCGCTTTGTCCCCAAGTGGGCTTTCTACCTTGCAATATCACTTGGTGTATTCGTATTAATTGGAATCTTGAAAGCGCTTCTTCCTTTGATTGTGATGTCTTTACTTGTTGGGTTTATCGTGAAACAAGCAACTAAGTAATTAGATTTATAGAAATGCTTGTGTCGATGGTGGGCACACGCTCTTCGCTTTTGACCTTCTAGTTCTATGAGAAACCTTCCAGCCAGTGAGAGAAGTAAGTGGATCTTTGTAATTGGGCTGGTTGCAATCGGGGCAGGCTTTACAGCAAAAAATGTAATCTCATACCCGACTGAATGTCTTCCTGAAAAGGGTTTGGAACTAACTCAGTTAACAAGACCTCTGGTTTGAAATGCAAAAATTACTAATTACGCTCGGACTTGGAATTGCCGTAATAGGTGCTCTATATCCTTACTTAAAGCAAATAGGTTTAGGGCAATTACCTGGGGACATAATTTTGAGGGGAGAAAACACCACTTTTTATTTCCCAGTCGTCAGTTGCATTGCGATCAGCTTGCTTGTTTCACTCCTACTGAATTTATTGAGATCCTCCTAAATGCCATTAAATAAACCTATTCCAGATTCTGTTATGCGTTTGTGGCGTAAGGTTCGGAGATATGAATTGACTCGTACTCTTCGTGCTACAGAGGAAAGGATGGAATATGTCAAAAAGTCCTTGGCTTATATTGACCGAGTAGAAGGCAGAACATCTAAATAAATGACTGAAGAATCTGGCAGAGATCCAGCACGAGCTAGATATTCTTTTGTAATTCTCTTAGTTGCCTCAGGCATCGCATTATCAGTGGTACCTTTCTTACTTCTGAAGTAGTCGATCAGTTCTAGCTTGCTAGAATTTTGCTAGAATAGAATTTCTCGATTTCCAGAGATCCATTGGCATAACTGTATGCTCACTGTTCATTAGCCAGTGCCTTCCTTTAGGCATAGTTTTTAATCTTAGGGGTTTTCTTGATTAGTTAGTTGCCAAAACGATAGTGTTTTTTGACTTCTTTATGCACTTCCCAGGTACAAGACATCCCTTCAGGAAAAATAACTAAATCACCGACTCCAAATCTGACAGGTTCCCCACCATCAGGAGTCACTGTTATATCCCCTTCAAGTATTAAACAGGTTTCTTTCTCGCTATATCTCCAAGGGAACGTGCTTGGATGACAAGTCCAGATGGGCCAGTTTTTTATTCCTAGATCTTCAATTGTGCGTTGAGAGCATGGAGATGTAACGGAAATGTTCATTGAACCAACCTTTGCTTTCGGGGTTTTCTTACTTCTATTATCTCTTAAATCAAGAAAATTTTTAGTCTGATCTCACAATTCCTAGATTCCTGTGTTCTCTATCTTTCTTTATCTCTTCTTTGATCTGCTTGTAATAGGCAATTTCTTCAGGATCTTCTGAGCCAAGACTATATCCCATGGTTGCTGCGATATAAATTTTGTGTTTTCTATGTGCACTGATAGTCATTTATTTGTTACTCCAGTACTTCAAGATTGATAGAAAAGTGATCGCAATGATTCCATAGGTCCATATAGTTCCACTGTTATCCAACAGTCTTTCAATCCACGGAGGAAGACCTTTATTGTCGATCATCAGGGTGTAGATGAATCCAAGAATTAATAGAGGAACGACAAACGCTAGGAAGGGATTCATTCATAATTCACCTGGTCTTTTATTATCGCTAATTAATTACTGGAAATAAGGAAGCTTTTCATTGTTGATAAGTCATTGGAAATTTTCAAGAAAGAGGTTTCTGTTTTTTGGTCGCTCTGATTGGCGAGTGCAATACTTTTAATCTTTTCTAGACGTTCGTTATTTATTATGTTCATTTAGTCAGTTCCAAATCTCTTTAAAGCTTTCCCAAACGCGATGCTTCTTTGCTTATTTGTAAAAATAATTTGGGCAGAGCCAGCCTTAGCATTCTCATCTTTATATAAGATTTTATATGTGTAATATCTATTCCAACCAAAAGGCATGCTTAATGGTGTTATTTCTAGAAACTGATCTTTTGTAATTGGCAAATCATTGTCTCCTTCATAGGCAAGGCCAGCACCTGCACCAATTACATTGTCAAGCAAGGTGAATGAGTTTGATCCTAAGTGCCAACCATTCAAGCACATGCTATTGCTTTAAGTAGAAGTTGTCGTAACTTCTATTAATGACTATTTTTAAGTTGCTATATAAGAATAAAAGTATGAGGTAAGAGGCAGTCTCTTGCCCTTACCCTCGTTGATACTCCGCGTGAAGATTTTTTTAGAATCGCTGCCTTTCTCATTGCCTAATGATTTTGAGAGTTAGATTTGTAGCCAGAGTGACTTGACCTTTTGCCCATCTTCTTTTATCTTTTTTAATTGGTAAATTAATCTCTGGAGCTTTTCATGTTTCCACTAACAGTTGCAACAATCACCATTGGAGAAGGAAGCCTTAGTGCAACCATTGTTGGGGTTGTATCTTTAGTGCTGTTTGCTGCTGTAGGTTTTATTGCGGGACCTAATCTTTCTAAATTTGATTCTGAGAGCTAACTAGATACTTAATTTCAGATTATTTGCTTAGTTAAGCTATATTCAGATCTTGAATAATTTGGGGACCTCCCATGGATAGTATTTCTTTATTCTATTTCAGTCTAGTTTTGATTACTAATAACCAACATCTCAAATTTACTTTATCTCTGTGATTGATTGGTGTGATTAAAGTTAGTTTAAACGGATGAATATTGTCTAACTTTATGCCTACTTTCTTCAGGTATATATTTGAAGAATGTCTTGCGATGGGCACTTTTAGTACTCAACTGCAACTCTTATGGTGAGTAACTTTGCAAGACTGGAACCATCCTCCCTCCATTTTGATCATCATCATCGTCAATACTTCTTGCAACAAGCTCTAGAGCTACAAGTACAGCCATTGGATA
The DNA here is from genome assembly GCA_003212515.1 of Prochlorococcus sp. AG-436-M02. GTDB lineage: Bacteria > Cyanobacteriota > Cyanobacteriia > PCC-6307 > Cyanobiaceae > Prochlorococcus_E. The sequence goes on from QCPL01000016.1 coordinate 5,509, forward strand.
GTAACACCAAAGAATAGCTTGCCATATTGAAAAGGTATGGAATGAAGCCTGAAGTTCGCCCATATTCAAAAAGGTTTTTTATAACATATAAAATAATTTATAAAAATGTGGCTAAATCAAGAAATATTTTTTATGTTTCGAAGCTAATTATTCATTATAACTATTGCTAATTAAGCCTATCTTGCTAAAAAAATATGTTTTACTGATCTATTTTCTTCTCTTGAATAGAATTAGGAATTAATATAAGATCTATTTTTGGTTTTAGTTAATGCTAAGATCATTGGCATAGCAACGGATATTAGGCTAATTTTATTAGTATTAAATTAATACCATAGACTAAACCTTCACATTCCGTAATATTACCTGTTATAGTTCTTAACAAGCCGGCCATGTCGGCCTCCTCTCCTTCTAGCACATTTCTTTTAAATGAAAAAAGTATCACAAAAGCCACAAGTTGAGCCAGAAAAGCTTCTTGCAGAACGCATCAATGGATGGGCTGCGATGATGGGTTTTTGGGCCGCCATCGGTGCATATCTAACAACAGGTCAAATTGTTCCTGGTCTTGTATAGAAAATGGAATTCAATCCTTTCAAGCCTTTACAGCAATTGGTGCAGGCTGCTTACAAAAAGATTTCTACAAATTAGTTTGTAGAGAGGTATTTAATGGGAATAGGCAAATTATTCCTTACATCTATTACATCTGGAATTATCACGTTAGATGAACTGAAATGGATCACTAACAATCAATTAACCTTTTCTAGATGTGAGAAGGCTGCAGCTATAAGACTGGGTTATCTATTGGACTCTGGTCAGTTAACCCTAGGCTGTAGGCTTTGATTTCTTCGCTAATTCTGAATCATTCATTCACTATCACTTTTTACACCATGACACCTGACGCAGAAAAAATTAATGGCTGGGCTGCAATGCTTGGTTTCGTTGCCGCCTTTGGTGCTTACGCCACAACAGGTCAAATTATTCCAGGAATCTTTTAAGAAATGACAACTTCAACTCCTTCACTTACTGCTAAAAAAAGCTTAGTAGTAAGTGAAGATGGCAAGCAAAACATGTTTGCTTATGAAGCCCCAATGCAACTAGAGGAAAATTACACCAGCTATCCAGAAGAAGCTGAAAAAGCTAATGGAAGGTGGGCAATGATTGGATTTATGGCATTAATAATGAGCTATATGGCTACAGGACAAGCGATCCCAGGAGTTTTCTAATGAAGAATAACTATTGGGTTGTAGCAGAAAGAACAAATGGTCGACTAGCGATGATTGGTTTATTTGCCCTAATCATTAATTATGGATTTCTTGGTTGGATTATCCCTGGTATTTACTAATCCATTATCACCTATTTTGAATAAAACTCAATAAAATCAATCATTAAAAACTGAAAATTTTGCCTCACAATTCTTGTGGTGTTATCAATAAGCATATTTGAAAGAGTTTAATGAAATCACCACTTGAATTATTTAAAAATTGATCTTCCTAATCTTTTCTAAACTTTGCATATGACTCAAACAATTTTTAATACAATAAACACACCATTTCGTGATCTAGTTGAATTTTGCTTCTTTTGTTTGATTGCCTTCACTGCTGGATACATTGGGATTTTATGAATTTCTCTTCCTTACTTTTTATTATCTTATGGTCTGGTTTGTTTTATTTAGGGAGTTTGCTTTGGAGAGATTTATCTAGAGATGCTGCTTCTCCTAACTGATCAGTTTCTTCAGAAATTAGTAAAATTTATTGCTCATAATCCTGAGAATGTCTTTAAAAATAGGTGATAAAATACCTGATCTTTCCTTATTTGACCAAGACGGGAAAAATAGAACGAGTAAACAATGTAAAGGGAAAAAACTTGTTTTATTTTTCTATCCTAAAGATGATACTCTTGGATGCACGGTAGAAGCTTGCGGTGCGTGGATGGATCTCTTATAGTCCTCTTTTTTTAAGTTGCTTCAGGCATCCTCTTTGGAGATAACTTCTGCATCAATTGTTTCTTGAGATTCAACAAAATCATTTGTTTTTCTGTCAATCCAACTATTGATTCCAGCTACTAAAGGTAGAGATCCTCGGTATATAAAAATGGCAGTTGGGAGAATACTTATAATGCCAACTACAGGACTTCTGAAAAGTAATCTACCAGCTTTCACATTAAATAGAATGATCAATGCTGATGGAATTAATACACTGAGTATTTTTTTAAGAGCCTCCTGCCAACCAACACGATAGATCCACCAAATACAAACTATGGAGGTAATGTATAACACTGCATAAGTCATATGATGATTATAGGAAGCTCATGAACTACTAGGCATTCTTAATTTTTTCTTCAAATACTCTGAATTATTGATTGTCACCTTTAGCGTTTGCCTTATTTAAATAATCCATGTTGTGAACTGAGTAGAAAGCTTGAAGTATTGATTTCGAAAGTAGTTCTCACACTTTTACCTTTACTAACAGCCCATCACGAGGCGATGGGCTGGGGATCTGTCTCAAGTTGAAGTCTTGATCTGGGATAACTTTAAGTTGCAATTGACGAAATAACCCAACCACCATCAGTCGGATCTCAAGTTCAGCCAATGATTTTCCAAGACAGACACGTTCGCCTCCACCGAAAGGGATTAGTTTTAAAGAAGAATCATTCTCTAGGTGACGTTCTGGTCGAAAGATTTCTAGATCACCAATTCCATGACGGTTAGAAGCAATTAAAGCTACTTGAACTACACGATTTTTAGGAACGATAATGTCATCTAAGATCAAAGATTGTTTGGTTCGGCGAAAAAAACCACCTACTGGTGGAGTGAACCGCATTACTTCTTTGACGATGGCATTAAGTCTTGGGGCATTGCTAGGATCGTAGGCTATAGTTGCATCCTGAGGATCTGGAGGCCAATCCAGAGTATCTATTTCTTCACGAAGCCATGTCTCTATTTGTGGATTGAGAAGTAATTCTCTCATTAGGCAGCTCAGCGCAGAAGCTGTAGTTTCATATCCAGCAAATAACAGTAGAAGTAGTTGTTCCCCCAAATCTTCATCTGCAAAAGGAATGCCTGCTTCATCAAGACCTCCTGCTAGTAAATCCAATCCACCTTTGTTATGGATAGGTTGCTTAAGTATTTTTTGAAGTTGTTCAAGTAAACGTTTTCTTGCCTTGAGAGCTTTAGTAAAGGAACTACCTGGAAGAGGGATCGGGATTGAGAAGAGAGCCTTGGTCCAGATCTCAAAATCAGAAAATAACTTGTCACGAGCATGACCCTCCAGTCCAAGAACAGTTGTGGCGATAACGGAAAAAGCAAAACGACGCATTTTCTCGGCTAAAGGGAGAGGAGCTTTCGCAGTTTTTAGTTCTTTCCCAAGTTCATCAATTAAGTTGATAATACCAGTGCTATAACGTTGAAGTGCTGAAGATGAGAATAATTGAGCTACAACTCTTCTCCTTGCTTTATGAGCTGTTCCATTGCGGTTTGCGAGTGAATAGCTACCCAAAAGTTGCCGAACACTCTCTGGCCACCAAACTTCTATCGCTTCTGATTGAGACAACAAATCAGCAATAGCTTTGTTACCCTGAATAAATACCATTTCTTGCCCAAGCATTGATGTCTCAAAGACATTCCCAAGACGATCAAATCGCTTTTTAGCGAAGTTAGGATCGCGTGAAAATGCTAGAGCCTCTAGGATTCCAGTTAGTGCACCAGTAGTTGGCAGAGGACGTAGTTTAGACATAGTCAATAAACATTTATCTAATTGGCAAACGGTCCAAAAGATCGACTGGGTTTTGATCAGAAGTCGAGACCCTTTTGCATGAAAGCAGATTCACTTTTGATTGACCAGTAGTGAGCTTCTTTTGTGCTAAAGGATCTCAGCGATATTCCAATATGTGGATGGATGCTTCTAAGGACTTTGTTATTTACTCACTAGAAGAAGCTTTATTCAGGCACCCGTTCCTTAGTTTGTGTAGAAGCTTTCCAAAAAGCAGCTTTTGCTTGAGCATCTTCTATATGCTTTAATCTCAGCGAAAAGTGGTGGTTTTAGGAAATAAAGCTTGAGCGAACTCTTGTATTGTATTTTAGCTATCGTAGCTTCTCTAAATTTTTCTCCTTTGCTTCTTCTCTAGTTCTCTGAAAAAGATCAATCTAAATCGATTTCTTTATTTAAGACTTTTCGTAATCACGGCATTTAGGAAAGCCTCGTTTAAATCTTCCAAAGGATCATTGCACCATTCAACTAGAGCGGTCCTCATTGCACAAGCTCCATTTCTATAGGCATTTGTCATTTCTAAACCTGTTAAATCATGATTGCCTAATAGGATTTGGAAGACTAGCTCGGGAGAGCTGTAAGGAAGTTTTGCTAGATTTATAGCTAGTCCTTTCAAGCCATCTTCTAAAGATAGCCCCTTCTTCTTGAGGAAAACATTAAACAAGCTTCTAGCAACGTCACCATAATTTTTTGCTCCATCGTCTGTAAAAATTGATCCTTTGTTTTTTTCTGGATCAGACGAATTCTTATCTAGATTAAGATGTCGCTCTATTTTTGCGAGCCTTCTCTCAAGTGCATCAGAATTCCCTCCTGATTCAATATTTGCAAGTTTTTCAGTGACAAAATCTGTTAATGTCATTCCATTCTTAATTGCTTCGGACTTGATTCTTAACAACAACTCTGGATCAATATTTATATTTAGTTGAGTTCTTTCTCTCGACATGTTTTTTGTTGTGTTTAAAGTAAACAATCATATTTTAAACTATATTCATTTTTTTGATTGATCTAGCTTGTCTAGCTTAACTAGTTATTATGCAGTTTTAAATGAATGAAAAGTTCGACTAACGATTGCGGTATAAAAATGTAAATAAAATAAAGAAGAGAAAGTTTGGCTACATTTCTTTGATTCGCGGTGGACAAAGTTCATGACTAAATTTTATGTTTTCATTAGCTAGTACTAAGACCCTTGGATTAACGGAATTGAGTGATGCATTGGAGGTCAACTTTGGAACTGGCCCCAATTATCTTGAAATCAATTTCTTCTTAGCTGTTTTCTTGGTCCAGCGATACCAATCTGGCTTTTGATCGATTTTTTCTTTGATTCTTTTTCTTATAAGTTGAAAGTCTTTCTCTTTAGGACTCCAGTCTTTATACAACTCATTTGGCCATTGCTCTTTTTTAAAGTGCCGCTCTAGATTAGGATTCATCCCTCGACTTTGCATTTCATCTATTAGCTCTAAATATCTTTTGTGCAGGTACTTCCCTTTGTTATAGAAGAATTTGACGTGCCCAATATTCAAAGTGAATTCTCTTGGTAAGTTCTCTTTTGTTTTCTCCCAACTCTTTGACTTTATTGAGCGTTGTAGTGCTGAGCCAACCATGAAAATTTCTCTATATTCCGCAATGAGATGCTGATCAGATAATTCACTTGGCTTTATCAAGTTGATTCTTGTCATATAGCTCCTTTTATCAGTAGTTCTATTTCTGAAGATTTAGGTGCTTTTATTTTTTGAACCCTTCTTGCCATTCTATTTCCTTCCAGTTGGTGCTCATTGGCTTGACTAAAACTTGACAAAGTGTTCAGGCTACCTGCTAAACCAATTTTAATGGAAAAAGTTAGAGTATAAATTGGTTAATTGCCAAAATGATTACATAGCTCCAGATAGTCCCACTGTTTTGAGATAGCTTTACTATCCATTCAGGAAGATCTTTGTTGTTAATGAATAGGATGCAGACTAAGCCAAGAATGGATAGTGGGATAAAAAGGGCTAAAAGATATTTATTAATTACTAGAAATCGGTAAGGTTTTCATGCTTAGTTGTGCTAACTCTATAAGCAACATTTTGGAAATAATTGATATAAAAGTGTTTTTTATGCCATGAATATTCAGTTCAAACTTCATTGGAATGTCACGCGGCTGTTTGATGCTAATTTGTTGAGTGTATTTTACAGAGGATTCATAATGACTTCTCTCACTACATTAAGGATTGCCTCAAAGGTAATGGGAATTACTCCTATATATCAACATTGACTACTTTTTCGAGGGGTATATAGAGATATGCTGAGCATACTTTTATCCCTTCCCCGATGCTTCCCTTAGTTTAATCTTCTCTTCAGTTATTGCTATTCTCTTGTGATTAACTATGGGCGCTGCCACCCTTCCATACTTTTCTTAATAATGTTTTCTTAGGAGGTCAAATTCTGAGAGGTATGTATCAGGAGTAGCTCTCAGTTCAATGAATACTACTTATATAGATGATGTTCATGATCGTAAACATCTATGTTTCCCAATCTGTTCCATCATCATCATTTTCGCACTCATAGTTCAAGAGAGATTCCACAGCTTTCTCCTTGTTTTCTTCTTTGTTTTGCTGAGTATTTTCTTCTTGGTTAGCCATCAAAAGATTTTTGCTTGTATTTGACTTGTAAGGTTGATTAAACCCACCAAATACGATAATTCCTTCCCTATCCTTGTTCAATTATTTTGTTTGTGCTTTTAACGATTCTAGTGATTTGGGAGGATTAGATCAGGGCTGGGATACTATCTCCTCTATTGAGAAAATTCTTTTTGACTAAACAGTTAATCCTAAACTCAATTATTGAAATGATAGTTGCGAGTAAGTTTGAAAACTGTTTTTGAGAGAAGTAAAAGAGCTATTAAGTTAGGAATAGCCATCAACCCATTTAACGTATCTGCAACAGCCCAAACAATCCCTCTATCTCCTGCAACAGAACCAATTACGACAACAGTGACCCAGGCTAATCTAAAAGGCATGATTGCCTTAGTTCCAAATAGATATTCTGTGCATCGCTCTCCATATAAGCTCCATCCAAGGACAGTAGTGAATGCAAATAGAACTAGTCCAACAAGAACAATCCATCCACTCCCAGCAATTCCACTATTAAAAGCTTGGATTGAAAGGTCAGATCCAGACTCTCCTGTTTGATATGCACCTGTAGTAATGATTACTAAGGCAGTCATTGTGCAAATAACAATGGTGTCAATAAAAGTTCCAAGCATGGCAATTGTTCCTTGCTGGACAGGATTATTAGTTTTTGCAGATGCATGAGCTATTGGAGCACTTCCTAAACCTGCTTCATTTGAAAATATGCCTCTTTTAAAGCCCATTAGTATTACTTGAGTTAATGTTCCACTCGCAGCGGCTTTCCCAGTCAAAGCATTGGAAAAAATCGTTGAAAAGGCAGAAGGTATTTCTGAGAAATTACTTAGGATAATTATTAGACAAGCAAATACATATAGAAGTGCCATGGATGGCACTATTGCAGAGGCTGCTTTTGCAATGCGTTGGACACCGCCAATAATTACAGAAAAAACAAGAGCTCCCAAAATTATTCCTGTCAAGAGCTTGGGTACTCCTGCCAATGCAAGTGCACTCGAAACTTCGAAGCACTGGACTCCATTCCCAATACCAAAACCTGCCAGCATGCCAAAAAGAGCAAATAATCCTCCTAACCAAGCCCATCTAGTACCAAGGCCATTTTTGATGTAGTACATAGGCCCACCCACGTGGTTCCCTAGAGAATCAACCTCCCGAAAGTGAACAGCTAAAACTCCTTCTGCATATTTGGTGGCAATTCCAAAAATTGCTATTAACCACATCCAAAAAATAGCCCCAGGTCCGCCCATTGCTATAGCCGCAGCTACGCCAGCAATATTGCCAGTACCAATCGTTGCAGACAGTGATGTCATTAAGGCTTGGAATGGACTTATTTCTCCTGCTCCCTTTAATTTATCTGAGCTATTAAGTAATGTTTTTAATCCATAAGGGAGCCGAAGTAGAGGCATGAAATTGAGACCAGTCATCAAGACGATCCCAGTTAGAGCAATTAAGGTTACTGTTGGCCAACCCCATGCAAAACTGTTGATAGGGTTATTTATGAGCTCTAAAGTTTTCTCAATTGTTCCTTGAGCTTCGGCAAAAATATTTACTGAGAAATTATTCTCTGTCAGAGAAAGCACTTTGTATTTTTATAAACTGTTCTTGATCGTGTCATATGCTTTATTGGCTCGCAATCAATCAATACAAAATAGTTATCACTCTTGGTTTTCCCTTTTAGCTGATCCACGGCTAAAATTGTTTTATTAGCTTGAAAAGATAAAAACAGGTGTTTTTACTCTTGGGACGTTGCTCTTAGTTAGCTAGAAATCAAATAGGAGTCCTAGCTCGTTGGTCTAAAATAAGAGCTGGACTCAAAGGGGGACATCGAAATACGTCCCCCTTCTTCATGCCTGAAAATGTCCTTACGTCATCCCCTATTTCACCGAACAATTTTGGCTTTTCTTTTGGATGTTCAAGAGTCAGGGTATGAACCCCAACCCTTGAAAATCGAAAAGCTTTTCAGGATGAATTACTCCAAGAACTGCAATTAGCTATTTTAGCGATCATTCAAAAAAGATGCTATCAAAACCCTTCGGTGACAAGAAATGATCAAAAATCAAATATGCCTCTGTGTTGAAAAGATACTTTCTTGAGTTTTTAGAATTAACAGAACAAAATATGTCAATTTTGTCTTGGCTATTAGTACTAAGACTCATATAACTATTCCTTTACTACTTCAAGAGTTATAGAACAGTGCTCAGAATGATGCCTTTGTTCCCATCGACCCACTGTTTTTCAATAGTTTTTTCATATAGATAGGAAGATAGGAAGGCTTTCTTTGTTGGTGATTATGATTTAGCGGGATCCAAGCATTATTAGAGGAACGATCAGCGGTAGAAAGACTTGCATTCGTTAAGCGCTTGCTTGGTTTGATTATCTCTGAGATTAGCGTCTTTGTTTTATTTACTGCTTTTGTCAGAGGAGCCTGAAGAGATGCTCTCTGGGATAGAAACTTGAAGAGAAATATGTAATCCTCATTCCAATTACAATTTACTTTTATGGCCAAGGGTTTCTGGATTGTCACAACAACTATCACTAATCCAGCATTTGTTGAATACGTTGAAGCATTTCAACCTTGGGTTGAATCAGTAGGAGGAGCAGTTTTTGCTAAAGATATGGAGGCAAAAACTGTAGAAGGAAAAGGTGGGCAATTAGCTGTGATTATTGAGTTCCCATCCAAGCAAGCCGCAATTGAGGCTTATAGCAGTGCCGAATACCAAGAGTTAAGTAAATTACGTTGGGCTAATTCAAGTGATACCAATATCACAATTTTGGACGGTGTTGTAGCTCATTAAGAGAGATCCCCTTTAATTGAAGGCTTCGTTCCCCAAAATGTTTGTGCATTTGCTGTTTTGTCGAGATAGCATCTTCTTAATTAATGAAGTCTTTATGTCTTCTCGTGAGAGCCAAGCAATGAAGTCTTTAGAGGTCGCGTTAGATCATGCTCTGTCTCGGCTAAATGATTTAGAGGGTAAAGATAGGATTGCTTTTGAGAGTGAGTATAAGGAATGGCTTGTAGATGATGAGTTGAAGGAAAAGGTTTGGTTTTCTATCCCTCTTAAGAAGTCTTCAGATTCTAATTAGGATGGACTAAAATCCTGAATAGATAATAAAAGTAGATATTTATTTTAAGTAATCGCTTCTTTATAGCTAGCTTTTCGACATAATAGATTAGGAATGTTTTTGTTATGGATCAACTAAAACTTAGGTTCATTTGGCCTGTTGCCATAATTGTTATTGCAGCATTCGCGATGATGATTGGAGTAATTGGAGGTTTTATAGATCCCAAGTCTCTAATGATTTAAGGAATGCCAATAAACAAACCAATCCCTGACTTCGTTTTGCATCCTTTGCGTAAGCTTCGCAGATATGAATTAACACGTACTCTTCATGTCCCTGCTATTGAAGATGAGGCTCTTGCTTTATGCATTCCCAAAAATTGTTTTTGGTCAGTTGGATGAACCGAGAAGGTGATTAGTGATAGTAATTACTTAGGGAGTGAAGTTAAGAAGGTTTTTATTATCGAGTATGTTGAGAATTGAAAGCCAAAGGTTCATGAATTAGCGACAATATACAAAGATCTCAACAGGATCTTTTTTTCTTCTGATTCATCGATAGGATGTTATATTTATTTTTTCAACTTGGATTATTTGTAACTCTTATAATAGACATATTATTTATATAGCTGTTATAAGCTTTAAATCCTTTGTACTAGAGTACAGAACAGAGAGTTTATTTTAGTCTAATCTTCTTTACTATTTAGACTCTTCTCTTATCCATTCTCTATACCATTGACGATCATCAAGCCATCGAAGTACTGGCCAATTAATGAGGATGGATGCAATTAGAACACCGAAGCTTGAAAACTTTTCATAGCAAGTGATAAAAAGAAGAGTTGGTGTGATGGTCATGGTTGCCGCAGTAAGCAATGCTCTTCTAGGGGACATTTTTGTACGCATTGTTCTTTAGTAGAAAAGTTTGAACAGGTTTTTCCTTTGAAACCCTTGGTAAAACTATATCTTGACTTTTCATTCATTAGTGAGTTAGCTCAGTTATAGTTTTTAATCTCAGTAAAAGGGTGTGGTTTATTAAAGTTTGGGTAATCTTTTGAACTTGGGTCTACTTTCCCAAGTTGTTATTCTTATTTCTTATTTTGGCATTATGTAGAAACGAGCTGCTTGAAAAGTCTTTGATAAAAAGTTCACCTAGCGATTTCCATCTACTTGTAAGCTCATTGCTTTCCCTTCTCTTCTTGGGTCAGCAGCACCATGCCAACTCCCCTTCTGCCATTTGATAATAGCTAGACCACTGCTAAAAGAGCTGTATTTAACTTGGTGGCCAAGGCTTGTGAGCTCTTTATGGATTTTGTCGCGGGCTTCTGGCCTGTTGCTACTTTTTTCTAATAGAGTGGAGTTAGGTTGTACCGAGAGTAATTCTTGACTAACTACTTCTTTTGGTGAAAAATTAAAATCTAATGCCCCAATCAATGCATTTGTTATGTAGTGAGGAATCAGCCAGCCACCTGGTGACCCAATTGCCAAAACTGGACGATTATCACGAAATACTATGACTGGAGCCATAGAGCTCATAGGACGTTTGTTTCCTCTTACTCGATTGGCAATTGGTGTCCCTGAGATGTTTGAAAGAAAAGAAAAGTCAGTTAGTTGGTTGTTTAAGATCATGCCCCCAGATAAATGCCTGCTTCCAAAGACCATCTCAACTGAACTTGTATAGGAGGCGATATTCCCATCTATATCAACTACTACCAAATGAGTCGTTCCTCCACTAGCTGTTCGCGGCTGACTTGCTAAGTCCAGAAATTCACTACCAGCTGGATTTCCTGCTAAAGGGCTAGATGTTGCATTGTTCATTTTGATGGCATTTGCCCTTTTCATAATATAGGTTTCTTCTAACAATCCTTTTATAGGAACTGGGTAATCAAGAGGGTCTCCGATCCAGTGCGAACGATCAGCATCTGCAAATCTTAAAGATTCGGCTAGAAGGTGCCAATGCTTGATCGTTTTTTCTGACCAATTGTTCTTTGAGAGAAGCTCATATGTTCCAAGAGCCTGTAATATGGCAACCCCTCCTCCACTTGGAGGGGGAAAAGAACAAATTTCCCAAGATCTGTATTTACGACAAATAGGCTTACGTCTTTGGACTTTATAACTTGCTAAATCTTCATGAGTGATAATATTCTCCTTTTTTTTACTATCTTTCTGGCGTTGGAGATTGGATATTAGTTCATTGGCCACTTTCCCACGATAGAATTCATTGATACCTCCCTTAGCAAGGCGGCCTAATGTTGACGATAGTTTTGGATTTCGAAAGGGAATCTTTTTTGTTGGGAGAGATCCTTTAGGGAGATAGAGGGATTTAAAAGCGCGACTATGGTTAATTCCTATTTTTTTTGCTAAAGAGATTGATCTAAGAAAGCGAGGACTCGGAATGAATCCGTTCTTGGCAAGATGAATACTACGCTTGAAATTTACATCCCAGGGTAAACGTCCAAATTGTTGGTGCCCTTCCCAAAGTAAAGCCACTGTACCAGGAACGCCTATCGAAGATAGGCTTTTGGTTGCCTGTAGCCATGGGACTGTTCCCCCGTTAGATGTTGCCCACATATCCGCTTCGACTTGAGCTGGTGCCGTTTCTCTGCCATCAAGTGCGTATAAAGATTTGTTTACATGGTCCCAATACAATAGAAACGAGCCACCTCCTAAGCCTGAACTTTGCGGTTCAACGACAGCAAGAACTGCCTGTGCTGAAACCACCGCATCCATGGCAGTTCCTCCTTTCTCTAAGATCCTAAGAGCTGCATCACTTGCTAATGGATTTGCTGTTACAACTACAGCTTGCCCGCTAGCAGTTGACACGTTGCTCTTTTTTTTCTCAATGCTTTCTGGTGTCTTCCAGTTAACTTGTGCAATCAGCGGTTGAGGAAGTGTGAAAAAAAGAACTAGACATAATGATTTGTACTTTTTAAAAACAAGTATGGAAAAGTTACTAAAGAGTTTGAACAAGATTTTATTTTTAAGGAGTTTGTCGAGTCAAGACGAGCAGCTGTAGTGAGAGATCCCCCCGGTGTTGAAGAATTTCTTGGGCTTGAGGAGGTTGTACTTTCTATCCGTTTCTAATGATTGCTCGTCGTAGGGTTTGCTGAACAAAGATTGTAGTTCGTTGATTAGGCTGTAGTCGCCTTGTTCAGCCTTCTCGTAAGCGGGTGCAATGAGCCACTCACGCCATGTGTACTTGGGGTTAATGCGTTTCATCTCTGCGGATACCACTCTGGGATCATCGGGGTTTTTAATACGATCTCGCCAACGTTGGAGCCAGCAATGCCACTTCATATCAACTTGTTCTGAACTAGGCTGGTAGAAACTTTCTTTCAAGGGTGTAAGTTCGTCTGGTATGTGAGAGAGCTTTCGGAAAAAGATTGTGTAATCTACCTGAGAGAGAACCATGAGCTGTAGTAGTTCGTTTACCAACTCTGCTTCATAGTTGACTACTCCGAGCTTCTTTGTCCACATGGCTTCGATCTCATGAGTCATAGCTTCAGGGAAGCCATCTCTAATTTCATCTAACCTTGTCAGGGCCTTAGTGTTGTCGCTGAGGAGAGGTCGGATTGCTGTCGAGAACATCTGATAATTGGCTGCGGCCGCAATCGGCTGGTTGAAGAATGAGAAATGGTTACCACCACCTGTCCAGGGCTGAAATTTTGGGTCGAACAGTTCGCAGAATCCGAAGGGACCATAGTCGAGAGTAAAGCCACCTGCAGCGCAGTTATCACTGTTGAAATTGCCTTGGCAATAACCAATACGCATCCAATTGGCTACCAATGACGTGAGTCGCTCACGAAAGAAATGAGCCAGCTCGACTACCTGATCGACGAAGGGAAGATTAGGATCAATTACTTGCTGGTAGTTCCGATCAATTAGGTGCTTCACGATCATTTGCAGCTCATTTAAAGCACCTTGATGCGCATTGCTGCGTACACGACGGGCAAACAGCTCCAGCTGGCCGACACGTAGGAAGGAAGGCGCAACACGTGTTGTTATAGCAGCAGGGCTTTCTACTAGGATGTCGGGATCGAAGGACTTCGATCCCTGGGTGTACCAAGGTCTGTATACTTTCTCAGACCTAGATACATATAGCGTCAGAGAGCGTGAGGTCGGGACCCCTAGAGCCTGCATCAAGTCTTGTGCTAGAAACTCGCGCACACTAGAACGGAGAACGGCACGCCCATCAGCGCCGCGACAGTAAGGGGTAGGACCTCCGCCTTTAAGTTGCATTTCCCATCGTTTGCCATTAAAGAGGCCTTCGAATACAGAAATTGCCCGGCCATCACCGTACCCGTTACCGGTTCCAAATGGACACTGTTGAATGTATTCAGTGCCGTAGATCGATAGGGCGTAACCAGTCGCCCAACCCATGGGAATCATTGGCTCTCCCGCTACAGTAATGTCACCTGAAAACAGACGGCGGAATTTTTCTTCTAGAACAAGTTTATGACTTAGGCCTAGTTCGTTAAATAAGGCCTTGCTGTGAGCGACATACTCTGGCTCTGAGATAGCAGTAGGGGTTACTGGTACATAATGACCGGAGAACACTTGACGATGGAAGTGGTCGTTCCCATCGATGCTTGACTGAGGATCTGCTTGGAGTGAGTTCATTAACGAATAGTCAGCTCGCTGTAAAAACTCATTGAAAGTTTTTGTTGTCGGTGGTTCAAAGTGGTTTTTCATATAGCTTTAAATCTTGCTGGTATTTTTGTAGAGGAGCAGTTTGTCTTTGTAAATAATCTGAATATGGGTTTCAAGAATAGGGCGATATAGTCATTGAGTGAAGTATTGCTCTTGTTGGTTTCACATAATATAGATTGCTTCTGGTGTTGTGAAAGAAAGTATTAACGAAGGGAGAGATTTGGGGATCGTAATAGAATTAGTAGATTCGCTAGAGTTTTGGGAGATAAGAATACTGAAATTCATTAATATTAATGAGGGATGGTTTTTATTACTTAGAGTTTTAGTGTTGTTCTTACAGGTAATCTAAGCGAAAAACGTTAGTTTGAATTAGGGTTGTGAAAACATTCTGGCTTGGGTGCTCCCTTGCTTTACTTATCTTTTTATGGAAACATTGAAATGGAATCCTACAGAAGAAGAACGAGAAATAATGGACGCTGTTTGGATGCAAGTTAAAGGTGCATGTGAGAAACTAAAAGAAGAAACTAATGCTCAAAATGAACACATTAGAAAGATGCTGAAAGAAATGGCTGATCGTTATTATTTATGAAACTCTTCATTATCCTAGTACTTAGATCTGATACTTGATATGCAAAGACTATTGATAAACCTTGGCTTTGTAATTGCTTCTGCAGGTCTTCTCTACCCTTCTTTAAAGGAAATTGGTCTTGGACAATTGCCAGGAGAAATAATTTTGAAAGGAGAAAAAGCAACTTTCTATTTCCCAATTGTTAGCTGTATTTCTATTAGTTTGCTTTTCTTTAGTGTTTAATTTTTTAAACCCTCTTGAAAGAAGAAACTTCTTCCTTCTCCGATCTATCACAATTATGTGAGTGGATCCCTTTGAACTAATTTGACTTTTCATTCCTTTCAATTCTGATGCGCCTTCCCAGGTGCTCTTGTTAAAGACAGCTGTAAGTTGTGTGCGCTAATTTTCTTGTGATTGAATGGAACCTAGCTGCAGAGCTCTTAGGGATAATAATCCTTAAAGAAAAACCAATAGTTACATAGCAAAAACCTTTGCAACAGTTTTGACTATAAAGGAATAAATACTTATGGACCTTTGGGGTAATGAATGGTTTAGTTGTTCAAACTTAAGTATTTAATGGTTAGTTTTTCCCTCCCCATGGGAGTAGAAACCACAGTTGACTCCTATCAAGCAGTTAACTATGGATTTATAATATTATTTTTCTTTCCTATAGTTTTTGGGATTTCAGTTTACTCTCTCAGTAAATATGATGAACATTTTTCCAATCTGTTAAAAGAAATTTCTACTGAAACTGAAAAGAGTCCATTAACAACATTCTCAACTCCACTGGCTAAAGAAAAAATAAGAAATAGATCAATAAAAAACCCACTTGAAGACTTTGTTATAGATATTTTAGGTTTAATTAAAGGAAATTCCAATCAATTAAAACAAATAAACAAGACAAAAAGTTTACTTAGATATGGCGCTATATCGCTACTAGCAGTAGGTGGAACTAGTTTGGTTGTAATGGATGCTATAAAAAATACATCTACTTCAATTTCACCAGTAAAAGCAAAGTCAGTCCTTGATATACAGGAGATTATCAAATTACCTAATATAAATCTTCAAGCTTCTTGTATCAAAAAGATCATTTATATAAGTTCTTCATTAGGAACAAGTAAAAAACTTTATAACGAAAATACTTATAATCCTTATAGATTACTAGTTTAGAAGATATAAATTTTTTCATTTGGGATCTAAGTCTTTTAATTAGATACTGAAAAGTTAAGTGATTATCCTCCGATGGTGAACTTTCTGCAGTTGACATGACAAGAGTACTAGACCGACTAGACAAGCCTGCGCTTAGTAAGTGTGAATGGTCTGGTGACTTAGGCGATTCTTTATCAGCGCACACTTAATTTTTCACTTTGGAGTGTTGTTATTAAATAAGGCCTTTAATACTCTGAAAATTGGTTTATATGTCTTTTCTTAAAGGTATTTAATTTGGGAGCTTTACTAAACCAGCGATATAATTTCTAACCAAAAATTTTCTACAACCTAACTTGATTTTCTGCTAAATACTTATGTTATAGACAGACTCCTCTTTGATTTTATTTTTAGCCCATGTCATATTCTTGTAGACATGATTTGACATCTGCACTTCATTCTTTCAGTTAAGGATGGAACATGAAAAGAAATTATTTAGTCTAACTTGAGAACCAAAAACATTTGCACTTTCAATTTAATTATTCAATGAGAAG
>QCPL01000017.1 GCA_003212515.1 Prochlorococcus sp. AG-436-M02
TAATGTCCTTAACCATTAATACAATTAAATAGAAAAAGCAATCAACCATTTTCGCTGGAAGGTCAGGGTTTGCTAGAAAAACTAGTTGATCTAGAATATGTCTATGTTTTAGAGCAGCTTGGCTGCAACGTTTTTGATAATAACGAAATATCTTTAATGAAAATATAAGGAGAAAATAGACCTTCTATAATATTTTTGATAAGTCCTTCTTAGTAATATATTCACAGATTAAATCATTCCTGGGAAATTACTTTTACTAATGAATAACGAAATTGTTTGGTCTGTGAATTTTATGATTGCAATATTAATGCTAGGTGTTGCTTGGTGCCTTTATTACATCTTTACTTATGACCAAAATGACAGTAAATAGTCTACTCCCTATCATTTTTGCTTTAAATATCTAATTTGTTTGACTAAATGATTGGAATTATAAAACTCTCTACTTATGAAGGGGCTATAAAGCTGGCCCAACTGATTTTCAGCTTTGCTTAGATCTGGAAAAATTTTTTAGATTACTTTTTTCAATGGTTACATTGAATAAGCTTTTTGCTGAAAAGGTCAAATTATTAATTAAAAAATCTATTCTTTTTAAGGTGTCTAATCACTTTTGTTTTCCTTGAGGCATACATATGTATGCTTTCTTGAAACAGAACTCCATTGATCACCTAGATCTTTGCAATCATTTAGGTTAGCCATTTTGATTCTTTCTAGGCCTGTGCCTTTCTTAGTCAAAATTAGGAAATAATTTTCTGCAATTGAAGCAGTGGGAAAAAATAAAAAAGTTAGTAGCGCTAAAGCTATATGTTTCATGACCCGAGTTATGGAGAGAGTCTTAGCTTATTATTGCAAGTTTATTTTATTGAGGTCTCATGTATGAAGCGAGTTTTGCTAATCAATATTATTTAGATTGTTTCTTATTCTTGGGACATTAGAGAAAACTGAGTATTTTGTTAAAAATCTGATTTCTTTTTGTGGTTTATATCCCATGAGAAGCCTTTTGGGAACTGGAGTGATCTCAGTTTCGCGTCTTAAAAAAAGATTCTAAAATAGTTGCATTCTTAATAATCAATAGACGTGAGCAGGAACTTCTGCTAATTCTAAAAAGTAATAACTAATACATTTTTCGTCAACCATGCTTAACGACAACATCACAGACATTCTTTTAGCTGCAATTCTTGTGTCCTCAACTTATGATAAGGACCAGCCTGTCATTAAGTGGGGAGGGTTGATTGTTGCTGTAGGAGCAGTGGTTTCAGCTCTTTTTGGATAGACAGGAGATCTTTCCTGGCTTGGGAGTCAATTAACTTTAACAACTTGCTTAGGTCTACTTTTTCCCAAGCTGCTTCATTTTACTCAAAGCTGGCTATATAAGCCAGCTTTTTTTTCGACAAATAAAGCATTAGTTCTATCTTTGCCTGGGGAATAGCAACCTAATAGTTAGAGCTGTTGGCTATTTTTCATTATTAGGATATAACTAAATTAAATGACTTTATTTTAAATGCGCCAACTTTCGATTGTCGCTTTGTTTTATTTAGGTTTTTTGTCACCTATACATTCTTTAGCACAACCTAATGTTGCTAAAAATGAAATAAAGGATGTAGATAAAACTGAATTTAATACAGGTAGAACTTTTTCTAAGGATAAAGCTTCTTTGGTTATATCTTTTATTAAATTAAAACTTCTTGTAAGCAATGACGATTTTTAATTTAATTTCACGTTGAATGGTTAATTTAAAGGATTAGATTGATTTCTTGTGACACTAGGATTATAGATTTCTTTTAAAATATTTTTAATTTATTTATAAGACTTCTATGATTAATATTGCTAAAAAATAGAAATAACTTTTTGATAGGCTAATTTCTTTCTTTGGAAAGTTTTTTGAATAATTCATCTTCTAGTAATCCAATCGTTTCCCAATGAAGAGCTTCTTTTATATTCGTTATTTGCTTCAAGTTGCTCGTAGCCTGGAAGGAGTAATGAGCTATGGAATCTTCAATGGGTAAATGCAACCCATCGGCTTTAGCTGTTTTAGAAAGTTTGTTTTTCTCTTGATTAGAGCGAGTCATAAAGATCTCAGAATCAACATCTCAGCTGCTCTCAGTACCTCCAAAGAACTATTCCTTAGAATGGGAGCTGAACTTCCAAAATGATGGAAGCCATTTAGCCAAGCACTGCCCGACCTCTAATCGGACCTTGATGTATATATAGCAGAATTTTCGCCAATAAAGACATGTGTAACACTATCTATAGTGCCTTATAGCAGTCTCGTCTTTCGCTAATCGTATAGGCCGCTGTGTTTTGAGTACGCGGTGCCTCTCATGATTACATTCTCAAATGCATATACCTTAAATTCAGCAGGATAATCACCGTGCTGCTCTTTATATTGATATGGGTCTGTTTCCCATTCTTTTTGGAAGTATGACATTGCACTGGCAAATTCTTCGCCTTGGTTGGAATCTAATTCAAATGCATCTGGATAAAGATCAAAGAAATTAATTTTGTCTTCATCGGTTTTACAGACAGAAGCAAGCTTCCAGTAATTATTGATTTTCCGATCATGACTCACTTTGATCATTGACTCAATGCCTTCTTGAAATAAATTGCGCAATGCATAATTGATTTATGTGTTCCTGCCACTTTTGAGAAGGAAAAACAAGGTTCCAATCACTACAGGGCCAACTATTGCAGCAAGGAAAATAAGAGAAATTATTTTCAAAGCCTCAATGCTTTCTATCGCTGGTTGCGTTAACAAAAGATCAGCAATCAAAAAGAGGCCCATTGTTTTGCCTCGACTGTAATTTTATTTAAATACTTTAGTTCAATTTGGGACAACCAATTATTTTCTCGCATTGTCTAGGGGATCGTTGTAACTGATTAGAGGGCGTTACTATTTTGACCTTTCTTATTGTTCCTCTAAGTTATAACTGCTTTTACAAGAAAAGATTATTGGTAATGCTTATCTAAAATCTGAATACATAAACGTAGAATTGATGAAAAAGTGTACCTAATGCTGCTTAAATATTAAAAAGCTATCAAGTACTCTTATGTTTAAAAAAATATTGAAAATTGCCTCGCATTTAACTCTAGCTCTAAGTTTGATTTGCCTGATGTTATTTGTCGGATTTAATAGTGTTGCTGCTTTGTCTCAAGATGTAAATGGGGAAACGTCACTTAAAATTGCTATTGAGCCATCTGAAGAAAATCAGAGTAAAGATGAAATAACTAATATGGATGGAATTCCTGATTTAGGCGATGATCAAGTTTTCCCTTTCGTAGCAGGTTTGGATTCTTACGAAGGTAGCAAGAGGTAATGTGTGCTTTTTTTGTAGGAGCCTTTACACAATCTTTGTTGATTACCCTTTAGCATTATCAATAGATTTTCTTTAAGATGCATTTATTGTGTGGAGTTTATCTACCTCAGCGTTTAAACATATTTCAATTCAAAATTAGTTAAGCTTTTGAAAATAAGAAATAAAATATTCAAGATAGGCTTAGATGATCAACCCCTACTATTTATTTAGAATTCGAAGATTAATTTGGTTAAGTTTATAACTTCTTAGTAATACTTCTCCATTCTTCGTAAAGATCTTATGCACCCTTTGAAGTTGCCTAAATTATATTGCAATATGCTCCTTTCTCCTAATTTATTTATTATATCAAGTCTTTTTTTGTCACTTATTTTCTTCTTATAATCATCAATTAAATTATACTTTGAGTTAACTAATTTAGATTCCATAAGAAGAGCTTTAAACTTAATATCTGAACCAATGATCTCTCTAGCCTTAATTCTATCCATTACAGAATTTTTATAGTCACCATTCTTAAAATGGTATTCGCTAGATTCAATTAGCTTTCTTGAAGAAATCAATTTCTCTTTTGATGGTTCTTTGATAGACATGAAATTTAGTAAATAGTTATTTTCTGTTTCTAGGCAGCAAATTATTTATACATAAAAGAAGCAAATAATATTTTTCAATGTTTAGCCAATGGCAGGAAGATTAAAAGGAAGTTTGCTTTCTAATGCCATGAGAAATTCTTGAAAAATTGGTATGCGAAATAATGCTAGAGGAACAATAATGTGTGACACCAGCCAAATGACTCCAATGATTGGGCCCCATCTCCCAAACTTTTTAAGAAATTTGTTTTTTCTGAGGCTTTCGTTCACTTTCTCGTAAGCAGTCCTTACCTTATTTTATAATCGCTATCCATTTTTTGGTTGATTTTTTCAATACTTTTAGACTTGGCTTGGAAAAACTTTGATTTAATGGATTCCCTTAATGCTTTTATGATTTTAAAAATTAACGCACTTAAAAAGTATTGATTGGCAGCTGTATATGAGTAAATCGATAGGATTTCTTTGAAAATGAACAAGTTAAATTTTAGATGAAAACTCCTAAAATCACGGAATCTCAAACATAATCAAAGCTTTATTTCGATTTCTTCAGTAGCTTATGAATAAACCTTAAAGAAGTACTTTCAGATTGGGAGACAACTTTTCGGTTCCTTCTGGAAAGACTTTCTTAGGAACATGGACTTAAACCACAAGAAAAAAGTTTTTTCTAAGTTTGCTCTAGTCAGTTCGCTTCTATTTTGTAGCTATTTTTATCTTACTCCTTATTTATCTATCTTAAGTTTTAAATCAGCCATAGAAAAGAAGGATTACAAAGGAGCAAGGAAATTCATTAATTTTGATTCAGTCAGGAAAAGTTTAAAATCCCAGCTTTTACCTGCTTTGGAGTATCGAAGTGAAAGAAAAATATCAGATTCAGCCTTTAGTGATATAAAGATGATGCTACTAAAACCAATATTAAAGGTAGTTGTTGATAGGACAGTTGACTCAACAGTAAACCCGTATGGCTTGGAACTGTTGCTAAAAACTGGTCAATTGACACAACGGGTTGTGACTGATGAAGAAATATCTAATGAGCAGAGAATTGATAAGAAGGAACCGAGAGTAAGGCTTTATTATAAGAATCTAAATGTATTTGTTTTAAGTAGTGAGACAGCCGATGAAAATGGAACTGTCAACTCCTATTGGCAAAGAGGACCTTTCTTTGAATGGAGACTGCATGCTATAGAATTGCCTCCAAGAACAATCTTAAGTGTTAGTAGATAAATGATACTAACACTAATAATCCTAGGCTACAGCAGCTAGTTCGAATCCTTCATCAAATAATCTTTGATAGGTAAATCTGGCTGCGTACTCTTTGAAAGCTTTCTTTTTCCCTTTGTTTTTCTGAATATATACATATTTATTGTCAATACGACTTCTCGTAAATGTGTAGATATTCTTTCCTTTTACAAGCATCCATTGGATTTGCAATGATTCATCTAGGTTGCTATTGATATCCCAGGGAATATCCTCAGGATATCTCTCAAAACTTGCCATTGTCTTTTTCATGCTTCTTTAAGATATGATTGGAAGCTAATGGTGCCATGAGCACTAATACTGAGATTCCTAATATAGTCAGCATCTCTAGATTTATCAAAGATGTAAGTAATCCCAGGGTGCTTTAACTGTAATGGAAGGATTCAGGCGACACTGCATAACCGACATAATATGGATTTTTGATTGCTAATGTGCCTCTCGACTGTTACTAACTAGTAACTGAGAAGAAGAAAACAAGCAAAAATTAGATCATCTATTGATATAGCAATAATCAATAGCCTTCTCTATAGCTGATTGATGTATTATTAACCTTGATAGGTAATCAGTTGCTAATGGACTGTTTTTTATTTCGTTACGCGTCAAGCTTTGCTTCATTTCTATTTGAAAAAAATTAAAATGACTAAACATATTATTGCTATTGGGGGAGGAGGTTTTGGGAGATCGATTGGAAAATTGAAAATTGAAAAATATATAATCAACATTTCTAGGAAGAAGAGGCCAAAGATATGCTTTATTCCTACTGCAACTGGAGACAATGATTCATATAAAGTTAACTTTTACAAATCATTCTCCAGCTTAGACTGTAGAGTCAGCCATATAGATTTCTTTAAGAGAACAATAGATTTAAAAAAACATATAGATAAACAAGATGTAGTTTATGTTGGAGGAGGAAACACAAAAAGTATGTTAGGTGTCTGGAAGGAATGGAATCTGGATGTCATCCTAAAGGAAGCATATAATCAGGGAACTATAATGAGTGGAGTTAGTGCGGGGGCCATTTGTTGGTTTGAAAAGGGGATAACTGATTCATGGAAATCTGAGCTTCAAATAATGGATTGCCTGGGTTTTGTTAAAGGCACATGTTGTCCGCATTATGACGAAGAAAAAACTCGTATACCCTTTGTAAAAAAGATGATAAAAAAAAGTTTTATCCAAAACTGCATAGCAATTGAAGGTAATTGTGCACTTCATATAGAGAATGGTGACACTTTTAGAAGTATTAGTTTTGAGAAAGCGAAGAATGCATATTTTGTTTCTAAAAAAATGAATAAGTTAATTTCCAAACCTTATAAAAGAAAAGAAATTTAATTTTCACTATTATTTATAGTTTGAGATCTTAATAATCTCTTTCTGCTTTGTGGACAACTGGGGATACTTTTTATAAAATGAATCTCTAACAATTATTTGTAAGTGTAGTTCCTTTTTGAAATGAAAGAAACAGAAAAGATCAGATTATCAGACTATAAGGAATATCCTTTTGAGATAAGCAGCATTTTCTTAAACATCTCAATCAAAAATGATTATGTTGAAGTTGTTTCGATATACGACATAAAGTCTAAAAGCAATCATGATGACTCTTTGATTTTACAAGGAATAGATATAGAGATTAAGTGTATAGAAATAAATGACAAGGCCTTAGAAAAAGATTTTTATAAACTAGAAAATAATAAATTAATTATCAAGATAGAGGAAATTTGTTCGTTTAAGTTAAAAATAATTAGTACAATTAACCCCTACATTAACACATCTTTAGAGGGACTCTATGAAAGTAATAATATGCTTGTAACTCAGTGTGAGGCTGAAGGATTTAGAAGAATTATTTTCCACCCAGATAGACCAGATGTCTTAAGCAAATATAAAGTTAGGATTGTAGCTGACCGAAAGAAATTTCCAGTACTTTTATCTAATGGCAATCTTCTATCTGAAAAAAGATTAATAGAGGATGCTTCAAAATATGAGTCTATATGGGAAGATCCCTTCCCTAAACCTTCCTATTTATTTGCAATTGTTGCAGGCAGATTAGTATGCAAAAATGATTTTTATATAACAAAGTCGGGGAGAACGGTTTGCTTAAGAATATATGTTGAGCCTGGAGATGAGGGGTTAACACAGCACGCATTAAATTCACTTAAAAAAGCTATGCAATGGGACGAAGATGTCTATGGTTTTGAATATGATTTAGATCTTTATAATATTGTGGCTGTAAGGCATTTCAATATGGGTGCAATGGAAAATAAAGGTTTAAATATTTTTAACTCTAAATTGGTTTTAGCAGACTCTGAAATAGCAACAGATGAAGAGCTTGAAAGGGTTGAAAGTGTTATTGCACATGAATACTTCCATAATTGGACTGGTAATCGAATTACTTGTAGGGATTGGTTCCAATTGTCTCTGAAGGAAGGTCTAACTGTCTTTAGAGATCAGTCTTTTACAGCAGATTTGCATTCTTCAATTATTAAGAGAATAGAAGATGTTTCCTTTCTTAGAAGCCATCAGTTCCTTGAAGACTCAGGCCCAACTTCACATGCAGTTAAACCCAATGAATATATTTCAATAGATAATTTTTATACAACAACTATTTATGAAAAAGGTGCTGAAGTAATAAGAATGTTGCATACATTACTTGGCCATGAGACTTTCATTAAAGGTGTCAGACACTATGCTGAAAGATTTGATGGTAAAGCAGCTACTACAGAAGACTTTATTGACTCAGTATTTAAAGGAGCAATTAAGAATGGATATAAACCTGATTTTGACATTAGTCAATTTCAGCTTTGGTATTATCAGTCCGGTACCCCAAATGTATCTATTAACAGATCCTGGGAACCTACTAAAGGCTCTTTAAAGTTGCTAATAAGACAAACGCATAACAAGCTATCTAATAAAGCAATGGTTATACCAATTAAATTTTCTTTCGTTTCTAAAAATGGACCGGAAAAAGAATGCCTTTTTGTCTTAGATAAAGAAGAGACAACTTTGGAGTTTGAAGGTTTAGGAAACAAAAATGAAAAACCAGTTCTCTCATATTTCAGGGATTTCTCGGCCCCTATTAGATGGGAAACTGATTTGTCTACTGATGAATTATTCTACTTGGTAGAAAAAGATACCAATCTATTTGCAAGATGGGATGCTATACAATCTTTATTTAAGTTGGCTATTCTTTCAAGAGCAGCTCAAATGCGTAAAGAGAGTTTAGAAGAGAATTTAATTCATTTATTAGAAAGAATAATCTCTACCGCATCTTCTAATAATCCTAGTTTCCTTGCCACTATTTTAACGCTTCCATCTATTTCAGAATTGGAATTATCGCAGAATACCATAGACCCACTTTCTGTCTACAACTCTTACTACTCCTTCTCGGCACTAGTTGGCAAATCGCTATCATCCAATTTGTCTAATTTGTTTAAAACTTATTCGCATGGCTCCATTCTTGATTGGCCTAATGGGGTAGGAGAACGAAAATTGATAGATATTATTTGGAAGTTGTTAATTTCTTCTGGAAATAGTGAGATTCGTCTTAAAGCACTGCAGACAGTTAAAGGAAAATCAATGACGCTATGCCTCTCTGCTCTTAATTCTTTATTGCCAATATGTTGTATCGAAAGGGATGAAGCTATGCAATATTTTTATTCTCGATGGAATAATAATCCTATTATTCTTGATACTTGGTTCAGGTTAGAGGCATCATTGCCTCGTCCAGATGCATTGCAAATTACAGAGAAACTTTTAGACCACCCTCTATTTGATCCGTTAGCCCCAAATTCAATAAGATCTATTCTTGGAGGCTTTGTGAAAAATACAAAAGCTTTTCATTCATTAGATGGTAAAGGTTATCAATTTATAGCCGAACAAATTCTTTCTGTAGACAGGAGAAATCCTATTACTGCCTCAAGACTAGTAAAAGTTTTTAGTAGGTGGAGAAATTTTACTGAGCCTTATTCGCAAAATATGCTGGAAGCTATAAAGTTTCTTTCAAATAAGGATTTGTCTATTAATACTAAAGAGGTTGTTGCAAACATTCTTGATTAATGGTTTACAGGATAAATAATATTTTTATGAAAATCTAATTTAGGAAATTATTGATTTCTATAAAGTTTAGTTGTGGGGTTGAGATCAGAGTTTGCATAGTCACATGTAAGCTATCTTCTTTGAATCATCTGTCTGTGCTCTTTGCTAAGGTGAAATCACTTAATCTGTCTTAATTCTTTTACAATTGACTCCCACTTCTTTTTCTCTCGTTGGTTGTCCCTACCTATAGATAGTAAGCTTAAACTACTGGTTAATGCCGTTACCCCTATGAGATACTTCTTTTGAGTGTTAAACATAGATAAGGAAAAAGCTGTTATTACAGCAACTCCTATTGCAGCAGAAATACTTTGAGTTCTCATCTTTTTAATTTATCTAACCTCTTTAAGCTAGAAAGAAGAATTGTATTTTTTCATGAGTTTCATGTAATGACTATATACGAGCAACTTTCTTCCTTCTCAACTCCGTAATGAGTTCCCAAATAAAAATAATTGTAAATGGACAAAACAATATTCCTATTATGGGAATGATTAAATAATTGATTGACATAAGTGACCCCACTACTTCTATTGCTAGCGCATTTCATGAATATTGAAAATAGAAGATTTACTTAAAAGTTTTCTTGCCACAGAATTGAAATTGTCTCATCTGGCAAAGGGTCGCTGTAAAACTTCCTGCATAAGTCTTCCATCCTTAATTTTTTTAATTCATCTAGATTCTTAATATCTTCATTACTTAGCTTGTAATCCACCATTACATTGCCATCTTCATTTATTTTCATATCAATACCCATTTCCCTCGCAACCTTCTCGCAGTCAACCTCTTCAGAGCCAAAAGTAAATGTGATTTTGATCATGGCAGCTTAGCGTTAATTGAAACTACCTTAGAAAAGGACTCTTGGAAAAATCTTACTCTAATTTTAGCGTGCTCTGTTGATGCGCACTTCCTAGTAGAGAGAGATTATTTGAATGTCGGAGTGATTGACCTTTTAATTATTCTTTTTGCTTGCTAACCGTACATAGATAATGAAGATAATTAAGATAGTGGCATCAAAACCTAGATGCCAAGGATTTAAGAAAGCATTGCTCATCTGTTAGGTTTCATGATTTCCTGCAAGCTTAGTTAAATCAAAAAAAGATGTTGATGCAATTAATAAACCCAGAGAGTAGAGGTTGCCGAGTCTTTTAAAATAGCTCACTATAATTTGGGATCTGTTTATTGACCAAGATCATTCTCTACTTTGGTAGATTCGCTAATTCGAGTGCGGCCGTCTTTGATTAGCAACTCTGTTAAGGTTCTCATGCTTTTAAAAGAATATTTCTGAGTTACAAATGCAAACCGTATCGCTTCTTGTATTTCATCCTTATATTTACTGTTGGTGTTTAACGCAATAAAACCTAATCCGAAATTCAGGATAAAATATGCGACAACTAAGGTTCCCAAGCATTTAAGAAGCTTCATCTTTATATTGAGACCTCTTGAGTGCTTTGATAATCTTTCTTAGTAGTTTTACACTTCCATTTGATTTCAGTTGATTCAATTCTCATTAAATCCTCTTCATACATTGATGCCCCGCCTAGCAACAACTCATCTATGAGCATGAGGCGTGCAATCGTTTTGTTCCACATTAAATATAATCCTCCTCAATGGAGTTTTGAATTAGATACATATTTAATTAACCTTAAAAAGGTTGCTAGTGCTATAAGTATCTCTAATTTATTGCCATTAAGTCATGAATCTTGATATTAGCCGACTCGAGTAGACGTTTTTAGCATAGATGCTTTAGATTTTAGTAATCTGATTGCTTTCCCTTTAAAGAATATGTATTAAGGCAATATAAAAACAAAAATAGTTAGAATCCTAGCCCATGTTGATTTTTAATTCTCTATAATATCGCTTTGCAAAAAGCAACATCAACATACTCTTTTAATTAAGTGTCAACATGGGGATCTTCTTATTTAGGTTTTTTGCATTTAATTACTACTTGTTTTCCCAGAAACTCTTTGCAGAATCTATCATTTTGATTATTTCGCTGTTTGGGCAACCTGATCGTTTTTGTAAAACTGAGCATTGTGAATTTATATCTCTCCATATTTCTCGTATTTCTATGAACTCCTCTTCTGTAAATTGAAAGTCTTCCTCTTGTTTGTTATGCATTTTTATTTTGAAATTTCTCTAAAACAATAGCGTTTAAATTAAGTTTTAGTTTGTGATTAATGTTGTCAGCCGCTATTTCGATACTTAGCAAACTTCAGGCTTAATCATGAGAACTTTTGCTACCTTCATATTTATATTTGAACCAATGTCTTCTTGCAGATTACGGTCTAAGGATTGCTCGTTATAGTGTTATAAACTCTTATATGGCTAAAAGAAATAATGCTTTAACTAAAAATGTCGAAGGAGCCTTCTATGTTGATTCAAGTTGTATTGATTGCGGGACGTGTTGTTATTTAGCACCGGAGCATTTTGCTTCAACTGGTTCCACTGCTTTTGTCCATACTCAGCCTATTGCGAAAAATGAGATCTACAATGCTCTGTTGGCTCTTCTAGATTGCCCTGTCGCAGCCATTGGGGCACCTAAAGAAGTTGTTGCTCAGGTTCCTAAAAACGCTTTCCCTCTTTTTGTAACAAAAAATACTTTGGGTGAAATCTATTACTGTGGTTGGAGCTCTAGGCAAAGTTTTGGGGCAAGTAGTTGGCTAATTGTGAGACCAGAAGGGAATGTGCTTATTGATTCGCCTCGTTGGAGTGCAACGCTTTTTAAGCAAATAAAAAGCATGGGCAATGTTAAATATATGGTTTTAACACACAGAGATGATGTTGCTGATCATGTTCTTTGGTCTAATGCTCTGAATTGTGAAAGGTGGATTCATGAGGATGATGCAGATGCAGCACCTCCCTCTGAGAAATATCTGCGTGGGAGGGACTGCTTTTTGTTGGGAGAAAGTTTCTACTTAATCCCTACTCCTGGGCATACTGCAGGGTCAATGGTTGCTGTTCTTGGTGATTCAGAACAGGTTCTTTTTAGTGGCGATCACCTTTGGTGGAATGTAGAAAAAGAATCACTAGTTGCATCAAGAAGCTATTGCTGGTGGAATTGGGATGAGCAAATTAAATCAATTAAGAGACTTGAAAATCTTGACGTTAGGTGGTTGTTGCCTGGTCATGGACATGCGCATGTTTTTGGGTTAGGGGAATGGAAGATTGCTCTTTCTGAATTAATTAGTTATGTATCCTGAAAAATGGCAAGTCGAGAACTTACGTTTTTTAGCGAGGAGCTAGGAGAGTCTATTTTTTCTTGATTTGATTAAGGAATTTTCGACTTCTTTGATGCTTTGCATCTAAGAAAAAAATGTCAGGTGTTGATGTTTCTATCACTTTCCCTGAATCCATAAATAGAACCTTGTCCCCAACTTCTTTTGCAAAGTTAACCTCATGAGTAACAACAACCATTGACATTCCTTGTTCCGCGAGTCTTCGCATAGCATCTAGTACCTCATTGACTCTTTCTGGATCTAGTGCACTAGTGGGCTCATCAAAGAGAAGTAGTTCGGGCTTGAGTGCAAGGGCTCTTGCTATAGCAACTCTTTGTTGTTCTCCACCACTAAGTTGAGATGGGTACTTTTGAGCATGTGACTCTATTCCCATTTGAGTGAGAAGCACTAATGCCTCATGTTCAGCTTCGTCTCTTTTCTTTTTTTGTACTTTAATAGGGGCAAGAGTGATGTTTTCTAAAATTGAAAGATGAGGAAATAAATTAAATTGTTGAAAAACCATCCCAACTCTTTTCCTAATTCTACGAATTTTGCGTTCTTCATTATGATTGCTTCCGAGAGGTATTCCTAATACATTCAGTTGCCCTGAGTCAAAAGTTTCTAAGCCATTAAAGGTCCTAATAAGAGTGCTTTTACCAGAGCCTGATGGCCCCATGACTACAAGCACTTCTCCTGGGTCAACAGAAATGGAGATATTGTCTAAAGCACGAATGCCTTTTGCATATGACTTGGTTAAATTTGTTGCTTTAACAATTGGCAGCATAATTGGCGTTAACCCCTCTTTTCAAGAGCCATTTGTTTTTCGAGATGTCGTGCAATAAGAGCCATTAAAGTACAAACTACCCAATAAAGTGCCGCTAGCCAAACATAGACCTCGATGTAACGACCTATGAATTCAGGATTTGCAAGTATACTTCTGCCAATACCTAGAAGTTCTACAAGGCCTAAAATAGCCATTAAAGAAGTATTTTGTAGAAGCCCTACTGCTTGATTAGTAAGAGATGGCAATGCAACTCTTAAAGCTTGAGGGAGAATAATTAGACAGGTAATTTGCAAAGGGTGAAGACCAAGAACTTCTCCAGCTTCTCGTTGGGTTTTAGGTACAGATTGAAGTCCTCCTCTAATATCTTCGGCTAAATAAGCAGAAACAAATAGTGTAAAAGCAATAATAGCTCTATAGACACGATTAATTTCTAAGCCTATTGGAAGAAAGAGTGGTATTAAAAGTTGTCCAAAGAAAAGTACAGCGATTAGAGGAACAGATCTCATTGTATCGATATAAAGAGAAGATGCTTTTCTGATAACAGGCAATTCACTTTGTCTCCCAAGAGCTAAAACTATTCCTAAAGGTAAGGAGAGTATTGCACTAAATGATGTCAGCAAGATGGTTAATGTTAAGCCACCCCAATTTCGACTTTCTACAGGTGAAAGGCCGAGTCCACCTCCAAGAAGGAAAATCCCTAAAGGTGCAAAACTTATCCATAAAATTGGCAAAAACTTTGGAACCCATTTCCATCGAGGCGCCAATAGTGTTGCGAAAGAAAGAATAGCAATCAAACTCATCCATAAGCCAGGACGCCATAGTTGATCCTTAGGGAAACTTCCAAAGAAGAATAATGGTAAGTTTATCTTTACAACACTCCAATTAGCAGAAAAAAATATCCATTTTAGAATAGTTGTTAAGCTTATAATGATAAAAGAAATAATGATTAAAGTTGTTATGGAATCTAAAATATTAGAGAAGGCACGCTGTTTAATTTTCTTTAGAATCATGTGAATTTTTTTCATATTTAATATATCAAGTAATCTTTTCAATTATTTTTAGAACTAGTGATCATAGTATTAATAATTTCCATTCCATTACTGATAAATAAATTTAAGAATAAAAAGCTAAGGAGCAAAATAATGAAGCCTTCAATTGGTCTTCCTGTCTGGTTAATTATGGTGTCATTTATTGCATAAATATCGGAATAACCTACAGCTATAGCCAGTGTACTATTTTTAGCTAAATTCAAATATTGACTTGTTAGCCCTGGCAAAATAGCAGGTAAAGCCTGAGGAATTATTATTGTATAAAGCCCTGTAAAGTCATTTAAACCAAGGCTTCTAAATGATTCCCATTGACCTTTGTCAACGGAATTAATTCCTCCTCTTACAACTTCTGCAATGTAAGCACTTGTAAAAACACTTAACCCAAGCAATAGTGATGAGAACTCTGCAGAAAGTGTAATTCCTAAAAAATTTATTCCTTGGTTTGAAATACTTAATAAGTTTCCTATAGGTTTTAATACAGTTTCTTTAAGACTTAAAAAAGCAACAAAATACCAGAACATAAGTTGCAATAGAAGAGGAGTTTGACGAATTATTGTTATATAACCTGCAGAAACTACTCTAAGGAGTTCATTCTTTCCGATTCTAGATAGGCCAATAAAAACACCTATAACTGTTGCTAAAAGAAGTGAGTAAATAATTACTTTGAGGCTGTTTAACCAGCCCATGAATAATGCCCATGCATAACTATCAGAGGGTGAATATGGGAGTGGGTGTTCAGCTAAAGCAAAACTAGCAGGACGAAACAACCAATTAAAACTAAACCCTATCCCAGTTCTAGTAAGGTTAATTGATATGTTATTAATTAATACACATATCAATATTATGAGAAATAAAGCAAATAGGGCTTGAATTATTTCTTTATAGGATATCTTCATTGTCTAGAAAGTATTTTTTTCTTATTTTTAATTAAAGGGCGGTGCAAAATGTAATCCACCTTGATTATATATCTCATTCAAACCTCTTGGAATAGGGACCTTGCTATTGGGACCAAGGTGTCTGTTATAAATCTCTCCATAATTACCTGTTGAGGCTATTATTTTTACAACAAAGTCATTAGGCAGGCCTATTTTTTCTCCTAAGTCTCCCTCAATACCTAGGAATCTCCTTAAAGGTTTCATTTGAGGATTGTTTTTTGCAAGCTGAAGTTGCTGATTAATGTTTGCTTGAGTGATTCCTTTTTCCTCAGCAGTGAAAAGAGCAAAGACAACCCATCTCATTGCATCGCTAAGTAATTGATCTCCTCCTGCAGAAGCTGGAGCAAGAGGCTCCTTACTCAGAACATCATTTAAAATTATATGATCTTTGGGATTTCTAAATCCAGATCTAGCAGCAGCTAATTGAGAACGGTCTGAAGTCATTGCTGAACATCTTCCTTGCAAATAACCTGCAACTACTTGATTAAGATCTTGATATTTTATTGGGATATAAGGAAGTGATTTTGCTTCAAATGCATCATTTATATTTTGCTCAGTTGTTGTACCTGAACCCACACAGATTGATCTTTTTGCAAGATCTTCAAGCTTATTAATCTTGCTACTTGTTTTAACCATTAGACCTTGCCCATCATGGAAGACTACTGGTGCAAATATGAGGCTATTACCTTTTGAGGAGTCTCTACTTAAGTTAAAGGTAGTGTTTCGGGAAAGCAAATCGATCTCTCCAGTGCGTATTGCAGTGAATCTCTCAGCGGCTGTTAAAGGTCTGAATTGAACTTTTTTGGAATTTCCCACGAAAGCGGCAGCAAATGCTTTACAGATGTCAACATCTAATCCTTCATAGTTTCCATTGCTATTAAGAAAACTGAACCCTGGAATTTTCCCACTTACACCACAGATGAGAGAATCGCGCTTTTTGATTAATTCAAGCCTTGATTGTATCCCGACACTACTATTAACACATCCAGTTAATAGCATGGAGAAAGTAAGTATCCCAGTAAAAATACGTCTCATTTTTTAATTGTCTGATTTATAAATAATAATTGCTGAAAATCTCATTCGTGGAAGGAAATAACTCAAATTCTTTAGTTTCGCCTTAACTTTGAGTTGTGATTTGTGCTTTTCATAGTCTTATGATGCATTCATTTGAGCCTAAGGAGTAATTCGTGTATTCTTCTGGTTCAGAATTTTTATAAAGTTAATAAATATATAGGTGGACCTGCTACATCAACTTAAGCTTTCTGAGATTCTACTCCCAGATACGAAGGTTTTTCTCATGCATGAAATTTCCGACACCATATTGAATATGAACAAATTAAGACGAGTTAGAAACAAATGCTACAAACAATCTTAAATTGTCAATAATGATTGCTTCATAGTTGATTCAAGCAACCTATGCAAAACAAATATAGTCCTAAAGATTTTATCTATGATGTTGCATATATTGCAGTCCTGATAGGTGGACTGCTTTTCATCATTGGATCATTCCCAGAATTCTTTGCTAAGATCTTGACTATTTTCACTCCTTAATTTACCTATCTACTGTGTTATGTTTTTTACTTATATGAATTCTTTAGTATTAAGCTTCTTGTTTATAGGATTATTATTTATCTTTCTTTTATCCAGGATGATAAAAAAAATGATTGACCAACAAATAGATGATCAAATGGAAAAGATGATTCCTTTAAAAAGTGTTCGAGATAAAATAAGTGTAAAAGTGAGATGGCGATAAATTATTCAAGTTTTATAGAATCTATATTATAATTAGACTTAATCTCCTACTAATAGCAATAGATTCTACTCATAGATTAATTTTAGGATATTTCAAAGTAGAAAAGTTTTATATAGGAAAAATTAAAATATTCCAGATATTATCCATGGTATTGCAATGAAAGAGAATGCTAATAGGAAACTAGACCTTCTTAAAAAATCCTTCAAAAGACTTAGGTTGATTTTTGCAGGAATAGGGATTAATTTTTCAGAGATAAAAGATAAAAGATATAAAGCTATAGCAAATACTTCTCCTATATATTGATATAAACTTAAATTCAGAAACCATTCTGAAAGGAGATGAACGGTAGCATTCATATTTACTTGAAAAAATGATCTTGCTGTAATAAAAAGCTTTTTAGCATACTTTTGAACAAATAAAAATCAAGACAGGCAAAAAACGAACTTAGTCTCTTCCATATGCAGTTCTTAGATTTCCTGCGAAATGGTATTGCTCAGAATTTGAACCTAAGTTTCTTATTAACTTATTAGTTGTGAATTGTGATTGTTTTGAAAAAGTCTTGGGTTTACGAGCTGTAGCTGTAGCTGTAGCTGTAGCAGGCATTACTAAAAAATCAAATGAATACGTTAAGGCTAATAGTATAGGTACTGGTTTTCATAGAGAATTTATGCCCATTAACTTTTTTGAGGATCCTTCTTAGAGTTTTCTGGAGAAGCAATGTTAGGGATTTCCCAATCATGGCCAACTTTTAGTCCATAGGAATTTGAAAGTTTAATGAGTAGTAAATTCACTGTTGCATTACAAACTTCCTCTAAAAGCTCCCATGTTTTATCACTCATTTCCTGATCAAATCTTTGACTGACTTCTCTTTTTTTATCCATTGCGAGGACTTTCTCTAAACCTTTTTGTGTTAATCTCGCTTTAAGGTTAGTAGTCCCAAGCGAAAATAGTTTAGTTAGAAATGGATTTAGCTCATTATCAAATTTTTGCTGAGCATTTTTCTTATATTGCTCAGTATATTCTGGTGTAATATCTTGCATCTTGCATCAGCAAGTAATAATATCTTATATGTTTTTGTGACGCTGAGCTATGAAATTTTAAATTTCTGCTTTTTTAAGGATTTCATTTAATATTGGCTATCAGAGTTAGCATTTAGAGTCAACTCTTCTGTTTTTATTAATCTTGTTTAGACATAGGAGGCGACTTAACAATTAATGGTAGATTTTAGATACATCTATACTATACTTCTAAAAATTTTTAGTAGTATTCCCTCCCTCTAAATTGCCGATGTCAAATCATAAGAAATTGATTTTTATAGTAATAGCGCAAAATCTATCAGAGCAAAAAATGACTTAAGCTAACCTTTTAAAGGAAAATCGTTTTTTTATAAAGCGAATAGTTAAGATCCAATGGTAATTTAATATTTCCCAAGCCATCATAGAAATTGGGGGAAATCTAAAAAAAAGTATATGAATCTAACAAAAGTCTTAATACTTGATGGCGTTTTTATTCTTCTTGCTTTCTTTATATTTATTTTGTTAAGAGAAAAAATTGGCAAACAGCTTTTTGGAAGATATTCAGCAAGTCTTAATGATAAGAGGTTTGAAAATTCTCCAAACTTAGAGAAACTTTTATCACTTGAGAAAGCTGCGAGAAAATCTGGCAGCGGAATTGAACAAGATTCTATACTTGGTTTGTGGCAATTTTTTTCTGTTTGGAAAAAAGAAACGGATAATGAAGATTCTTTTTCTAGCTCACTTTTACGACTTTTTTCTGCACGACTAAGTCTGCAAAGATTAGAATCTAGTGAAAGCTTCCCTTCGTTGACCATTGAAAATTCTATTCAATTTGGTTCGCTATCTATAAGATTCGTTGGCTTTGGAGGATTTAAAGGTATCCAACCGCTTTTGTTATTCTTTTTTGAATCTATAGAGCTTAAGTTAGGGGCATTAGTCTTGTTTAAGCGCTCACTTGAAGCCCCTCAGCAAAAGAACATGCCTTTTTTTGCTCTAATTGGGAAAGCAGAAAATGGAGAATGGCTATCTGCAAGAGGTAGAGGTGGAGGGATAGCTCTTTGGTTTAGAGACCAAGAATAATAAAATAATAAACATCTTAGGATTTTTAATTGCTGTTAACTTCTAAACTATCTATAAGGCATTTACTTTTTTCCCACAATTTCTCTCTTTGTGATTTGTCTAAAGCTAGTGGGGCAACTCTACAAAGTCTTGGCGGTCCTTTAAAATTATATTTAGGACCATATTGCTCACCACTTTTAGCAGTAGAACTTGTAGCTGCTAGTAACTGTGGAAGTGCTCCCATCAAAGCACTTTGGAATATTGGAGTCATTAATTTATAAGCAACGCTTTCTTGCCATGAACCATTTGCCGCTAGAGAGGTGGATTGTAAATTGGTTCGAGCTAAGCCTGGATGAGCCATAAGTGAAGATGTTTTGCTATTTGATTTGCGTAGCCTGTGGTGTAATTCCATTGCGAACATGACATTTGCTAATTTGCTTTGTGAATATGCAGCCCAGCGATTATATAGGTGTTCACCTTGTAGATCATCCCAGTTTATCTTGCCCAAAAATTGTGCTCCTGAGCTAACTGTCACAACTCTGCTACCTGAGTATTGGTTTAGCAGTGGTATTAGCTCAAGAGTCAACGCCATATGGGCTAAATGATTTACCGCAAATTGAAGTTCCCAGCCTTGCTTGCTTAAAGTGCGTGGCGGAGCCATAATGCCAGCATTGTTTATGAGTAGATCGAGCCTTCGATGTCTCATCCTTAATTGCTCAGCGGCCATTTTGACTTGCCTTAGATCTGATAAATCAATTTTTATGAATTCAGTAGATCCATCGCTTTTGCTATCTATAAATTTCTTAATGGTACTATGAGCTTTCTCAAATGAGCGGCAACCCAAAATAACTGTAGCTCCTTTCTCTACTAGGACCCTCGCTGTCTCTAAACCTAACCCGCTGTTTGCACCAGTTATTAAGGCAATACGACCCTTTTGGCTAGGTATCTTATTTACTGACCAGTTCATTTGTTGCATCTTAATAGAATTGAACTTAAATGAAAAAATTTCTGAGATAGCGTTGAAAGTCGTTTTTTACATTTTCCTAGGGCCTAAATTCTTTTTTAAAAAACTAATGCTAGGAAAAGCTGATTAAATATATAAACCTTATAACTTTTTGATGCTCTTTTCTTGCAATTAATTGGCGATTACGTAATTTTTAAGTGATTATCTTCTCTCTATCCATCAAATGAATTTTAAGGCAATCAATTTTGCTTTGATGTTTGGCTTGGCTCTTCTCACTGCTTATTTCACGCTACAAAATACTGCTTCGACAACTGTGAATATCCTTCCAGGAGTTTCTGGTTCACTCCCAATTGCAGCATTGGTCATTATCTCCTCTGGGTTAGGAGCTTGCGGAGCTTGGCTCTTTGCTAGCTGGTCTGACAAGTTAAGGGGGAATGAAATTAAAGAATTGGAGGATACTAAAACTCGCATAAAGGAACTTGAGGTTGACTTGAATAGATTACAAACCAAGCAAAGCAATATTTTCCCTTTTGCAAATTTCTCAAACGAGAAGAGTTCAATTTTGGATAAGGATAAGGAAGCTGCATGATAAAAGAAGTTATAACTTCAAAGATCCTTTAATTTAAGATCTCTCTCCCTAACATTAAATTTCTTATCTGCTTGGAAAATCAATCATTAGAAAAAAACAACTCTGAAAAGAACCAACAAATAATTTCTTTTGGAGTTGCGCCTAGAGGAATTGTTGCAATTGGATTTGTACCTATGGGATTAATTTCAATAGGATTTGTCTCAATGGGAGTTATAACAATAGGTGCAGTTGGGATGGGATTAGTAAATGCTTGTTTGGTTGGATGTGGACTTTTTGTTTATGGCCTTAAAGTAATGGGGCTGGTTTGATAGGACTTCTTAGTAGTTAAATTCTTTTCATCTCGATTTTCTAATATTTATAAAGAGCATAACTACTATTTGGTGTAGTTATTTGCTCATCAAAGTCTCTTTTTATTTTCAGGTGATTCTATAAGGCATTGATTTGTGCCTGCCTGATTTTCTTATGTTTTGTCTTTTAGGCAAAGAAATCAAGCTTAGGGTCATCGGTATCATTGTCAGGTAATTCAGCTCTGAGATCACTTCCTATTTTTAGTCCATATCTATCAGAGATCTTTAACATTAATTGCCCTAATGCCTGACTCCATACTTCTTCTGTGCTGCACCACATCTTTTGACTAAACTCCTGATTAAATTTTTCATCTTGCTCTCTTCTGTTGTCAATTTCAAAAACCTTCGATAATCCTTCTTCACTTAAGAGTGACTTAACTTTGTAATAACCCATCATCATCATTTGAAGGCCAAATTTCTTTTGTTCTTCTTGGTATTTTCGAAGGGCCTCTTCACGGCACTCCTTAGCGAATTCAGGTGTTAACTCCATAAATCTAGTTACTTAATTTTTACTACTGAAACACTTATTAAATTAACTGAATTAGTTCTTAAGGAGTACAAAGTAAATGATTTTCAAATACTTTGTTCGTTAATCAAATTTATTGAGTAAAAGACGAGGTGTTCTATTTTGTGGATATGTACTAGAACATAGATAGCGGCTTTTAAGTCTTTTGAAAATAATCACTCCTTTCTCTGTGTTAAAGAACGTCGTAAGCGATGTAAGGCGAATCAAGTTTGTCTTTTCAGGAAGGACAGATCAGGCGCGATCAGATTTCTGGGAAAAAGAGTGTAAAGCACATCCTACTGCTTCTGCTTGCATTATTTATGACTAAGCAACAGGTTGACTCTATTGACACTTCAGGCGAAGGTTGAGAAGAAAATTT
>QCPL01000018.1 GCA_003212515.1 Prochlorococcus sp. AG-436-M02
CTGCTTTAACTGCTGCATGCAAAGCTTTAGACATAGCAGGATTATTTAAGTGAAACTCTCCTCCACTCCGGTATTGAACAAAGCCAAAGAATTCAAGTTTTTTGCGGTCTAATTCTGGATAAGCTTTTGCATGAAACAATAAGGTTTCATTGGCTAATTCTTTGAGTGTTAACCCAGCTATTCTGCTCGTAGTTCCTTTGAAGGCAATATTGATAATGTCAGAGCCTATACCTACTGCTTCAAAGATTTGTGCACCATGATAACTCGCTAAAAGAGAGATTCCGATTTTTGAGAGGATCTTGCGTAAACCATCTTCCAAGGCTTTTTGTAAATTTGCTTGAGCTTTGTCGATGGTTAAACCCTGAAGCTTATTATTTTCAAGTAACTTTTGTGTTTTTGGAGTATGCCACCAGTGGCGTGTTGTTTCCCAGGCCAACCATGGACAGACAGCACTTGCTCCATACCCAATGAGACATGCAACATGATGAGTGCTCCAACATTGAGCAGTGTCTACAACTAGGGATGCATCAAGCCTCAATTTATTATCTAGCAAATAATGGTGTACGGCACCTACCGCTAGTAATGGGGGAATATACGTTTTGCTTTGATTTGTACCCCGATCTGAGAGTATTATTATCCTGCTTCCACTCTCTATTGCTGAAGCTGCCTCAAGACATATATTGCGAAGACTTTGCTCGAGTCCTTGAAACCCTTCGTTTATTTCTATAAGCGTTGAAATTGTTGTGATTGGTAAACCGTTATTACCTAATTGACTTAACTCATTCTCGTTGAGAATTGGAGACTGAAGGTTAATTACTGAAAATGAAGTATCTTTTGGAGCTAAAGGAGAACCTCTCTTGCCTAAATTCATTTCTAGGCTCATAACAAGCTTTTCACGTAATGGGTCAATAGGCGGATTGGTCACTTGAGCAAACCTTTGCTTGAAGTAGTCGTACAACAGATGAGGTTTACTGGAAAGAATTGCAAGTGGAATATCGTCTCCCATGCAGTAGGTAGGTTCTTTCCCTCCGCTTGCCATATCATCAATTATTATTTCAAGGTCTTCTGCTGAGAACCCAAATGCCGTTTGAGTTTGAAGTAGCTCTAAATCATTTAAGTTGCTTTCATGTTCCCAAGGTTGCTTGTTGAGAGTTAAGCAGTTTTTGCTAAGCCAATCTTGATAGGGATGTCGAGAGGCGGCTTCCTTTTTTACCTCCCAATTTTTCAAAAGTCTCTTTTTTGTGAGATCAACGGCCAACATTTGACCAGGACCTAATCTTCCTTTTTCAATAATGCTGTTTTCATCTATTTCCACAACGCCTGTTTCAGACCCCATGATCACAAGATTATCCTTAGTGACGCAATAACGAGCTGGTCTTAAACCATTTCGATCCAAGGTTGCCCCAATAAAACATCCGTCTGAAAAAACTAGGAGGGCGGGGCCGTCCCAGGCTTCTTGTGTGCATGCTGAATATTCGTAAAATGAGTTGATTGTTGATTCTTTTTCAAGTTCGGGCTGATTCCTAAAAGCTTCTGGAACCAATGTGAGCAAACTGTCAGTAATTGGTCTTCCACTGCGAACTAGCAACTCAAGAGTGGCATCTAGATTTGCTGAGTCACTGAATGACGCATTTACAACAGGGGCTATATCGTCAGAAGAATCGCCCCAAATTTCCTTTAGATGAACTTCAGTTGCCTTAGCCCAATTTAGATTCCCAAGGAGAGTATTGATTTCTCCATTATGCCCAAGCAAACGCATTGGTTGAGAAAGAGGCCAGCGGGGTAAAGTATTCGTGCTGAATCTTCGATGGTATATAGCAAACGAAATTTCGAAATTGGGGTCTCTTAGATCTTGATAGAAATCAGACAAAACTTGGGACCTGACCATCCCTTTGTAAACAATAGTTCGTGAGCTTAAAGATGCAATATAGGGCTCGTCTTCAAGGCTGTTAAGTGATTTGCTGCATCGTTTTTGTATTCTTTTTCTTAATCTAAATAATAAATTTTCAAGCTTTTGTTTGTCTTCAGTTCCTTTTACAAGCCATTGTTCAATAAATGGAGCGGTTGTTTTAGCTAATGGACCTAGAACCTCAGGGTTAACGGGAACCTTACGCCATCCTTTCGAAGCTATAGAAAGTTTTTTAGCTTCTTCTTCAAAAATTTCTTTAGCCTTGTTTCGTTGTTCTAAATCATTAGGCATGAAAATCATACCCATGCCAATGGATGCATCAGAGCAATTGACTTCAGGCCAAACCCTTTTAAAAAAACTCCATGGTATTTCACATAGAAGGCCTGCTCCATCTCCTGAATCACTATCTCCTCCACAACCTCCTCTGTGTTCCATGCACTCAAGAGCTCGAAGTGCCTGTTGTAAAATCCAATAACTCGATTTACCTTCTATTTGAGCTAGGAATCCAACACCGCAAGCATCCTTCTCGCCTACTATTCCCTTTGGCGAACTGCTATCACAGTAAGCAGAATTAGAAACATGTGGTTCGTTAGGCATGAATGCAAGCAAGCTTTTAGATTCGCCTTAGTAAAGAGAGAAACAGCTCAATAGGTATTAAATGATTCTAGAGAGCTTTATTAATAGATTTAAAACGCGAAGAGGTGATAAATCAATTGTTTTAGGTCTTTGTTATTTAATAGCTTCGTTTTCAGATAAATGCTTTTAGAGAAAAATTTCGTTTCATGCGCTTTAGCTAGTAGAATAAAAGATTATGGATTCGGGTCCAAAATTTACTGACCTAGCTAATCTTCAATGCCAACCATTCAACAGCTAATTAGAACTGAGCGCAGCCGGCTTACTCGCAAAACGAAGTCGCCAGCATTGCAATCATGCCCTGAACGTAGGGGGGTTTGTACAAGGGTTTATACTTCTACACCGAAAAAACCTAATTCTGCGTTGCGCAAAGTTGCTCGTGTGAGACTTACTTCAGGTTTTGAAGTGACAGCTTATATACCAGGCATTGGACATAATCTTCAAGAGCACTCCGTAGTCTTGCTTCGAGGTGGACGAGTTAAAGATCTTCCAGGAGTTCGGTATCACATAATTCGCGGTACGCTGGATACTGCTGGGGTTAAAGATCGACGTCAGTCTCGTTCTAAATATGGTGCTAAAGCCCCTAAATCATAAAAAAATTTAATTTTAATTTCTAAAAATCATTAGTTAACCTTATGTCTAGACGTAACGCAGCTGAAAAAAGACCAGTTTTACCTGATCCACAATTTAACAATCGTCTTGCGACCATGATGGTTGCAAGATTAATGAAGCACGGCAAAAAGTCAACTGCTCAAAGAATTTTGTCCCAGGCGTTTGGGCTAATTAATGAAAGAACAGGTGGAGACCCTATTGAGCTTTTTGAAACAGCTATAAAAAATGCTACTCCTCTTGTAGAAGTTCGAGCAAGGCGGGTTGGTGGAGCTACTTATCAGGTTCCTATGGAAGTTCGTCAGGAAAGGGGCACAGCTATGGCTTTGAGATGGCTTGTTAATTTTTCTCGTTCACGTAATGGACGAAGTATGGCTCATAAGCTTGCAGGAGAATTAATGGATGCTGCTAATGAAGCTGGTAGCGCGGTTCGCAAGAGAGAAGAGACTCATAAAATGGCTGAGGCTAATAAAGCTTTTGCTCATTACCGTTATTGAATTTGTTGATTTAAAGGCTAAAAAGTTTCACTTTTTACCTGTTGCCCTGTAGAGTCACATCCTGATTTTTACCCAGTAACTGGAGAGATACCTGTGGCGCGTGCCTTCCCCCTTGACCGTGTAAGGAATATTGGTATTGCAGCGCATATTGACGCTGGAAAAACCACTACAACTGAAAGGATTCTTTTCTACTCTGGAGTTGTGCACAAGATTGGAGAAGTCCATGATGGCGCTGCTGTTACAGATTGGATGGCACAAGAAAGAGAGAGAGGGATAACAATTACTGCTGCAGCAATATCAACAAGTTGGCAAGATCACAGGGTAAACATTATTGATACCCCTGGGCATGTTGATTTCACCATAGAGGTCGAAAGATCCATGAGGGTTTTAGACGGTGTTATTGCTGTTTTTTGCGCTGTTGGTGGCGTTCAGCCTCAGTCTGAGACTGTATGGAGACAAGCTGATCGCTATTCAGTACCTAGAATGGTCTTCGTTAATAAGATGGATAGAACTGGTGCAGATTTCCTGAAAGTTTATGGTCAAATTAAAGATCGACTTAAAGCAAATGCAGCGCCAATACAACTGCCTATTGGTTCAGAAGGCGATCTAAGTGGAATTATTGATTTGGTTGGGAATAAGGCTTATATCTATAAAAACGATCTTGGTACTGACATAGAAGAAACTGAGATACCCTCTGATATGGCCGAACAGGCTGCAGAATGGCGGTTAAAATTAATGGAAACTGTTGCAGAAAATGATGAAGATTTAATTGAAACTTTTCTTGAAACTGGAGAATTATCAATAGAGCAATTAAAGAAAGGTATCCGTGAAGGAGTTCTAAAGCATGGTCTTGTTCCAATGCTTTGTGGATCTGCTTTTAAAAATAAAGGTGTTCAATTAGTTCTAGATGCTGTAATTGATTATTTACCAGCTCCAATAGATGTCCCTCCTATTCAGGGATTATTGCCTAGTGGAAAAGAGGATGTAAGACCTTCAGAAGATGATGCTCCTTTTAGTGCCTTAGCTTTTAAAGTTATGGCTGACCCTTATGGAAAATTGACTTTTGTAAGGATGTATTCAGGTGTTCTTGAAAAGGGGAGTTATGTACTTAATTCAACTAAAGACAGCAAGGAAAGGATCTCTCGTTTAGTTGTCTTGAAAGCAGATGATCGTGAAGAAGTGGATCAATTACGAGCTGGCGACTTAGGTGCAGTTCTTGGTCTAAAAAATACAACCACTGGAGATACTTTATGCTCAACAGATGAACCTATTGTCCTTGAGACTCTTTTTGTTCCAGAACCTGTTATATCAGTGGCTGTTGAACCTAAGACAAAAGGTGATATGGAAAAACTTTCTAAGGCTTTAGTTTCTTTAGCGGAAGAAGATCCAACCTTTAGAGTAAGGACCGATCAAGAAACAAATCAAACTGTTATTGCGGGGATGGGCGAACTCCATCTTGAAATACTTGTTGATAGGATGCTTAGAGAATTTAAGGTTGAGGCTAATATTGGTGCTCCTCAAGTTTCCTATAGAGAAACTATTAGATCAAGCTCAAGGGGTGAAGGGAAATATGCGCGCCAGACAGGCGGTAAGGGTCAATACGGCCATGTTGTTATTGAAATGGAGCCAGGTGAACCTGAATCAGGCTTTGTATTTGTAAATAAAATTGTTGGGGGTGCGGTTCCTAAAGAATTTATTGGTCCTGCTTCAAATGGCATGAAGGAAACATGTGAATCTGGGGTCTTAGCAGGGTATCCATTGATTGATGTCAAAGTAACTATGGTTGACGGGTCGTTTCATGATGTTGATTCATCAGAAATGGCATTTAAGATTGCTGGATCAATGGCATTTAAGGATGGAGTCAAAAAATGTAATCCAGTTCTTCTTGAGCCAATGATGAAAGTAGAAGTTGAGGTCCCAGAGGATTTCTTAGGCTCTATAATTGGAGACCTTTCATCTAGGAGAGGACAGGTAGAAGGACAATCTATTGACGATGGAATTTCTAAGGTTCAATCCAAGGTTCCTTTAGCAGAAATGTTCGGTTACGCCACTCAACTGAGATCTATGACACAAGGCCGAGGTATATTCTCAATGGAGTTCAGTCAATACGAGGAAGTTCCTCGTAATGTTGCTGAAGCAATTATCTCTAAGAATCAGGGCAATTCCTGATATCTTCATCATCAATCCACTATTATTAAACTGATTCTTTAAACAAATGGCCAGAGAGAAGTTCGAGAGAAACAAGCCTCACGTCAACATTGGGACAATTGGGCATGTTGATCATGGTAAAACTACCCTTACTGCAGCTATCACAAATGTGCTAGCTAAAAAAGGGCAAGCTGAAGCCCAAGATTATGGTGATATCGATGGTGCGCCTGAAGAAAGAGAGCGCGGTATCACTATTAACACAGCTCATGTTGAATATGAGACTGAAGGCAGACACTACGCTCATGTGGATTGTCCAGGGCATGCTG
The DNA here is from genome assembly GCA_003212515.1 of Prochlorococcus sp. AG-436-M02. Taxonomy (GTDB): domain Bacteria; phylum Cyanobacteriota; class Cyanobacteriia; order PCC-6307; family Cyanobiaceae; genus Prochlorococcus_E. The sequence goes on from QCPL01000018.1 coordinate 6,123, forward strand.
ATTATGTGAAAAATATGATCACAGGTGCAGCCCAAATGGATGGTGCGATTTTGGTTTGTGCAGCTACTGATGGCCCAATGGCTCAAACAAAGGAGCACATTCTTTTAGCCAAACAAGTTGGAGTGCCAGCATTGGTCGTTGCTCTCAATAAGTGTGACATGGTTGATGATCCTGAGATCATTGAGCTTGTGGAGATGGAAATCGGCGAACTTTTAGAAGGTTATGGCTTCAATGATGTTCCAATTGTTCAGGTCTCTGGTTTAAAAGCCCTAGAAGGAGAAGCTGAATGGGAAGGCAAGGTCGAAGAACTTATGAAAGCCGTTGATGAATCAATCCCTGAGCCAGAAAGAGAAATCGATAAACCTTTCTTGATGGCAGTTGAAGATGTTTTCTCTATTACTGGACGTGGAACAGTAGCAACTGGAAGAATTGAGAGAGGGAAGGTAACTGTTGGTGAGGAAGTGGAAATTGTTGGAATTAGAGACACCCGACTTACAACAGTTACTGGTGTTGAGATGTTCCGTAAACTTCTTGATGAAGGAATGGCAGGTGACAATGTTGGACTCTTGCTTCGTGGAATTCAGAAAGAAGATATTGAGCGAGGAATGGTTTTAGTGAAGAAAGGCTCTATTACTCCACACACACAGTTTGAGGGACAGGTTTATGTTCTCAAAAAAGAAGAAGGAGGAAGACATACTCCTTTCTTTGCAGGATATAGACCACAGTTTTATATCCGTACAACTGATGTAACTGGTCAAATTACTGCTTTTACTGCAGAGGACGGGAGTAATGTTGAAATGGTGATGCCAGGTGACAATATCAAAATGACAGGAGAGTTAATTTGTCCAGTAGCAATTGAGCAAGGTATGCGATTTGCAATTAGAGAAGGTGGAAGGACGATTGGAGCTGGAGTGGTATCAAAGATCCTTAAATAAATATTTAACGATTTCTGATTACTGATCTTTCTATCGGTTAAATTAAACAAAAGGGTTTTCGTCTTTAGGAAACCCTTGTTTGAATCTTGAAAATTAATTTTCCACCCCTTTTATAGGGACAATTAACGGAATTAAATCTATGTCAACGGCTATAGCTCAGCAGAAGATAAGAATACGCCTTAAAGCATTTGATAGGCGCATGTTAGATCTTTCATGTGAAAAAATCATTGAAACAGCTGATAACACTGCAGCAACAGCGATTGGACCAATACCCCTTCCTACTAAGAGGAAGATTTATTGTGTTTTAAGGTCACCTCATGTTGATAAGGATTCCAGAGAGCATTTTGAAACTCGAACTCATAGAAGGATTATTGATATATATAGCCCATCGGCCAAGACAATTGATGCACTAATGAAGCTTGATCTCCCAAGTGGTGTTGATATTGAGGTTAAGCTTTGATGATGTGAACCCCTCAATAGTAAGAACATTTAAGTAGTATCTATATATGTTTGGGAATATTCCCGTGACCGATATCTCAGTCAGGGAGTTACCTCTGTTTCCTCTCCCTGAAGTGGTTTTGTTCCCTCAGGAAGTTTTGCCACTTCATATTTTTGAATCAAGGTACAGAATAATGCTCCAATCTGTTCTCGAAACAGATAGTCGTTTTGGAATAGTAAGGTCTAATCCAACTACTAAGCAGATTGCAGATGTAGGATGCTGCGCGCAAATAGTAAAGCATCAGACATCAGAAGATGGCAGAAGCAATATAGTTACGGTTGGTCAACAACGGTTTCGTATTTTAGAGGTTGTTCGAGAAGCCCCTTTTTATACCGCAATGGTTACATGGATTGATGATGCTTTGGTGGATGATCAAGATGAGTTGACGGCCTTATCAAGCTCTGTTTTGCTTGCTTTGAAAGATGTTGTTTCTTTAACAGGTAAATTAACTGAATCTGAAAGAAGTTTGCCAGAGGGATTACCTGAGATGCCCAGAGAATTGTCTTTCTGGATTGCTTCACATTTAGGAGGGTCTGTAGCAGATGAGCAACAAAATCTATTGGAAATGGTTGATACAAAGGCGAGACTTCATCGTGAATATGACATGCTTGATCAGACTAGGAGACAGCTTGCTGCAAGAACAGCACTGAAAGAAACACTTTCTAATGTGGATCCAAAGAACTAATAATGCTGATTAATTTAGTTTTATGGATTTTCATATTTGCAATTATAATAATAATTTTATGGTCATTTAATTCTCGTAAATATAGATCTTCTTTTACAGTTTCTTCTTCTTATGATGCATGGACTAATGATAAACTTCTTGAGAAATTATGGGGGGAGCATATACATCTTGGTTATTATTCTAAATCTTCTAGAGTTAAAGATTTTAAGGAAGCTAAAATAGATTTTGTACATCATTTAGTTCGTTGGAGTGGGTTAGATAAACTACCTAAAGGCTCTAGAGTTATCGACATAGGATGTGGTATAGGTGGGAGTTCTAGAATTTTGTCTAGAGATTATGGTTTTGATGTTATAGGTATTACTATTAGTTCAGAGCAGGTGAAAAGAGCTACACAATTAACGCCCAATCATCTTTCTTGTAGATTTCAAGTTATGGATGCGCTTGATTTAAAATTTCAAGATGGAAGTTTTGATGGAGTTTGGAGTGTAGAAGCAGGGGCTCATATTTTAGATAAACAACTTTATGCTGATGAAATGCTTAGGGTTTTAAGACCAGGTGGTTATATTGCAGTTGCTGACTGGAATAAACGTCATGATAAGAGGTCATCATTAGGTTTAATTGAGAGTTTAATTATGAAACAACTTTTAGATCAATGGTCTCATCCAGAATTCGCAAGCATTAATAGTTTTGCGAATAATTTATTAAATAGTCGATTCTGTGGTCCAAATGTGGAATGTGATGATTGGAGTGAATTTACAATACCCTCTTGGAATGATTCTATTATCGAAGGTTTTAGAAGATTAGATGTTTTTATTGAGTTGGGACCAAAATCTTTTTTACAAGGAATGAGAGAAATTCCTACTATTCTTTTAATGAGACTTGCATTTGGTATTGGGCTAATGCAGTTTGGTGTCTTTCGCTCACGTGGTTAAACTTAAACAGGATTTATTTGATTACTTTTGTAAGACCCAAAATAAATAATATTTTCACAGAAGGGTTGCAACAATGGACTGAGCTTTTTTTCAATATCTATAGGTTTATTCTTTAAATCAATATCTACAAAGAATATATATTCACCTAATTCTCTTTTTGAAGGTCTTGATTCAATTCGACTCATATTTAGACCTAGCTCAGCTATGCACCTGAGAGCTTTTAGCAATGCGCCTGGGGTATTGGAATGCAAAGAGAATGCAAAACTTGCAAGATCAGCTCTTGGAATCGCTTTTGATTCTTCTCTTTTTAGTAGAACGAACCTTGTGCAATTACCAGGCACATCGTTAATAGGGAATGCAATATTATTGACCCCATTGATTTCTGCGGCTTCTTTAGAGGCTATGGCAGCACGGAACTTGCTCCCTTGGACCATCCTAACTGCTTCAGAAGTGGAGTTTGTAGGTAATTGGAGGGCATTAGGCAGATTGCTCCTTAACCAGTCACTGCACTGAGCTAGAGCCTGGGGATGTGATAAGACCTCTGAAATTTCATCAATTGATCCACTGCTAATTAATGCATGACGAATTGGTAAAACTAAAGCTCTTTGAATAAATAAATCTGGATAAGTCCACAAAGAATCCAAGGTTGTAGTGACACCGCCTTCGACAGAATTTTCTATAGGTACTACAGCAGCTTCACAATCTTTATTGGCAAGATGTTCAATTACTGACCTAAGTCCTGAATAAGGTATAAACACTGGCTGAGAAAGCTTTTCCAGCTTTGCAACAGCGCTAGCTGCCTGTTCAGCGTAGGTCCCTTTTGGTCCGAGATAGGCCACTTGAGTTCGCATTATTTTAAAAAGAGTGCAAGTGTCGATAGGATTGTGTCGCGTCAGTTGCCACTTATGTCTCTGGCTTTTAATGCTCGACAGGAAATTGACTTGCCTGTCCAAAGTAATATCGAGCGACTTCCTGATTATCTCTTACAACAGGAAAGAGTTGTTGGTGCAATGCTTGATCCCAAAAAGCTTGTTGCTTTAAGTCCAGGTAATTTTCGATACACCGTTACGAGTTTTAAGGTCTTTCAGTTGCAAGTTAATCCAGTGGTTTCAATTGCTGTGGTAAATAGTGATGGCAATAAGCTTCAAATGCAAGCAACGGATAGTGAGCTTGATGGACTTGGATTAGTTGATGATTTTGAATTAATGCTTGATGCAACTTTGGTTGCAACTGACAAAGGATTAGTAGGGGAGGCTTTTTTAGGGGTGACTGTTAGTCAACCACCATTACTAAAGCTCATCCCTCCTAAGTTATTAGAGTCGACAGGACATTCAATTCTAAATGGAATTTTGTTGGGTATTAAGGCCCGTGTAGGACAGCAATTAGTTAGAGATTTTTCTAAATGGTGTTTAGAAAACTGATATACAAATCATTTAATTTTTGAGAGAAATTTCTTTCTATGCAGCTCGGTGGATCCTTTCTCTACTAATGCTCTTCTATGGAGAAGGGTTCCGTATCCCGAGTTTGTTTCAAGACCATAAAAAGGATATTTCTTCGCGAGTTCTTTTATGAGTGCATCTCTAGCTACCTTGGCTAAAACACTTGCTGCTGCAATGGCTGGCGCTTTGTCTTCTCCTTTCACTAAGGTCTTTTGCTTTCCTGTCCAAAGTCGTAATGGGAGGCAGCCATCAATTAAAAGAAGAACAGGCTTGGGGTTTAAAAGTTGAACAGCTCTGAGCATTGCTTTCTCAGTCGCTTTTCGTATACCAAACATGTCTATTTCTCTAGCGGAAGCTTGACCAAGAGCCCAGCTGATTGAGCTCTTTTTTATTAAAGGAACTAAGGCTTCCCTTTTCTTAGCAGATAATTTCTTGCTGTCTTTTAAACCTGATGAAATGAGAAAACCTTCACTTTGTTTATCTAGAATCACGGCTCCAGCGAATACTGGTCCAAATAAAGCCCCTTTCCCAACTTCATCTATTCCTGCTATTTCTTTAGATAACAATGCTTCAAGTTGCTGCTGAAGATCTTCGTCTGCGCCTTCTTGGATCATCAGTTTCTTCTTCTGATTGATTGGCTTCCGTTGGACCTTTGTCCTTTTCTGTTGAGATATTTGTGTTGTCTTTTTCATTAGAAGATCTTCGCCTTCGCCTACCAGGGTGATCAGTTTCAGTCTCTAATTTCGTTGTTTCTTTTGTATTTTGTGCTTCGTCTTTTGAGACGACTTCATTATTTATTTCTGCAAGAACTTCTTGATCATTTTCTAATGAGGTTTTCTTCTCATGTTCTTCATGTTTTGGCTCAATAAGGCTTTTAATTTCCAAGGCATTTAAATTTGTTTTATTCTGATTTATATCTTTTTGATTCTCTGAAGATATACTGTCTTTTTCATGAGGAGAGGAATCTACTTTTGCATTATTTTCCTGAGTTTGCGTAACTACCTCAATTAAAATATTATTATTTTCAGGTATATTATCTAGAATTAAAGTAGGGCTTAGACCTAAATTACTATAAACAAATTCTTCATCATTGCTCATTTCAATTAATATAGGTTCCAATTCTTGCTTGTTATTTATTTTTTCTGAATTATTTTCTTTATCATTTAATTTGCTTTTGTTTACTTTGTTGCTTATAGAACTATTTTCACTTATAGATTCATTTGATTTATTTTTATTCAATGTTGTTTCAAATTGATCGTTTGAATCACTTTTTAACAATCCAGAATTTAATACTGATGATTTAATTTGTTCTTTAAAGGGAATACTTGATATATGACCTAATCCATTGCAATTATTACACTCCTTGCTAAACAACTCATAAATATTTTGCCCTTGTCTTTTTCTCGTCATTTCGACCAAGCCTAATTCAGTTAATTGGGAAATCTGAGGTCTTGATGAATCATCTTTTAAAGAAGCTGTGAAATACTCTAAAAGTTGTAATTGATCTCTACGGGATTCCATATCAATGAAATCTATAATTATGACTCCTCCTATATTTCTTAGCTTTAATTGTCTTGCTATCTCAATAGCTGCTTCACAGTTTGTCCAAAGTACTGTTTCACGGGCATTAGCTGAGCGCGTAAAAGATCCTGAGTTGACATCAATTACTGTTAGTGCTTCAGTAGGCTCAATAATGATATAACCCCCAGAAGGTAGATCGACTCTAGGTTTCAGTGCATTTAAAATTGCCAAGTCAATTTTATAATTTCCTATTAAACTTTGACTACTATTGAGATCTTCAATAGTTACTTTAATCTCATTCTGGGCAAGAAATCTTTTAGCTCTATCACTTGCGTCTGTTGTTTCAACAATTACTTCTGAGAGATCCGAATTCGAGTGATCCCGTAAAACTCTATGTATAAAGTCTTCATCTCTATTTAAAAGACTTGGTGGATTAGTTCGATCTTCTGCTTGCTGTATTAACTCCCATTTTTTGAGAAGGTTTTCTAAGTCTTCAATGATTAAATCTTCAGATATACTTTCTGCTTCAGATCGAATTAAAAGTCCAGTGCCAGGGGGTTTGATTAGTACACCAAGTGCTTTCAATCTATTCCTTTCGTTCTCAAGATTGATTTTCCGTGATATATTTACACCTTGATTATTGGGTTGAAGAATAAGATATCTACCAGGTAAAGAAATCTTTCCTGTTAAACGAGGCCCTTTATTCCCTGTAGGCTCTTTCATTACTTGGACTAAGACTTTTTGACTTGGTCTTAGTAATTCAGTAATGCTTGCCGAAGTTTGTTTGATTTTTAAGGGACCTAAATCTGTTACATGAATAAAGCCGTTTTTTTCACTTGCACCGATGTTTACGAAAGCAGCATCTATTCCAGGAAGTACATTCTCGATGGTCCCAAGATAGATATCTCCTATTTGGTAACGACCATGGGCAACAATTAATTTGTCTACTCGGCCATCGGAAAGCAATGCGGCTATTCGCTCTTGCTCAGCGATGATAATTTTTTTGGGCATATACGAAGATGAGAGCTCTTTTGCTCGGTTTTTAAAATTAAGTTGCAGTGATACTGCTGTGAGTTAGATAAGAGTTAAATGCTAAGTTTTGGAAGGAATAATGCAAGGCATTAAATTAGATCTTCTTGAAGTTTGATTGCTGCAGATCCTGGACATTAGTCCCAGGACTTTGCCAGTATCGAGATGAGTCTCTTCCAAAATAACTTAGGTTAAATGTGCTCTACTGAGAGCCATCGACTAACCCAATCTAAATTTTAGCACTTTTTCAATATAAGCTTACTTCTTTTTATGTCTTTAATTGTTATGGAGTGACCTAAAGACTTTGCAAGCAAATGCTTAATATGCATTGGCTTAATACTTTGGCCTATTGGAGAAATTAAAGACTGAAGTTCGATAGAAATAGTTTCTTCATCATCTAATTGGTCGTTCTTGATTTTGTACTCGGTTAGAAGCAAATTCTTTAATTCAGGCTTTAAATCTCTCTCTCGTAAACGTCCTTTCTTATCAGTGTCTACCCAAATTAATTCTTTCGAATTGACAATTGTTTTAATTGCATGCTCCCATTTTTTAGAACCAAATTGGGAACCTTTTCGCCCTTGTATCTCAAAGTGCCAATTTGCTTGCATCAGTTCTTGTGAAAGCTTGCTTTTTTGAATTGGTATGCAAACGCTATTCAGAAGATGAATGCCTTTAGGTAAGTATTTTTGAAGGGTGTCTTTCATAATCACTGGATTTATTTCTTCAAAGAAATCAATATCCATCCATTCGCCAAGACCTTCTATACCCAGAGGTAAAGCAAGGGCAATTTGTAAACGTGGGAGAGGGTGGAAGCCTCCTGTATAACTAACTGGTAATTCGCTTCTTCGTAAGGCTCTTTCTAGTAGACGAATTAAATCCAGGTGGCTAATTAAATGCATAGGCATAGTCTTAGTGAATTGCAATCTAATACGACATTTTTTCTCTGAATGAGGAAGTTTTGGCTTTTGTATTGTTGGGATAGATGTAGCTGGAATAATCTTATTGTGACCTAACTCTGGTCCACATACACCACAGCTGCTACAAGCATGAAACGAACAATCAGGTACTATGGAGGCATTTAGCGCTTTTTGTAAGTCTTTCATTAGCCATAATTTGTCGATACCTGTATCTATATGATCCCAGGGTAGAGGCTTAGTGCAGAAGCTAATAAAATCATTCTTCTCCATTGTTTGTGCTGAACCCCAATTGCCCATTTCCAATTCTCTAAGTTTGCTGCTAAGACCAGCTTCTTTAATTGCTTGACTCCATGCCTTATATGCTCGTTCTTGAGATTCAAACCAGGCATCCATGCCAGCACCACTTCGCCAGGCTGATTCAATGACGGGAGCTAGTCGACGATCTCCACGACCTAGAAAATCTTCTATGGATGAAATTCTCACATCAGTGAAATTAATTTTTATATTTTTAACTTTCAGCTCAAAGAATTCCTCTCTAAGGAGTTGTTGTCTTCGTAATAACTCATTGGTTGAGACACTATGCCATTGAAATGGCGTATGAGGCTTTGGAGTGAAATTACTTATCGTTAGATTCAACTTTAATCTACCTAAATCTTTGCATTCGTTTTGAAGCCATTTACAGGTTTTTGCAATGGCTTTTATATCGTCATACTCTTCCCCAGGGAGACCGATCATGAAGTATAATTTTACCTTGAAAAATTTATTTTCCATTGCCTTACGTATTCCTTGCAGTAAGTCAGTATTCGTAAGCCCTTTATTGACTATGTCTCGGAGGCGTTGACTTCCTGCTTCTGGAGCAAAAGTCAGACCTGCTTTACGATTCCCACCAAGAATGTGGGCTATATTATCGTCAAATCTATCGATCCTTTGACTAGGAAGCTGCAAGGTTATATTCTTCTCATTCAGTTTATTTCGAAGTTTAACTCCAACTTCTGGTAGTGCGAGGTAGTCACTACAGCTTAGAGATAACAGTGAGAAATCACTGTAACCTGTTTTTTTCATACCAGTTTCAACTGCATCTACAACTTCTTCTGGAGCTACATCTCTGGCTGGCCGAGTAAGCATGCCTGGTTGACAGAATCGACACCCTCTCGTACACCCTCTCCTGATTTCAATGGTCAGTCGGTCATGAACAGTTTCCACATGGGGCACTAATCCCATTGAATAATGAGGAATTGGAGTTGCTACACGTCTAATTACCTTTGAAGGGGCAAGTGGATTTAATGGTTTTATGGATAAAAAATTCTTTGATAATTTGTAGAAAGAAGGAATATAGACACCAGGGATTTCAGCAAGACTACTTAATATCTGCAATCTTGTGAGTTGTGATCTTTTCGCTTTTGAGATAACAAGTCCTATCTCAGGAAGTAACTCTTCTCCATCACCTAGTGCAATGAAATCAAAGAAGTCAACATATGGTTCGGGATTGCTAGTTGCTGTTGGTCCTCCTGCAAAGATTAAAGGTTCAGATTTGGGATGATCAAGAGATAGATTGGCTCGATTTTTTGCATAGATATTTATCTTTGCTAGATCTAACATCTCTAATATATTTGTTGCTCCTAATTCATAGCTAAGGCTAAAGCCTACGAGATCGAAATTTTTTAATTCTCGTCTAGATTCAACTCCAAATAATCCTATTGATTTTTCCCTAAGACGTTTTGCTAAGTCAGCTCCAGGAAGATAGGCTCTATCACATAGTTGATCAGGGATAGAGTTGAGAATTGAATAGAGGATGATATGGCCAAGATTACTTGCCCCAATTTCATATAGCTCTGGATAGCTAAGAGCCCATTTTACATTTTTTGTGTACCAATCATGTGGTTTTGTCCCTAGCTCATGCCCCATATATTGGGCAGGCTTATGAATATCAACATCCACCAATTGGTGAAAGTTTATTGGTTTGCAGAAATTGCTTTGTTCTGCAGCAGAAGCTATTTCAGCTGACACAGTAATAAAACATTTTTCTTTTTATATCGTATGTAGTTTTTGCTCACATAGGTACCTTTTCCATGCAGTATATACATGGATTTAATAGATTCTTTTCGTGGTTAAAATCAACAGAAATTATCTCAAGCTTAAAGCGGGCTATCTTTTTCCAGAGATTTCGAGAAGAGTCAGTGCTTTTTCTGAAGCTCAACCTAATGCAAGTCTTATTCGCTTGGGAATTGGGGATGTGACTGAGCCTTTGCCTGAAGCATGTTGCCAAGCAATGAAAGATGCTATCGAAGAGATGGGAAGTAGTTCAGGGTTTCATGGTTATGGTCCTGAACAAGGATACCTTTGGCTTAGAGAGGCAATAGCCAAAAATGATTTTCAATCAAGAGGTTGTCAAATTTCTGCTGATGAGATTTTTGTTTCTGATGGTTCGAAATGTGATAGCAGCAATATTCTTGACATTCTGGGAGAAGGCAATCGAATAGCGGTTACTGACCCTGTTTATCCAGTCTATGTAGATAGTAATGTGATGTCTGGTAGAACTGGGGAAGCAGATCAATTAGGCCAGTACGATGGATTAACTTATCTACCTTTAAATTCAGAAAATTGTTTTGAAGCAGAGCTCCCGCGAGAGCCAGTTGATTTAATTTACTTGTGCTTTCCTAATAATCCAACAGGAGCTGTTGCTAGCAAAGAGCATCTAGAGAAGTGGGTTGATTATGCAAATAAAAATAATGCATTAATTTTATTTGATGCTGCATATGAAGCTTTCATCCAAGATCCATTATTGCCTCATTCAATTTTTGAAATAGATGGTGCTAGAGATTGTGCAATTGAATTCCGCTCTTTTTCTAAAAAAGCTGGGTTTACAGGAACTCGTTGTGCTTACACGGTTATCCCTAGGTCATTGAAAGGGTTAGCCGCGAACGGAACTGAAGTTGATTTATGGACACTTTGGAATCGTCGCCAAAGCACTAAGTTTAATGGTGTAAGTTATATCGTTCAACGTGGTGCAGAAGCAGTTTATTCTTTATCAGGTCAATCTCAGACAGAAAAACTTGTAAGTTTTTACATGGAGAATGCAAGTATTATTAGAAAAGAATTATCTTCCGTAGGGTACAAAGTATTTGGGGGTGAACATGCCCCTTATGTATGGGTTAAAGCACCAAAGGGACAAGGCTCTTGGCAATTTTTTGATTTCTTATTGCAGAATGCAAATGTAGTGGGTACTCCTGGGAGTGGTTTTGGAACAGCTGGAGAGGGGTTCTTTCGTCTTTCTGCGTTCAATACTAGGGAAAATGTGGAAGAAGCTATGCGAAGAATCATTAGTTTATGATTTTGCTATAAAGTTCTTATATAAGTACGGTTTGGTTAATTAGCCATTTTCAATATGGTTCAGTATTCAAGTCGCATGACTGATGGGGCCGCTGTTCTTGACAAGCAGACTCAACGTGTGAGGAAGACATCCCCTCGATACAAAGTTTTGCTGCATAATGACCCAGTTAATTCAATGGATTATGTAGTTAAAACCTTACGCCAGGTTGTCCCTCAACTCAGTGAACAAGATGCTATATCAATCATGTTGGAAACACATAATACTGGCATAGGTCTAGTAATCACTTGCGATATAGAACCTGCCGAATTTTATTCTGAATCTCTTAAAAGCAAGGGACTTACAAGTACTATTGAACCAGAAAGCTGAAGACGTTGATTGCTGATTTGTGGAAGAAATGGCTTTGCCAAAGATGTAGATGGCTTCCAGCTATTTCTTTGCTCCCAATTTTGTATTTTTTGGGTTGGTTGATTGTTCTACCTTTACTTTTGCTTCCTTATAATATTCCTCCGCAAAGCCTTTCTTTATTAGGAACTTTCTTTACTTTTATCTTTTTCTTATTAGTGCTACCTAGTTGGGCAAAGTACAGATGGAGAGAAAAGGATTCCTTTCTTGCATTTGAATTAAAGAGGTCTTCAATTATCTCTGCAGCAAATATTCTTTTTAAGACTTGCTTTTTGGCTTTGTGTTTAGTGTCCTTTGTATTATTACCATTGTTCCTATTTCAGTGGGTTGCGTGGCGAGGAATATTCAGCTTACCCATGATAATCAATGGAATTTGCTTGGGTGTTGGTGTGGGAGTTACAGAAGAGTTGATTTTTCGTGGATGGTTATGGAATGAATTGAACTATATTTTTGGATTTCGTAGAGGAACTTTGTTTCAGGCATTGATCTTTAGCTTTGCGCATTTAATACCTTTTTTAAAAGCTGATTTGAATTTCTTAGAATTGGTACTTTTATTATTTGGTTTATTTCTTTTAGGATTAGTCCTTGCTTTAAGAAGGATTCTCGATCATGGTTCATTAATTGGTTGTATAGGTTTACATGGAGGGTTGGTTGGAGTATGGTTTCTTATTAACTCAAGTCTTTTAGATATATCTAAAAATATACCTAGTTTGCTTATTGGTCCAGGAGGTTTATCTCCTAATCCTATTGGAAGTCTGATAGGAATATGTGGTTTAGGTTTAATTCTTGTTAATTACTGGAAAGCTTTGGCCATGGCAGGGCGACCTTTTAATGGTGAATGTAAAGCTTCATTTAAGGGTGTAACTCCATAGTCTCTTTCTAGTAAATCCATCACGGTACGACCAAAGTCATTGGGACATGAGTCAAATGCTTCTAGGCAGATTCTCCCAAATGTTTCCCCCATTGGTTCTGGGTTCCATAGAAGTTTGCGAGCTGTCCATGGCATCATACTCATGGGGTTGTAACCAGGTTTTATTAGGCCTTGATCAAATCCATATTGTTCTAAATGGGTATGTGGTTGTAGACCTATGAAGAAAATAGCTGGCTCGACATTAGATGCACCAAAAATCTTTTCTAATTCTCGATGATAAGCAATAGTTTGACGAATAGTTTCCGGCCTCTCATCGATAACATTGAATGAGTAATTCACTGAGACATTGTCTTGAAAACCTGCATCGACTAGTAACCGACAATTTTCCAATACAGTTCTTAAGTTATACCCCATTCTCATTTTCCTGACCAACTCTTGAGAACCTGAGGTTATACCTATTTCGAAATAACTCATTCCTGTCTGGACCATTAAGTGAGCTAATTCTGCATCTAGATTATCTGCTCTAATATATGCTGCCCAACGCAAATCATGCATTCCTTCTCCGTGTATTGCCCTTAAAAGATCCTTAGCATCTTCTATATAACGTCGCGCTGGGATGAACTGAGCATCAGTAAACCATATATTGCGCACACCTAGTTGATATAACTGTCTAATTTCCTTAATAACTTCTTCTACAGGATTCACTCTCACTTGCTTACCTTCAACAACTGTATAAACGCAATAACAACAATTATGCGGACAACCACGCTTAGTCTGTACACCGATATAGAAATCCCCTCCCTCAAGGTACCAATGAAATTGTGGCCATATTGAAGCAATAAATTTGTAGTCGCAAGCAGTTTTAATAGAGGCTGTAGGTTGTTCGTGTATTAGTCCAGATCTTGGATCTTGACCAACTACAAAACATCTTTCACTATCTATAGATTGACCCGAAAGTAATTTCTCCAGTAAAGATTCTCCTTCGCCGATAGAAATTATTGTTCCTTTTGGTAGAGATTTTCCAAGTTGTTCATAGAAAACACTGACTGCGCCTCCTCCAATTAAGGCTTTAACGTCTTTCCTGAAAACTTTTGCTTTTTTGAGTCCTTTTTTAATTAATCGTTGATTCCTCCAAAGTTCTCCATAATGACTTTTCATTAATCGAATGCCACCAAATGCTCCTCTGAGTTTTTTCAATGGGTTTTTTGCATAAAAAGCTTCAAAAGAATGTTGCAGAGGGTTACCTCCTCGCCCATCAACTGGGGCATAAATTTGTATGTCTCTCCAAGAAAAAACCAATAATGACGGCTGAAAAACCTTGATCTGCGACAGCAAAACTCTTTCAACATCCATCACAGGTAGGGCGGCAAGATCAAGGATTTTGATAGGTAATTGTGGAAAACGTTTGTGCAGGTGATCAGCGAGATAGATTGGTCCAATTGGAAATATTGGATTACAAGGCAGTCGAATTATCAAGACTTTTGCTTCGTCCAAAATAGAGGCAGCAAGTTTCCCACTGCTTGATTTATCGGATTGCTCTAGACTCATGGGGCAATGTTACTAATCTTCCAATTGCTTAATTAGAAGATGTCTGGTGCCAGCTTGAATATTATTCATCTACTAGTGTAATCGCTAATATCTTCTAATTTTAAAATCTAGTTTTCTTTAGGTTAAAACGCTTTGCTCTATTGACTTGTTCACTTAATAAGTTTGTGTTCTCCTTGTAGTGGGACTGTCTACAAG
>QCPL01000019.1 GCA_003212515.1 Prochlorococcus sp. AG-436-M02
AGGTACCTATATGCTTCGGTTCTTGCCAACTCACGTTCTGTCAAAACCTTTGTTTCTACAGATGGTCTTGCTAGAAATTATTTAGTTGCAAACCTAATGCATTGATTTTTATAGCTCGCCTGTTCCATTAGTGGGTTAAGCCAACAAGCAAATAAAAAAAGCAACCCAGCAAAAGAAACTACATTTCTATGGTATTGCCAGAATTGAGAAATATTGAGACTTAGTTTCTTTGCCCAATCCATATCCATAAATTAAAAATAACCTTTACTCATGATGCCTTCATTTTTGTTCCATGTGACGCTACAAGAACTCATCGATTGCAGCTTGGCGGTGGTGAGTTAGTGTTTAACATCATTTCAGCAATTAGAGCAGAGGCATATCGGTCAAGCTCAAGCGAATCCTGTGTTCTCAAATCACAAATAGGATCCTTTTCAACAAAGCAATCATCAATGAAGTCATCCAATCCTTGTGAGGACATTGAAGAAAAAGCGATTAAGCAAAATTAGCCTTGAAACACAATCAATCAAGTCCGTCTAAACACCTATTTTTCAAACAGCCCTTAAATAAGTATTCTTATCAACGGGACCAGCAATCCTTGCAACTCTTGATTCCCTTCCTAGCGTTAATAGAACTACAAGAAACTATTTCTATCAAAAAATAAATGCTCCATTTGCTTTTCCGTAACTCATTAGAGAAATAAGAAGACTATGAATAACCTCTCTAGGATCGTTGGCATCGCCATCCCAACCGCACTCAGCATCGGGACTGCATTGATAGGACTACGTATTATCCAGAACGAAAGACGGCTTGCTAAAAGAAAAATGGAACTAGAACTCCAACTAGGAGTCAAAAATCTAAAAGGTTATTAAAGATAACAAGGGTAGTTTTTCCAATTTAGAAAAGGTTTAAGAGAGGTCTAACAAAAGAGCGTCAAGCTTTTAGAAGCGAAGCAAGAAAAAACCACCTTAGATCGTAAATCAATGAAATTAATCTGGAGTTGAAGAATTTATTCGACATTGGTAAGAGTAGGGATGCCTTCTGCTGAAGCAACACTTACCCACATAACGGCTGGTGTCTTTCCTGCATTAGCCATTGTATGAGGAGGGGTGTCAGCTGCTAACAAAAAAGAATCACCTACACGAAAAGTTTGGCTTTTCCCTTGTTTAGTCTTCAAGGTCAACTGTCCTTCTTGAATATGACCAATTAACGGAGCTGGATGGGAGTGAAGAGGGATTGTGGCTCCTGCTTCAACATCAACTTTATACAGACGCATCTCAGCGTTGCCTGTGGGATATGAGAAAGTATCACCGTAAACTTGTTTTTTACTAGTGAAGATTTCCTGAACATCTACGGGTAAGTTTGCTTCAGCTGCCCTTAAAACTGGAGCAAAAACCATTAAAGAAAAAGCTATTAAAGCTACAGCACTGAAAATACGTTTAAACATAGATCAAGAATATTTTTGCAATTTTATCGCCTGTGCCATAAAGATCAACCAGAAGCCTCTATTCAACCCAAAAAAACTTCAAGAAAAACTAATGGTTTTTCCAAGTTCCGTCTATTTTCTTAAAATGGCCTAAATAGTAACGGTTCTGGCACATAATCATAAGCAACTAATTCCTCTTTATTTTTATCCACTATTTATAATGCCACTTGAATATCAGATTTTATTTTTGAGTCATTTGTTATTCATTATCATCTTGGATTGCCTCTGCTGGAATTGCCCAAACTTCATCATTAATATTTCCACCTAGCCACTCCTTATATTCATGAAATAAGCAACGTCGATCTGAGGGTTCTCTCAATGCTTCCATTCTGGAGACAGCATTAAAGACAACCTGATGCAGAGTTTCTTTTAGCTTAGAATCAGCATGCATTAAGCAAGGAAGATATCTTCTACTTAATACCTAGCCAAGAATATCAATCTTGAAATTGGAGCAAATACTCTTTATGTGTATATAAAAACCTCAAGACCCATTTAAATAATCTTATTTAGCAAAGACTCCTTGTTAATCAAAACTGCCTAATTAGGAAATAGCTGTTTATTTTAATCATTTTCTTCTCCAAAAGCTTCGTTTCTTTATCAAATCCTCTAAATTTGGCCATGCTGCGATCAATTCTTTTAGAGCTTTTCTATTTGGTGAATACAAAATACAAGAAAAAGCACTAATAAGATATACCCAAAACCACAAAGAATTTATTGAATAAACAGAAAAGAATGAGAATAAGAAACTTCCTAAGAAAAAGAAAAATAAAAGCCTGTTAATTATTTCAAGAGGAGATTTTTTCAATCGCTTAAATGGGATATCTCTAGCTCTTCTCCTTTCGGCTTCTTCTCTCTGCTCTTGGCTCCACTTTTGATCCTCTTGGTCCAGAGTATTGATTGATTCATCCAACTTTGCGAGTTGTTCTTCATTGAAATTATCTAAAGGCTCAATATCTTTGTTTTTGGATGCCATAGCTAAAGCAAACTCTATAGAGAACTGGATACATACGATGATAAAAGGTTACCAAGTTTTTATCATCAACCAAACAGATATTCTTATAGCAAAAAATTCATTTCGAATCCAATTAACTAATCTATCCATAGAGACATGTCAGATTTGCCAGAAGACCTTTGAATAAAAGCTATTTCCCAATCATTATAACTCTTTTAAAGATAGATGTTACTGTTGGAAGATCATCATTCAACTGACCTTTGTAGATAAATTTTGAGCCAAGAGTAAATACAAGAAGATACAATCTAGTTCAAATGACAATTCCTCCCTGAGTGGATTCTAAAGTTGCCATTAATTAATATCCTGCTACTGAAGAGATGCCATTAATCCTTTCTTGTATGAATTGATCCAAATTGCTTCAACATCCATTGATGAATATAGAACTTCTGCGTCCTATTAAAAATAAGAGGTTCATTCCGTTTATTTCTAACAATTTGTAGAACTACATAAGACTGAATGCCGAGGAAAGCAATCAAAAGAACAATTAGCTCCATCATTCCTCTAACCTATCTGCATAATCTCTAAGGATTTCTGCAATTATCTTCGGTGCAATCTCTTGCTGATACTCCCTACATAGGTCAAAAAATTTATTCAAAAATTCTTTCTGAGGGCTATCAGTCATTTATTCGTACTGTTTAATATATGAATTATGACTCCATTTAACACTTTTGGTTAAAAACAGATTGATCTAAAGCAGATTAACCACCTAAAAGATGGTGGCCCTACCGACAAACTGTAGATTTTAAAATCCTACAGCGATCAACTAATCCAATTAATAGAACTGGGATCTTTATTCATAAAGCTAGTGACAGCAGTAAAATATGAGGACATACTGAACGTTTTATAAACATTTTGGGATGTATAGGCAAAGTAGAAGCCTATTCAATGATGCGCCATTTGTGCCTACTGCTAAGACAAAATTTTTTTTAATTAGCTAAATTATTAAAGGTTGACAACCAGTCCTCAGATCCCGAGAACCGCCTCTCAACATACTTAGAGGGCTTTTTTATTTTCACCTAGGCTTTCTATAATAAACAGCCAAAAATGACAGGTTTCTTATTTCTACTATTCAAGCCAGTATTGTTCTTGATTTTAAAAAAGTTTTTCAAAAAGCAAATGAAAGCATGGATAGTTTCTGCTTTGGAATGGCTAGCTCATCAAACAGATAATGACATTGATGATGCAATCGTGAACAAAGTTAAAGGTGCTATGAAGTTAGGAGTAGTTTAAGCAACTCTGTCTTTTCGAAAAAAAAACGGCCTGTGCAGATAGGCCGTCCTCATGTTTCCAACCTTATAGAAACGCTTCTATTAATAAAGTGCCTCGTAGCAAATACTCAAAAAATCAAAAGGCCTTTGGATTTTTGTTCTTCAGTTCTCTCATTCGGGCATGACAGCTTTCTGGCGACCACCTATCTCTTATTGCTCCAAGAAGATCAAAAATAAATTCATCTGGACAATCCAAGTCTTCTTGCAATTCAGTCAGTTCATCTAAAAAGAACTCAATCGCACGAGTCACAACGCCTTCACTTTGCTCTTTTGATGGGGTCCACTCTTTATCCATTTGATTTTCAATGAATTTTAAATACTAAGTTAACTTCTTATAATGGGAATCAACTATAACAACTACTTGTAAGGGTAGCTCGTAATAAATACCGCGGTACATTAGCTGGGGTATTTTAACCTCAGAGAAAAGACGGATTTACAACAAAAAAATTTTCCAGTACAAAAGATAAAGAGCTCTGCTTGAGTGGGTCTCAAAACAGAACATAACTTTTAAAAAGTTTGACTGGGAAAGGCTCTCCATTAATCAATGAAGGGGAAAACAATGAAAGCTCCATTTTCAGAAAACAATCAGCCTATGAAAGCCGATTCTTTAATCAGAGAACAAAATGAAGTTCAAAGAAGATTTATGACTTTGCAATCCAAACGGCACCAATTAGAGCATGAACTGAGAACAATCAATGCTTTACTTCTTACATTAGGCAACCAGATGGATCAGGATTTGGCATATAAGCAATTTCATAAATGATCTAATAAGAAGAAAGCCAGCAAAACCTTATTAAAATCTCAACCATACAAGCTTTGCATTTTCATCCTAATTGAACAATTTTCCAGACATTTGATAATCACTTCACCCAGAGAAATCCTTAATAAACAAAGCAACTCCTCTCTCAACCAGTTATATTCAGATTCATATCTACTTTGTACACAAATAGCTCACACTTTGGCAAAATAAAATAGAGAGTATTTGTTAGCTGTTTTAAACTCTTCTAAAATTATGCTTACTGAGATTATTCAAATTCAATCAACATCCACTCATAGTTGCCATTCTATTACTGAACGCATACAAAGTCTACTAAATACATCTCAACAACTAGAAGGTGTTGTCTGTGCTTTCAGTCAGCATTCTACTGTTGCAATGATAATAAATGAAATGGAAGAAAGGTTGATATTAGATTTAGGCAAATGGTTAGAAGAGATGGCCCCTATAGCTCAAGGCTATAAACATGATGATTTGCATCTTAGAGAAAACATTCCAGAAGATGAGCCCAAAAATGCTCACTCACATTTAAGAGCTTTACTTTTAGGAAATCATGTAAGTGTTCCTTTTAAAGATGGTAAACTTCAGCTAGGCAAATACCAAGACATCATCATGGTTGAACTAGATGGTCCAAGGGAGAGAAACATTGTTATTAGTATTCATTAATAACAATAGATCCCCAATAAAGCATCAGAATGCGAACATCTTAATGATTCTGGATCTATTGCAACTTAGATTTCTCTAATCTATTGCTCTAATAGTAATTACATCTTTTCTTTTGATGATTGAACTAATTGAAATAGTTATAGAGCCCAAATTATTGAATGTTTAAGAGAAACTTCAGAGTAAGGAAAAGTTCTATCATTGTTTGGATTTTTATTTCCTTAGCTTTTGCAGGTGGAATAATTCAGTTTTATAAAACTTTCCCTTCACGAGAGACCAGACAAACTATATCCGTAGATGGAATGTTTCTTGATTAATGAAACTATTTCAAGGACTCCTATTTAACAACAAAACCACCTGATGAAACAAGGAACAATTGAATTGATTTTTTTTGGGTTTATTTTCCTAGCTCTTCAAGTCTGGTGGATAAGTCTCACTATCAAAAATGGGCAGAGTTCGGAAATGATAGTTTCATCTAAAGATTCATTATCTGAGAAAAAAAACCAATTAGAAAAACTACTAAGGAAATAATTCAAGCAAGGTATATGTTCTCGCAAAGAGAAGCAAAACAAAAAGATTGAATCAATCGTCTTCTTCCTCATCCTTCTGAATTTTGATCTCTATACTCATATTCATTCCCAAGAACACTATTATCATCCCAATAATTGGGAGCCATATTCCTATTTCCCTGGAATCTGTCGCTGCTTGATTAAAAATATCAGGGGTCATTATTGCGTAACATTCCATTTGCCCTGATAAGGGAGCTTGTAATCCTCGTCATTCATAGGGATCCAACTCCAATCAGTACATATTGTGATTTGATAACCAATCAAATACAAAGCAAGTATTGCATTAAATATATTGATATGCATTAAAGGTACATTCATCTTTTTAATATGTAAGTGGTTGGATATTAACCAATTCATAGAGAGAATGCTGCCCTGTGGAAAAATATCCGCAAAACTTCAGTGCTTTTTATAAAAAAACGGACATTCGCTAGTTTTTGCTAAAACAAGCCAATCTATCTTCTCAAAAATACTATGGCTGAATCTTTCCAAAAAAAGAGTTCTCCTAATTGGCTACAAGAGAGGTGTGAACCTAGCGCTCAATCCCTGCGAGGAAAAGGGTCTTAAACACTTGCTAATAAAAATGTACGCCAAATGTAGCTTCATTGATCAGTATAAGAGATACTTCTGAGGCTTAATTTCTGGACACATTCCTCTCATAATACTTTTTACCAAGAATTGATCATCCTCACTAATAGGTACCTCTAGTCGCTCCCTCCAGGCGGCCTGTATTTGTTCTTCTGAAGCACCATTTTCCTGTAAGGCACAAAGCAAAGCTGCCGTTTGGATATGTATTTGGCGACGTTTAAGAACCTTCACTTTAAAATCACCTAATGGTGTTTTAGGTTTCTGATGCTGAAAGCAAATCAAGAAGTCCATTATGAACAATATTTAATTACAATCTGAAAATGACGAACAAAGATTCTAAAGCCCATCAACGAAATATTAAATAAGGAATCATGCATTGAACAGCCTTTTATATCAATGAGCTTCAGAGTTTCAAAAAAGTAAGCCTAATTGATTCAATCGGCTAGAAAAGGATAATGAATCCGGTCCAAAATAAAATGACAACCGAAAATGGTCAAAAGGATTTTCTCAAGAAATTTGGCAAATGGGCTCCAATAATTGGTGGGGCTTGGATTGTATTGAACATTATTCTTCCTTTGTCACTATTGCGTATCCCAGCAGTGCGGCAATTTATAATAGCAGCAGGAGAAAAGCTTCCTTTTGATATTCCTGGAATTGGATAGATAGGCAGAGAAATTAATTAATTAGCTATATCTGATTGGGAAAGTAGCACTACTTTTTACACCATATAATTACAGTCATCAATAGTAATTTTTTATAGTAGATGCTTTGCTTCCCATCGCTTTACCAATAATATAGACCTCTAGAGTCAATAAATTTAATAAGACTTGAATGTAAAGTTAGCTCTGAAAAAGCATTCAGAACTAAACTTAGAATAATAATTCAGTTAGGAAGATCAGCATCTAACTTAATTAGAAATGAAAATAATAAGGAATTTCTTTTAGGTTCCTTGGATGAGAAGAACAGATGCCAAATTGCATGCACTCAATCACATCATCATCATAAGTTGGTTTTTTTTTAGAAACCAACTCTCGGCTTAGAAAAGATTCCCTGATTTCTTGGAGCAGATGATTGGGCATGGTTGGACCTCCAAATATACTTCTTTCTCTCTTTCTACTACTATGGTCAAAAAAATCCATGAGGGTGATCACTCAAGTATTTATGCTGGTCTTAAGGGTAGCTAATGTATTTAATTGATTAGGTATTAAAGCAAATATATATTTTGCAAAATTACCTCAAAATCAAAGCTAATCTTTACCCAATAGAAAAATAGACCAAGATAACAACTGAGGTAGTTAATTCAAAGTCTCGAGAATGTTTGCGGGGAAACTAGTTTGCAAAAGGGTCATGAAAGGTTGGTATATTCGTCCTATGCAAGAGATGACGAAAATACCCCAGCAATCAATACAAACGATATTTTTTAGCAATATCTAAAAGGATACTTAAATTAAAAAAGAGCTTATTATAGTTTTAAATAATTAAGTTTATATAGCTTTTACCTAGATATAAAAAAGAAATCGAAGGAACCTAAGGAGTCAATAAGCCTCACAACATATAATTCTTTTGAGAGTTGGCCTAGGGGAACCAAGTCAGAGAATGGCGAGAATAACTAAGCAATTTTTTCTTCTTCTTCAGCAATCACTTCAATCAACTCAGGGCTGAATGAAGACATTGCAATATCCTCTTCAACTGGTTCAACTGGTTCAACTGGTTCAACAAGCTTTAAGAGCTGTTCATCTAATTCTTCTGACTCAGTAGAAGTTATCTCTCCTATATCAGACTTGAAAGAATACTTTGCCAAACCTCGTATCAAGCTCTTTAGAGATACGGTAAGCATTTTACAAATATCAAAGATATTGAGAAGTTCCTCTTTTATGAACTTCTGGGAATCTTCTTTAACGATATAAGTTGTAATGGTCCATCCAGCTAGGCCAACAAAAACCAGCGCGAAAGATACCGTAATCAAAGCGAACATTCTTAAGTAGATAGAGTTTCCTATATATATCTATTATATCTAGTCATGGCAAGCAAGATCACGAAAAGACCAAAGAGAGTATGGAAATACTTTATAGAGTGCCCCCTAGAGCATAATCCATTCTTAACTCAAGTAGATGAACTAGTAAGGCAGAGATGCTAAATAAAACATCTTATGTCTAAACTCATTAGTCCATGGCGTTGAGAAAGCGATAAGAATACACCCTCAGATTCACATAGAAATACAATCCTTAATATATTTGCAGCCATTGGTTGCTTAATTGGAGCACCTTTGACTTTCGACAACTCTTTTAGCTTATTGTCTATACGTATTAATTCTGCCCTTGGATCCATTCTTAATCAATTTTTGTCTTGATTAGTCAAAATTCAGTTCCCAGCAAAAATGAATAGCTTGTATCTGTATTTGGGTCTGATTGGGTATCATAATTTATCTCATACCTTAATGCCATATTTAAATCTTTTTGACTAAATGGATAGAATCTAAAATTGGTTGAAAAATTATTGCTACTAATCCCATCATTAGTTAGTCCTTTTGAAAATATATCCTCAATCTCCAACTTTAATTTTTCACTTATTTGCCATTCATATTCAGCAGTAAGGATAGCTCCTGTTAGCAACTTTCCACATTCTGGGTCTATATAGCAATTAGCGCCGCCACCATACCAATTAAAAGATGGTCCTGTTGAAAGCAGAAGTGATTGCTTATCTGTATTTAATATTGATCTAGAGACACCAATGGCTGACAAGGATTCATTTTTGCCAATAATATTTAGAGAATTGTATTGGAAGTCTGAATAAAGGAATACACCAAATTCATTACTAAGGAATCGATCAAAACGTACATCAATAGAAAAATTGTCTACTGAATTTTTGCCATTAGATGTTTTCCTCTGAAGAGATGTACCAATGTCTAATTCATTGACTTCTCCTTTGTATAAAGTTTTAGTGAAGATCTCATAGCCAAAAGAATTGTCAGATCCTGTACTTGTCCCATTTAAACCTAAATCTAATTGCGTTTTCAGCTTAGGTTCGACATAAATAGAGGATGTTTTTATGTTAATTCTACCCAGTTCAGGATGGTTTATTACTTTTAATTTGTCAGTACTTAATTCATTTATGAGGATTCCTGTGATAACATCGCCATTTACAAGTTTATAGCTAACTTCATTTGCTCTTAAAGGCGTAGAGATAACGAAAGACGAGCAAAGACTAATAATTGTTGAAGATAATATGGCTGGCAATTTATGCATATGTGTATTAACTAATTAAGACAAGACAGTTCTCTAAATATTTAAACATTCAAACCCTTTTTGTCTAGACCTTAACTTGGCTGATCTAGATCTTTTCCTCATTATCAAGCTTTAAGTTGTACTAGTCCTTCTATTGAAAGATCTTTGAAACATCCACATTGGATAAATAATCACTTCACACCTTAGGAATTATAGATAAATATACTTAGTTCTTTTCAATTCCAAAACCTAAAGAATAGTCATTTTTCTGCTAATAAAATCGTAAAGATCATGCCCAGTTTTCAGCAAAGCTAACATTTCTGCCAAAGGAGTCGCTTCAGTATCACAGAAAAACTTTCAAAGTGAAGAATCCCTCAAGAAAAAAGTCTGCATAACCAGCTTAGAGTTGTTACTCACGGCTTCAAGACTCTTCCAATCTAATTGGGGCTAAAGGGATTCATGCGGCAACTTACTCCTCCAATTCCTAGGAGAAGTGTGGTTCAACACCTCACTTTAAACCACTAGAAATCTCTGAACTATCTAACAATTCAGCTAGCTTTTTGAATTGTTCTTTATTACATATAAGCAAGTTGAGATTTTGGAACCCATCAACTTTTAACTGCTGAATAAACGTCTCCGACAATCCAAGCTTTGAATTTTCCTTCCTTTGATTGGCTGAAGGCTTTTCTTCATATAGCGATTTCAACCTTTCATAAAGAAACTCATATTCCTTAAGGTCTTTTTCGCGAAAGAACTTGGTTCCATCAATAGATTCAAAAACCTCTTTTGGGTTACCTGAGCTTGAAAAGATAAAGCGGAAAAACAAGCCCGTAACCAGCAAGCCAACTAGTACTACAAGCCCTATATACAAATTACTCATCAGTTTACGCTTAATTAATTTCTATAGACCCTAACAGCCTATCAACCTTTTTTAAAACGAAAGAGCTTTTACCATTAACTAGCTTTAGTGTAAGGATCTCTAACCTATATTCAGACTACTAACAAGATAGTAGGAGAGAGGCTTCTAACCTAGGATCTAGTACCTTGGGAAATAGTTCTTAGATTTGAAAACTGATACTGCAGCTAACACAATTCTGCTTAGCAAAGCTAGATTTATTAGAAAGGAAGCGTTAGAGAAAAGCTAAGTTGTCTTGAATGCACATAATTAATCATGAAATCAAGATCTTATTATTACTAGGCAAGACAATTAACAGCGATTGGTATTGATTGTTCGACATTTAAGTGTGAAATTTTTAATAAGCCACATTATTTTCTTAGTAAAGATGACTCAATTCTGGAGACTTTTTACATCTGATTATGTTCAAGATTTTGTTGATTCTAAGCCTATGCCTACAAAAGATGAGATTGTAGAAACTTATACAAATCAGTTCAACAAGGTCCTAACACCTCACAAACAGAAGGTAGTCAACTTCTTTAAAAAACTCCCTACATTTGGGCAATTTATTGCAATCGTAAAAGACCCTACAATTCTACAACTCGAAAAAGCACCAGTTAACAGTCCAATTAAGGATAAGGCTCTATTAACTCAGCCTGCATACCCTGATCAAGCTATGGAAATTGCCTTTGCTTAATTTCCTTATTGTCGTTGGCCTTTCAAAAGCCCTTTGAAACTAACGATTGGTTTAATCACTCTAAAAAAGAGTTGTTCTAATTAATGAATACAAAAAGGGATGGTCTACTAGTGCCGTCCCTTTTGTATAATCTAGAAAGACGTCTGAAGGAAATGAGCAAATAGCATTCACAAGAAAGCTAGCAAGTGGGGTTCAATCATTAGTGTTGCTTAGATTATATTGAACCATTATTTTGCCTTTAGTCCTATTATGAATTCATGCTTTTCAGAAATTCTTAGCCGTAGTGGAAGATAAGATTTTGTTTGATTTCCCAGGGATTGGATAAATTATCAATGAAGTTATATACATTGTCTTGCTTGGTTCCGAAGCACTTCTTCTAAATGCTGACATCTCTTCTCAATCCCTTCCGCTTTTTGGTTAGTCCTTCCATTAGCCATCAAGTTCTTTCTCGACACTAATAAAAGTTCGACCTTTAAAGCAAAGCCACCCTCAATAATGACCAAGTAACTACCTATAAATGTGCTCTAGGATAAACCTATTGTGTTCCTAATCGGACCTATTAGGTATGTATGCAGGCTTGAATCAGCATTAGGAGAAGTCATCGCCCAATAAATAAAAGCTCCAATAGATAACAAAAAGATTAATCTAGGCCAAAAGTTATCTGGGTAATTTGGATCTGACTTGGGCTTCTTTTGTTCTTTCATTGTCTCTTACTCAAATAGAGAGCTTTTCACAGCCAACTATTTTCCTTCCAGGAGGCTAGGTAAGCTATGTCTTAATCAACGAATTACTCTTTAGGGAAGATTGCGAATAGGAATAGTGCAAATACCAAACTGCAAGCACTCCATCACCTCATCATTTCTTTGCTCCCTCGAGAACCTCAGTCTTTCAGAAAGTTGTTTAAGCACACTGCGAGCAGCATGCTCAACTGCCTCAGGAGTCAAGGACATAATCAAACCTCACAAAAAATCTTCTTCCAGATCTACTCCTTTTAGGGTAAGAATGGATAGAGAGTATTAATACTGCTTTAGCTAAAGTCTTCATCCGATAGAAAAGAAAATCTCCGAGCTACGTTAATGAGATTGAGATCGCACGGCCTCTTCCTCATCCCTCATCGTTTAAATCATTTAATAAGCCCTTCGTGCAGTTTGATTAGCATTAACACCCGCTAGGATTTATACACCTCATGCCCCATGCTCTAACTTGATCAACTAATCAGCCTTCGCTTATTTTCAAGGCCTACTCATCTGATTCTTCTACTTGCTCAGTTTTTATCTCTTCATTTGACTTATCTTTAGAGAAAGGGCAATCACCTTCTCCACCCCACTCCCACGCAAATACAGGTCCAACGCTCATTGTAAGCGCGAAAAATAATGGAAGAACATTTTTCACTGTGAACTTAAAAGTAGATAAAAGTAGATATATCCTAAGAACTTTTTTTGGGCGTTAGTGAAAACAGCAGGAACAGGTTGAAATTTAACTCCATTGGATATTTCAAGAACTTTTTAAACACAATCATTTTATTTACCATAATAAGAACTTAACTGACTCTTCTAAATTTTTTGCCCCTAAAAAGCTTTCATGATGATTATTTATAGATTTCCAAGACTAATTTTGAACTTTTCCATTTTAAGGAAGTTTTTCTAAAATTTCCCAGCGTTATCTTCAAAAGTTCTCTCATTTCCCCCTTCAAAGCTTGCGTCTTTTTCTCTAAATCTAATTTTTGTTCCCATTTCTTTTCAAGCTCAATTCTTCATCAGGCAACTACGAATCCTTCTTCTTTAAAAACTTTTGGAACATCCATACTAAATAAAAAGTTGAACCTAGAAATAACACCATTGGAAAAATTGTTTCCATAATTCCTTGAAATCACCATTAGCTGCATTATGCCCAGTTTTTACCAAACTATGCTTTTACCTTACGGTTTTCCCTGCTACCTCCATCCACGGTACTGGGAAAAATTCCATAGAGTTCTCTTCTTTAGCTAAAAAATTCAATGACTGAAGAAAACAACAATGAAAGGAAGCATTGCGGCAGCAAGAAAGGAGCAATGCTTGCCTACGGAGTTATCCAATTAGGGACTAACGTTATCTCAGCGTTATCTCTAGCTGCGATCGCTTTAGGCTTCTGCTCAGTGAAACAAGAAGCAAAGGTCTTTACTAATTGCGTTGAAGAAATTAGGGAAAGCGGGAAAAGTACATCTGCTTCAGTTCGTTTTTGCAATGGCGGCAAATAAATAGGTCGAGCGCTTTAAGCGAATATTGAAACTAATGACGTTTCATACAACCATAATGGTTTTGATTGACAGCCGATTGCTCTACAGAGGATTGGACTTAAGCCAGCCCTCTTTTCATAGATCAGCTAGAAAGGAATTGGAGGATAAGTATTATGGCTGGCATCATTTATCTCATCCGAAACGATGATTTTCAAAAAATTGGTACAACCAAGAACCTTCAGCGTCGAATGAAGGAGCTAAAACCCGACAAAATCATAAGAACTCTAGAAAGGACTGACTACCGAGAGATTGAAAGAGAACTACATCGAAAATATAAAGATGTTCGCCTTCCTCAAAGTGAATGCTTCAGACTCACCTAAAGCCAATTAGATGAATGCAGTCAACGATTATCACGACCATTCCCATGGATGACGGTCGTTTGGATTGGCAGTGGAATTGCTCTAGCTCTTGTCATTGGGCTTGCTATTTACACGAAGATGCCTTGACTAAAGAAACAGCTCTCAAAAGGTACCTCACAATTTAATACGTAAGAAGCCTTTGAATCGATATGCTTGAAGCTTGGTTGTTGACTAAAATGAAATTAGAGCCATGGGGAAGAGAGGACGGCCAAATTATTTATACGGTCCTGCCTGATTATTTTGCCTACTTCTAGGATATAGCTATAGCAATGTTTGCTAAGAGATTATTGAGTCTTTAATTTCGGCTCATAAACAGCTCCGTTGCATACACCTACAGCTAAAGACTCTTTAGATTTTTCATCCCATCCCCTTAGATCAGGTGCTTCATTGATCCATTTAACAGTGCTCTCAAGGCATCGGTTCCAATAGCCAGCTTGTCTAGATACAGGAACTAATTCAATTGCGATGCAAGAGACTCCCAGTGCAATGACTCCTAAAAACGCCTTTGTTAAGGATTCGCCCATTTCTTGTAAATGTATTAAACATATTTAAGCTTGTTTGATGATCAAAAAGAAGGTTTAGAGGGTCAATTAGAGATGTAAGCTATGAGACTTGATCTCTATCTCAAGACTTCACTGATTGCTAACTCCTAATCTAAAGCTATAAAAAAAGTAGGTACCTAATAAATAGTTACTTACTAATCAATCGCTCTGATAATGAATGGTTGCATACGCTAGGGCAAGAACAAGATCATGGCTTTCAATGCTATGGCCTGAGACAGCTAAAACCATGACAAATAAGGCCACAGAGTTAGCCAAGTACAAAGAGCTTAGTGAGAAACATGAGGAGCAAAGAAAGAGTTTTTTAGAATCAATCAAGAATGGCGGGGTTTGGTTTTCTTAGAGCTCTGATTTGATCCCAAAACTGCTCTTGTCCTAAATCACTGTTTAGCAGCATGATTGTGTTGAGAAAAGATTTAGGTATTAAGGGAAAAGGTCTTTAATCTTCTGTGCGGGAGCGTAATAACTCAGAAATACTGATTTTCATTTTTCAAGTAAAAGTGAAATAACCAATTGCTCCAAGAAACAAACAGAACGCAACCAAGTTAGGTACGATTCCACCAATAATTTGTGCCTCTCCAAAAGCGAGAACAATCACAACAACAAAAGCTCTTGACCAATTATCAGCAAAGTTCACAGCCTATTCAAGGAAGCATCTAATTATTTATAGCTTTGCTCTCCAAGAAAACCTTGAAAGGGCTAACGATCCTTCAAGCATGAAAAGTTTTTTCATATCCAGCAAGTAATCAAGTCAAAGCTCGCAGAAGTCTTGAAAATGTACGGGGTTGACAGCCGATTGAGCTACAGAGACTTGGACTAGTGCAGTTCTCTTTCTATTAAAAGCGTTTGCACTAAAGGAAAACCCTTCTAAATAAGGCTATTGCATTAATCTAGCTACCCCAACATCTAACCTTTCGCAAGTTGAGACCGTAAGAACCTAGTCGGAGAGTAAGGATTCGAACCTGCGACCTAGTGCTTTAGGATAATTGAGTCATAAATGTTGAGCCCTGGGAATGCTCCAATGTTTGCTGAGACTAGATCAGTTAGAAAGGAAGTATGAAACGCTTATCACTTGCCTATCTTGTGGCAATAACATTTTTTTTCACTCCAATTGCAGCAATTGCATCCTCTTTGGATTTACCACCAGCTGTTTCAGATGTAAGTAAGAATTTCTCAGAGAAGTTCTGTACATCTATTAGGAATGGACTTACTCCTGAAAAAGCTGGAGAGAGTGCTGCTGCTCAACTATCAAAAGGCTTATTATTCTCACCTGTTATGAAAGAAATAATGTCTACTCCAAAAGAAGATTTAACTGCATCTTTATCCAATAATATTTTCGATGAATGTAGGAACGACCTTAGAGGTACTAAGGAAGAACTTGATGATTATCTAGTTCAATTAGCAAATAAAGTTCCAAGTAAATCCTCTGGAGGCTTGCAGCTTCCTCCGACTAGACAGAAACCATCTAAATAAAAAGCCGCCCATTAAGATCGACCTTTAATTGATCCGAAGATCGGCTAGAAAAGAGGCATGAGATTTCCACCCAACCAATCCTGGACATCAGCCTTCAAAAGGGAGGGCTATCGTCATTATGAGGTCAAGCAATATGGAGAAAAAATCAACGCTGGGTCACGCTTTTCCCATTCAATAACAAAGAAATTCTGATTCGAATTTCGTGGGATGAACTAAGAACTCGTTCTAAATGGACCACCGGCTGGCTACAATTACCAAAAGATGAAGATTGCAGTGGATAAATGAGAACAGAGCTTATTTGCTTTTTCTTGCTTGGTATCGCAGCACTACTTCTAAATGCTGAATTCTCTTCTCAAGTTCTTCCACTCTTTTGGTTGTTTTTTCCATTAGCAATCAAATTCTCTTTCGACACTATCCGAAGAATACGAATTAAGAACAGCTAAAAAAGAGGTAGAAGTCTTTTCATACATCGTTTTTATTCCTCTGCTCTTGCTGGGGCAATACTGTTAGCAGGCGGCCCAAGAAAAATGCCCTAAGAACTAATGCTTCATGAGAGAAAACGTCACATTAAGAGAAAAAAGCTTTGAGTGAGATCAAAAGGATTTCCAACTTCCTCCTTTACAGCGCAAAAATGGTGTAGGAGAAGCTTGCAAGAAATATCTTGCTAGACAAAAAGGTTGGCATTCAATACTTAAAGCTGTTGAGAAGAGAAAAAAAGAGCTGGTTCATATAGCTTCCGCCATGCCTATTCAGTCAGAGGACATCAATTAGACCTTGATGGAGGTTCTATGGCTACTACAATGGGTCATTCTTACAAAACCCATTTCAGAGAGTATCCTCGCGCTACAAAGAGTGGAACTGACTCAACATTCTCAAGGGTAAAAGCTGCCTAATGGATTCGTTCGATCCTCTTAATTCAGTAGAAGGAGGCGTTTCACTTATTAATTAAAGGCTTTTTATAGAAGCAATATAAAAAGCAGAAGTTTACTATACCTGCTCTAATTAACATTCTTGAAGGTCATCTGGTGTATCAGGCCAAAACCTAGGAGTATATCTGTGTTTTTTATCAAAATAAATATATTTATTACCGGTATCTGTGTTAAAACAACCTAAAACTGTCTTGCCTCCTTTATAAGGATCTGGCCAAGTATTCTTAGTTCTTACTAGAAAAATAACTCTAAACCCATTCATATCTCCTGTTCCATGTCTAAATGAATCTATTCGATAAAATCCATTTGGGGTAAACCAATGAGAATTATTTTCTGGCGGCATAAAAGGATTTACGTATAAAGCAGAAGTTACGGGAACATTTTCCTTGCAAAACTTTAAAACCTCATCAAGGTTTTCCCTTCCTAAAGAGTTGTCAAAACCTTTTGAGCATCTTGGAATTTTTATATATTCAGAAAGCTCATTATATCTAAAACCAACATTATCCTGATCATTGAAGTAAATTTCTGCAGCATTTATAAGCTTAGAAACATATGCACCAACCTCGTATTGTAAAAGTAAATATTTAATTTTTGTATTCCAAATATTAAATCCCAAAGAAGAAATTATGCCAAATATAGTCATAATCCAAACAAGTTCAACTATTGTAAAACCATCTACTACCTTCAATATATTATTTTTAAGAGCCATCAACTTACTCTTAATAGAGTTTCTCTATATTAATAAATCTGTTTAAAAATGACAACTGATATTTCTTTATACTTTAAATAAATAAAGTAGATTAGTGATAAGTATAAAATAAGCACTTGAAATATAACTAACAGATTTTTATCTGATACACCATTCTGATTAGGAAAACGATTGCCTAATGGATTTATTAGATCCTCTTAATTCAGTAGCAGGAGGCGGAACAAACTTCGATACAGTAAGACTAATCATGTTGATGATTGGGACTTTCTTCTTCGGTGCGTTGACCGCTGCGATTCAACGAGGGGTCAAAGAACAAGGATGGTTTGGGTTTAAGAAGCCAAGTCGAACAACACAAACCAAAGAACAAATGCAGCGTCTAGAAGACATCGCTAACAATGCCAACGATTCTGAGTAATGGGTAAGTTGATAAGAGTTCTGGAACTGTCCGAACGGATACAAAAAAACGCAGAAGACATTATTGCCATCTGCGTTTTATTAGATATTCCAGCTAACTCAAGGATTAGCTGCTTGACCGACGAGAACGCTCAGAAGATCATTGATTACTACAAGGAGAATCCTTAGGCAAGCTTCGCTGCTGCTGCAGGTGCTCTCTTGGCACGTCTAGCTTTTCTTGGCTTTGCTGTTGTTGCAGGTGCAGCCTTCTTAGCTACAGCTTTCTTTGCAACTGCTTTCTTAGCTGCTGGCTTTTTAGCCGCTGCATTCTTAACAGTTGTTTTCTTTACAGTTTTCTTAGCAGCCGCTTTCTTAGGTGCAGCCTTCTTAGCTGTTGTACCTTTACGTGCACGATGCGATATCAACATCGCCCACTCTTCAGCGGAGACATTGGCTGGCTTGTTGCCATGCACTTCTGTTTGTTTAGCAGCCTTCTCAATATCCTTGATTAGGTTCTTCCAAGAAGACGCATAGCGCTTGTCAGACTGAGACTTTGCACCGCTTTCTACAAGAGACTCAACTACACCTTGTGCAGTGATTTTCTTGCGTCTACGGTTAAAGATCTCCTTCTGAAGTTGAGCAATCATTGCTTCTGCCTTCGCAGAAACCTTGATAGTTAGTTGAGACATGAGGTAGTTAATCCCGAACCTCTATCTCTACCACATAGAAGAGGTAAAGATCAAATTGCAGACCATACCTCTGTCATGTCAGAGGGCTAAACCGTAACTCCGTATCTATTACCAATTCCAGCAATATCTTCTATTGAAAGTTCTTGGAAATAATTACTTAAACACTTATAGGTATTGAAGTATGCACCGAAACTATCCATACGTGCATGAGGTGGTTTGTGCATCGCAAGAGCGATCTTGAGGGCGAGTTGATCTTTAGTCATTGTGTTAAGCGGCTTCAGGACAAATACCAAACTTGTCTTCGTAGTTCTTATGCCATTGAGGACATCTACTTGTTAGATGAGAACCTTGAGGGATAAGACGCTGGTGAGCTCGACAAGTAAGGAGAGTGTGGCAATGCTTATCGCAGGAATAACGAAAGTGAACACACGTCATGCAAACGCAAGCTGAACGTGACATTTTGAGTGTTCCTTCTTCGAGATAGTCCCAACCCTCTTCTTCTGCATATCGCTTTTTGGGTAGAACTTTTTGGGTTGAATGCGTAAACATTGTCTTAAACCAATAGGTTGCGCTACTGCATAACTCCAGTCAGACGCTCGGAATAAGGCGTAAGGTGAGGAAACTGAAGCCATGTCTCTTAAAGTAGTACATTTATACTATTACGGTTATTTCGTAACTGTCAATACATCAGCGACAAACAATATCTTTTATATTTTTTCGACTATGACAAAAACACAATTACACGAGGAATACTCGAAGACCATGAAAGAAGCTCAACATGCTTCTGGAAGAAGAGAAACGATGGATCTTTTCAAAAAGGCTAACTCCATTAAGAAACGTCTCTGTAACGTGGATCATCCGCATTCTCTAATCCACAACGGTTAAATAAAACGCTTATTATTTCTACCTGCAGTAAAGCTGAGGATCATCAAAAAGCCTTACTATCAAAGGGCTAGGAGAAGTCATACAAATCGACTTAAAAGATTAAATATATGAATTCAATTCATTTAATCTGCTTCAATAACAAGTGTTCTGCATTCAAACCCTCTTAATTCTCTCAAAACATCTGCTCTAATGATTTTGACCTCATTTAGAACTCTAGTTTGTTCTGATTCTAGTTTCTTTAAAGAATTAGAACTATAATTTTTTAAACTAGGAAGAGTTTGTTTCTTAAGAACATTTAAATCCTTTAGGACCTCTACTCTAACTTTCTCCACTTCAGCCAAAGTCTCTAAACGGGTATTATTAATTTCAAGCATTATTTTTCTTATTTGATCTTCAGTGCTATTTGTTTTTTTTAGTGATATCGAAACTTGAATCCCAGCTATAGCAAGAACTCCAATAGTGCTTATAACAGCTAAAGTCTTATAGAAAATATTGCCCTTTTCAGGTCTAACCAATCGATAGTTACTCATTTGTTTTTTATCATTACATCTCCCTTTCTAGCTGATCTGAGTCAACTCATCATGAACTTAGACGAGGGAAGTCATTCTTATTCTTTAAAAACCTTTTGAACATCGACATTAAGTGGAAACTAGCCTATATAAATAATTATGTAATTAATTCAGCTCGTGCTAAAAATCTGCAAATTCAGGAATATTCAGATT
>QCPL01000020.1 GCA_003212515.1 Prochlorococcus sp. AG-436-M02
TGATCTTTCATTAGTTACTTCTGCATTGTAAAATGCAGTTAAATCACTAACTCTCAATGCTTGCTGCATATTATGAGTAACTATTATTATAGTATATGTATTTTTTAATTTGTGCATAGTTTCTTCAATCTTCAATGTAGATATAGGATCCAATGCAGAACAAGGCTCATCCATAAGTATTACATCTGGTTCAATAGCAATTGTTCTTGCTATACATAATCTTTGTTGTTGTCCACCAGATAAACTGCAACCGCTTTCTTTTAATTTATCCTTGCATTCTTCCCATACAGCGGCTTTCCTTAATGATTTCTCAACTAATTCATCCATATTTCCTTTATATCCATTTACCCTAGCTCCAAAAGCTATATTCTCATATATACTTTTTGGGAATGGATTTGGTTGTTGAAATACCATACCAATTTTTCTTCGTACCTCTATTGGATCTATCTTTGAACTATATAAATCTTGGCCTTCATATAATACTCTACCTTTAAGATTACAATTTTCTATAAGATCATTCATTCTATTAATTGATCTCAATATTGTCGATTTACCACAACCTGAAGGACCTATAAAAGCTGTTATCTTGCCATTTGGAATATTAAGATAAACATTCTTAACAGCTATATTTTTACCATAACTTATTGAAACATTCTCAAATGATATTTTTGTTTTACTTCTCATGGGTTTAGTTAAGTTGAAATTGAATAATTTAAGCTAATAAGAAGTTCTCTTTGAGAATATTCTCGAGAGAAGATTTAAAATTAGCACAATTAAGATTAGTATAAAAGATGCTGCCCATGCTAATTGATTTTGAGCCTTATAAGGCTCTAATGCGAAGTTATATATGAGTACCGATAATGAAGACATTTCGTAAAAAATATCATTAAAGCTTGATATATGGTAATAAGAAAATAAAGCTGTGAAAATCAGAGGAGCAGTCTCTCCAGCTGCTCTGGCTAGGCCAAGTACTATTCCAGTAGCAATGCTTTTAAAAGCATGAGGTAATGTTATTTCAACTATTGTTGTGTACATAGATGCACCGAGCCCAAGTGCACCTTTTCGTAAGTCATCAGAAACAAGTTTCAAACCCTCATCAGTTGTTTTTATAACCATTGGTAGAATTAATATTGATAGAGCCATCCCTCCAGCTATCCCACTAAAACTACTTCCTAAAATTATTTTAGTAACAACAATTACAGCATATATAAACACCCCAGCAATTATTGATGGAACACCAGACAACACATTAGTACCAAAGCGAATGAATTTAGAAAATATTCCTCCTTTAGAGTATTCGGCTAAATAAATCCCCCCACCAACTCCAATTGGAATTGAAATTAGTGAGGCTATACCAGTAATAACAATTGTTCCAACAATTGCATTTCCTATTCCTCCAGCTGATGAAGAGACAGCTCCAGGTGGCTCTGGTTCGAGTAATAACAAACTTAAGTTTAGTTGAGAACCACCTTTAATTAATACATATATTAAAACGAGACATAATGGAGTTATTGCAATTATCGAAAAAATCATAACTATAGATGTAAGTAGCTTATTGAAAATATTCCTTGCCAATTTTGGCTTGTATTCAAGGTTGTTATCTTTGTATTTTACGAATTCTGTATTTTTGTTCATTATATTAATACTTTAGACTTAACTTCTTTACAAGCCATTGAGCTAAAATATTTATCAATAGTGTCATTACCATTAAGATAAAAGCCGCATACATTAAAGACGATATCTGGCCTCCATCTGCTTCACCAAATTGATTAGCCAGCATTGCTGAGATAGTATAACCTGGTGCAAATAGAGACCAGCTAAAATTATTTGAATTACCAATAATCATTGTCACAGCCATTGTTTCGCCCATTGCTCTTCCTAGGGCTAACAAAACACCGCCGGTAATCCCTGAGATTGCTGCAGGAAGAATTATATTAAATAAAGTACACCATCTAGTTGCTCCTATTCCATATGAAGCTTCCCTTAATCTTTTTGGAACTTGCTCTAATGAATCTCTTGATATAGCTGTAATAATAGGAAGTATCATCACAATAAGAATTAAAATTGCAGGCAATAATCCTGGCCCAACTGCTTCAGTACTGAATATAGGTATCCATCCAAAATGACTATGCACATAATTTAGTAGAGGTCTTATAAAAGGTTCCATTACAAATACAGCCCAAAGACCAAGTACCACAGATGGGATAGCAGCAAGCAATTCCACCATTAATCCTATTAATTGTGTAACTTTCTTTGAGAATATTTTTTCTGTAAGAAGAATTGCTGTTCCTACTCCTAATGGAATTGCAATTAAAAGAGATAATAAAGAGGTAATAATAGTCCCATAAATCGCTGTAAATGCTCCGTATCGATTATTTACAGGATCCCAATCAGAAGTAATTAAGAAATTGATTCCATAATTTTGAATAGATGGTTTTGATTCAAGAAAAACAACAATTAGAATTGAAAAAAGAACAAGGGCAACCGTTGCAGCCATTGATATTGTTATTTTTTTAAAGCCTGAGTCAATCCATTGATCTGTCTTAGAACGTATCCTCAGAGTGAATTTGTTATTGTGTTCAGATTGCACCTTATCCATTCATATGGATTTATTAATAATCTTCTAGCACCAAATAAGTTCGAAATGGGACTTGTTTCGGTTTGCATCACTTAAAAATAGCTTGGTTCATCAACCAATGGCAGTTAACTTAGTAATGTAATAAGAGAATCTATGGGGAGGATTGTTGGGATTGATCTTGGTACGACTAACTCCGTTATTGGAGTTTTAGAAGCTGGGCGCCCATTTGTAATTGCAAATACTGAGGGTTTTCGTACTACACCTTCTGTAATTGGTTATACAAAGAATTCAGAATTGGTTGTAGGTCAACAAGCTAGGAGGCAACTTGTACTTAATCCTAGGAATACCTTTTCTAACTTAAAGAGATTTGTAGGTAGATTTTGGGATGAGTTGGACGATAGTAGCTTAAATGTCCCTTATACCGTTAGAGCAAATGAGCAAGGTTGTGTGAGAGTCACATGCCCAATTACTGAAAGAGAATACGCTCCTGAGGAATTGATTGGAAGCATAATAAGAAAATTAATTGATGATGCTGAGAAACATCTAGATGAAGATATAGATTCAGCTGTTATAACTGTTCCTGCCTATTTCAATGATTCTCAGCGCCAGGCAACTAAAGATGCTGCTTTGTTAGCTGGAATTAAGGTTGAGAGAATCTTAAACGAACCAACTGCAGCAGCTCTAGCTTATGGTTTTGATAAGAGCTCTTCTTCAAGAGTATTAGTTTTTGATCTTGGTGGTGGAACGTTTGATATTTCGTTATTGCGAATTTCTAACGGAGTATTTGATGTAAAAGCAACTTCAGGAGATACGCAATTAGGTGGAAATGATTTCGATCAGAAAATTGTTGATTGGTTAGCAGATGAGTTTCAAAAAGAACACAACATTGATTTACGACGCGATCGTCAATCTCTTCAACGACTTTCCGAGGCCGCTGAAAAGGCTAAGCAGGAATTATCAGGATTAAATTCAACTCCAATTTCTCTCCCTTTTATTGCCACAGGAGCTAATGGACCTCTTCATATTGAAACCAATTTGGAAAGAAAACTTTTTGAAAGTCTTTGTAAAGATCTAATTGATCGCCTATTACAACCAGTTGAAATTGCACTTAGTGATTCTGGATGGACTGCTGATGACATAAATGATGTTGTACTTGTTGGTGGAAGTACACGGATGCCTATGGTTCAGCAATTAGTCAAAACTATAGTTCCAGTGGCTCCTTCTCAATCCGTTAACCCAGATGAAGTTGTTGCAATTGGCGCTGCTGTTCAAGGTGGGATTCTAACCGGTGAGTTAAGAGATCTTTTGTTAAACGATGTCACTCCATTGTCTTTAGGACTAGAGACAGTAGGTGGCTTAATGAAAGTTTTAATACCAAGGAATACTCCTATTCCAGTAAGGCAAGCTGATGTATTCAGTACTTCACAAGCGAATCAATCATCTGTTGAAATTAATGTTTGGCAAGGTGAAAGGCAGTTGGCCTCAGACAATAAATCCTTAGGGAAATTTCGTCTCTCTGGAATACCTCCGGCTCCCAGAGGTGTTCCTCAAGTTCAAGTAGCTTTTGATATAGATGCAAATGGATTGTTGCAGGTGAGTGCAACAGATAGAACAACAGGAAGAAAGCAATCTGTAAGTATTAACGGTGGGTCAAATATGAATGAAGACGAGGTAAAAAAATTAATACAAGAAGCTAGAGAAAAAGCAGATTCTGATAGGCGTAAAAGGGCATCTATTGATCAGAAAAATAATGCTTTAACTTTAGTAGCTCAGGCTGAGAGGAGATTGAGGGACGTATCACTTGAATTTGGTCCCTATGGAGCGGAGAGGCAACAAAGAGCAGTAGAGGTTGCCTTAAGAGATGTACAGGATTTCCTGGAAAATGATGATTTAGCTGAACTTGATATTTCTGTTTCAGCATTACAAGAAGCGTTGTTTGGACTAAATCGTCGTGTCTCTGCAGAGAAACGTAGTGACAATAATCCTATCCAAGGAATAAAAAATACTTTTGGTTCTCTTAAAGATGAATTATTCTCAGATGATTATTGGGATGAGGATCCATGGGATTATCAACCTAGTTCTAGAGGTATGAATTCAGAATATAAAAATAGGGAAAGAGATAGATGGGACAATGACTTCTACAACTAAGCCTGATTACTGGTCCATATTAGGTCTTTCCCCTGGTAGTGATCTTAGACAAATAAAATCTGCATTTAGATCAGAGGCTAGGCGATGGCACCCGGATTTAAATATCAACGATAGTAATGCTGAAGATCGTTTTAAGTTAGTAAATGAGGCTTATGATGTACTAAGTGATCCTGAGAAACGAAGTATATGGGAGAAGGATAGTTCAATTAAATCTCAAGAATTATTTGCAACAGGTTTTCCATCTTATAAGGAATATATTAATGCTGTATTGGGTATAGAAAATGATAAAGATAATGAATTTATTGAGGAGCCTATTGATTATGAAGAGGATTTATATAGAGGTGATTTAGAAGATTCTTCGGAAGATATTTCTTCAAATGAAGAGTATTCAAAGCCAACACGTGTGCCATATGAACCACCTCCTGTAAGGAAATTGGATGATCTTGAAACATTAGTAAATCTGTCTCCCGATGAAGCTCTATATGGAACTACTTTAGAACTTGAATTAACTGGTGGAATTATTGTTGAATTCGCTACTCCGCCTTTTGCTGGAGATGGGTGGAGACTTCGCTTGCCTGGTGTTGTAGTTGGTGGTAAAGACCACTTTATACAGTTAAGAGTTCAAACTGAAGATGGACTTAGGATTGATGGGCTAAGAGTTTTGTATAGATTGGAACTTTTCCCTCAAGATGGCTTATTTGGTTGTGGCGTTGAAATACCAACTCTTGACGGTCCTGTTGTTTTACAGGTTCCACCTAAATCATCATCAGGTCGCTTGCTTAGATTAAGAGGACGTGGTCTTAATTATAATGATGTTTATGGTGACCAAATAGTTGAAATAGTTATTGTATTACCGGCAGATTTATCAGATTCAGAGATGGCTCTATACAGAAGGCTACAAGAATTATCCTATGAACAAAATATCTAGTTCTATTTATTATAATTATAAGTATATAGCTTTTCTTTCATGCTAGTCAATGTATTACTTTATAAGGTTGGAAAAGAAGAAGAGGGTATTCATTCAATAGATATTAAAGGTAAAACAATTGTATTGATGTTTGAAGATGCGGACGATGCAGAAAGATACTGTGGACTTTTAGAAGCTCAAGATTTCCCTAAACCATCAGTCGAAAAAATAGATCAAGAAGAAATTAATTTGTTTTGTAGTCAAGCTGGATATGAAGCTCGCCTAGTAGTAAAAGGATTTCTTCCAAAAACAGAGGAAGATAGACTTCTTATCTCTCCCCCTCAGAGAAATCTTGAAGAAAATGTTTGTTCAGGGACAAGTCCTAATAATCAACAAATTGGTCAGAGTCCTATTCCTGATGATTTGGACGAAGTTAGAAAAAATCTAGAAAAATTACTTTAAAATGATCCGTTATTCATATAGTAATTTAGAAGTAGCTAAGCAAGTCAACAGGGCTAAATTAGTTACTGAACAACCTAATATTCATAGTCAAGATATTGATTTAGTTAGTACATCTACTTTTGTTGATATTTTCGTTGAAGAAGACAAGAAACCTCAGCAAGCGTTAAATCAAGCTAAACCTCAAATAATTGAAGCCATAGATCAGATTTTTCTCAAATTAGAGAGAGGAGGGCGTCTCTTTTATTTAGGAGCTGGTTCATCAGGCCGTTTAGGAGTACTTGATGCGGCTGAATGCCCACCAACATTTTGTACTTCTCCCGATCTGATCCAGGCTGTAATTGCTGGAGGGATAGATTCTCTAATTAAAAGTTCTGAAAATTTAGAAGATGATGAATCCTCATCAATCTCTGATTTAACCCGGCTATGCTTTTCAGAAAAAGATTGCTTGGTTGGAATTACAGCTGGAGGAACAACACCTTATGTGCTGTCAGCATTAGATTATGCTAAAAGTATTGGAGCATTAAATGTTCTTATAACCTCTGTTCCAGAAAGAGAACTATCATTTAATTTTGATATTATAATTAGATTAATTACAGGTCCTGAATTAATATCTGGCTCAACAAGATTAAAAGCTGCTACCGCTACAAAGATGACATTAAATATTATTTCTACAGGTGTTATGGTCAAACTTGGCAAGGTTTATAAGAATAAGATGATTGATGTTTCAATTACTAATAGGAAATTGTTAGATAGAGCCACAAGAATTTTGGTTGAATTATTAGATATAGATTTAGAAGAAGCACTTTCCCTTCTAGATATGTCAAAAGGATCAACAAAGAAGGCTATTCTCATGAAAATAGGGAATTTATCTTATTCAGCTGCTGTTGATGTTTTGGCTCATAATAAAGGTTCTCTTAGAAGAAGTCTTTATAACTTAAAAAGCAAAATAGAAAAAAATTAAATCAAGACAATCTTAATCATTTCTTATATTACTTTTTTGCAAAAAACTAGTATAATAATAAAGTTACTTCAATTAGATTAATTCAAATGAAAGCAATTATGGATACTGCTGTTGGTCAAATATCTCTAGATTTATTTGAAACAGATGCTCCTAATACCGTTGCTAATTTTGTAAAGCTTGTTAATGAAGGCTTTTATAACGGACTTTCTTTCCATAGAGTCATAAACGGTTTTATGGCTCAAGGTGGCTGCCCAAATTCAAGAAAAGGTTCCTCAGGCATGGCTGGAACCGGAGGTCCTGGCTACACTATTGACTGTGAGATAAATAATAATAAGCATCTTCCAGGATCTCTTTCTATGGCACATGCTGGCAAGAATACAGGAGGAAGCCAGTTTTTTATAGTTCATGAAAGCCAGCCACATTTAGATGGAGTACATACCGTTTTTGGACAAACTAAGGATATGGATGTTGTTTTTAAAATAGAAAATGGAACAGAAATAAATCATATTTCTATTGTTATTTAATAGTTCTATTCTTATTTTAAATTTATTACAAATGGAAGTGTATTTTTCTCTTCAATAATTTTATTAAATTCATCAATGTTATCTATGTTGTTTAGTTGCTGATAATCAGTCTTTAAATTGAGTGATGGGTGTACGAACTGTGCTTTGCTATTAGATACTAATAATCCTATTCTTTTAGTTCCTTCCCATTTACTAATTGAATTTAATATTTTTGTAAGTTGTTTATAATTTTCACAATTTTTAAGTCTCCACACAAACTGTGGTCGTTCCCATAGAGCTAGAAGCCTTGATGATCTTTCTGGAACAAGATCAATTCCATGTTCCCTTGCGGTTGCTTCTGCTTGAGTTCTAAAAATAGAAAGCATTTGAGCTGAGGCGGCTCCATCCCAATAGATCACATAAAATTTAGTTGCTGTTTTTAAATTATTTTTGTCAATAAAATGGCCAAGTTTTTGACGCTTAATCTCAAGATATTCAGCATTATGATCACTAGGAGAAATAACTAATGGTTCTCTACTCTCAACTTTTAGACCATAGCCACTTAATCCTGCAATTTTGCGTGGATTGTTAGTTAATAATTTAAGCCTATGAATTCCCAAATCAGTAAGTATTTGTGCACCTACTCCATAGTTCCTCAAATCAGCTGGAAATCCGAGTTTTTCATTTGCTTCTACAGTATCTAAACCTCCATCTTGAAGGCTATAAGCTCTAAGTTTATTTATTAATCCAATACCTCTTCCTTCCTGACGTAAATATACAACAATTCCTTCTCCTTCTTCAGAAATTCTGGATAACGCAGCTTCTAATTGAGGACGACAATCACATCTAAGAGAACCAAATGCATCTCCTGTTAAACACTCTGAATGCATTCTTACAAGTACCGGTTCTTTTAATTTCCCAACCTCTCCTTTTACTAAAGCAACATGCTCTGTACCATCTAACTCATTTGAATAGCCAATTGCCTGGAAATCACCAAATATACTAGGTAGCCTCGTCTCAGCTTTTTTGTATACGAAACGTTCGTTTTCTAATCTATATTTTATTAAGTC
Source organism: Prochlorococcus sp. AG-436-M02 (assembly GCA_003212515.1). Taxonomy (GTDB): domain Bacteria; phylum Cyanobacteriota; class Cyanobacteriia; order PCC-6307; family Cyanobiaceae; genus Prochlorococcus_E. Next base: position 8,630 of record QCPL01000020.1, read on the forward strand.
AGCAATGCTTATAATCTTGAGCCCCCAGGTTTTAGCATAATTTCTTAATTCTGGTAATCGAGCCATAGATCCATCAGAATTCTGAATTTCACAAATCACGCCAGCTGCAGATAAACCTGACAATTGTGATAGGTCAACAGCTGCTTCTGTATGTCCAGCTCTTTTTAAAACGCCGCCTTTATTTGCTCTTAAAGGGAATACATGACCTGGTCTTCTTAAATAACTTGGTTTTGCTTGAGGATTTAGAGCAACTTGTATAGTCCTTGCTCTATCGTCTGCAGATATTCCTGTGGATACTCCAAATTCAGGCCCTGCATCAATACTAATAGTGAATGCAGTTTGATTAGAATCGGTATTCCTATCTACCATCAAAGGAAGATCTAATTGATCTAATTTATCTCCATCCATTGCCAAGCAAATTAAGCCTCTTGCTTCCTTAGCCATAAAATTAATTTGTTGTGGAGTTGCAAATTGAGCAGCACAAATAAGATCTCCTTCGTTTTCTCGACTTTCATCATCAACTACTACTACACACTCGCCATTCCTTATAGCTGCCAAAGCATCTGCAATTTGATCAAATCCCACGTTTAAAGACTCCTTTGATTTCTAGGTTTACACCTTTTTGTGATGAAGAGTTATTGTGTTTTTAACTCATTAATAAGCTCGTAGTAATTATGAGATCCTATATTATTTGTTTATGGACCAAATAAAAAATAATCCCAATCGAGTTGCCGTAATAGGAGCCTCTGGGTATGGAGGTCTACAGACCATAAGATTACTAAAAGATCATCCTATTTTCCAGATTAGCTATCTAGCAGGCAAAAAAACTGCTAATACAAAATGGAATGAATTGTGTCCTTTCCTTCCTTTAGATGAAGACCCTTCTATTCAACCTATTGATATTGACCGAATTTCATCAAGTTGCGATATTGCTATTTTAAGTCTTCCTAATGGTCTTTCTTCGCAAATAACACCAGCATTATTAGATTCTAATATTAAAGTTGTAGACCTTTCAGCAGATTTTAGATACCGCTCATTATCTAAATGGAATGAGATTTACTCTACTGAAGCTTCAAAGATTAAACGTAATGATTTTAATTTGTGTACAAAAGCCGTTTACGGTTTGCCCGAGTGGAATAAAACTAATATTTCTAAAGCTAGTCTAGTTGCATCACCTGGCTGCTTCCCAACAGCGAGTCTATTGCTTCTTATTCCTTTTCTTAAACAAGGACTAATAGAAAGTGATGGCATTATAATTGATGCAAAATCTGGGACATCGGGAGGAGGTAGAGAACCTAAAGAGCATCTATTGTTATCAGAGTCATCAGAATCTATTTCTCCCTATGCTGTCATAGGACATAGGCATACATCTGAAATCGAACAAGAATTAAGTTTAGTATCAGGAACGGAGATAAATTTACAATTTACTCCTCATTTAGTTCCAATGGTAAGAGGAATACTATGCACAGTTTATGCAAGATTAAGAGATCCTTGTTTAACTGCAGAAGATTGTAAGATAGTTTTAGAAGCTATGTATCGTGATCATAAAAATGTCGAAATTCTACCTGTTGGTATTTACCCAAAAACAAAATGGGTAAGATATACAAATAAAGCATTATTAAGTGTGCAGGTTGATAAACGTACTGGAAGACTAGTATTAATATCTGCTATAGATAATTTATTAAAAGGCCAAGCTGGTCAAGCTATACAATCAATTAACTTAATGTCTGGACTAGATTGTGACTTAGGACTGCCACTTAATAGTTTTTATCCATAAGATACTTTTTTCTCCAGTTTAACGCAGATAAGGCAATACCTAGACTAATAATCTTATGCTCATATTTCTGTACTGAATTCAGTAAAGTAATCTCGTCATGATTTTGTTTAACTGGAAAAGCTGCTTGAATAATAATTTCTCCAGAATCAACTTTCTCGTCTACTAAGTGAACAGTGCATCCTGTGATCTTAACTTTACTAAGTAATGTTTGTTGAATTGCTTTATTTCCCTTGAAACTAGGAAGTAATGAGGGATGGAGATTCACTACTCTACCTTGATATTTACTCAATAAGATTGAGGTGACTATTCTCATCCAGCCAACCATAACTATGCCCTCAACATCATAATTGTTTAAAGTATTAAGAATTGCATTGTCTAATTCTTCTCGACAATTATAATCTTTATGATTAATAATATTATAAGGAACTAAATATTTTTTTGCAACATCTATAGCACCGCATTCCGGATTATTTACAATAAGACATTTAATAGTTGCATCAAGTATATTATTATTAATATCCTCCATGATTCTTTCAAAGTTGCTTCCCTTCCCAGAGGCCAGTATTGCTAAATCTAATTTAGGTTTGAATTTAGGGATTTCAACAGGATATGGATAAATAAAACCATCCATTTCAGGCTTCTCCAAACTTTGTAAAGATTACAATTAATTTTATTATATTATAAAATTTAAATATTATTGATTTAGATTATAGTTCCAAGACCATATAATTTGTTTTTGGCATAAATATCGTTTTTAGTTCATAAATGATTCATACTGGTAATACTGTATCTTGGACGTTATATTAGTCCGATATGACATATATGAATTTCCCTGATTTCGAAAACAACAATTCCCAGGATCAATGGAATCGATTTTGTAATCTTCTTTTCTTTGATCAAGATTTAGGCCTTTGGCTTGATATTAGTAGAATGTCCTTGACTGCTTCAAATCTGGAAAGCCTTAAAGGACCGTTTGAGAAGGCTTTCATTTCAATGGATAATTTGGAAAAAGGTTCGATTGCAAATCCTGATGAAAATCGTCAAGTAGGTCATTATTGGCTTAGGAACTCATCAATTGCCCCTTCAAAGGAAATAGAAGAGACTATTACAAATGTACAAAACAAAATTCATGATCTTGGTCATAAGATCTTAAAAGGTACTCTTAAAACTAATACTGGTAAAATTTTTACTAATGTTCTTTGGATTGGCATAGGTGGAAGTGGATTAGGACCACTTCTATTGGTTAAATCATTGAAAGCTAAAGGAAATGGTTTGGATTTTACCTTTATAGATAATGTTGATCCAAATGGAATTTACCAAAAATTAGAAGCCTTAAAGGACAGTTTAGAAACAACCTTGTTCGTTGTGGTTAGTAAATCTGGAGGTACTCCAGAACCTCAAATTGCCATGGATCAAACTAGAAATTTTGTAACTTCCCATGGTTATGACTGGTCTTCTAGAGCCATAGCCATAACTATGAGAAACAGTTCACTTGATAGAAAGGCTCAATCTGAGAATTGGCTTGCCAGATTTGATCTTCCAGATTGGGTCGGTGGTAGAACAAGTATTACTGGTGCAGTAGGTCTTCTTCCATTATGTCTCATTGATTGCAGCACTAATAAATTTCTTGCCGGATCAAAGAAAATGGACGAAATAACACGTAGAAAAGATTTGAAATCAAACCCAGCAGCATTGCTAGCTGCTTCATGGTATTTTTCTGGAGATGGTAAGGGAGTTAGGGATATGGTGGTATTGCCATATCAAGATAGCTTAGAAGTTTTTAGTAAGTATCTCCAACAACTTGTAATGGAATCATTAGGCAAGGAGCTTGATAGAAATGGGAGAAAAGTCAATCAAGGACTTGCAGTATATGGTAATAAAGGTTCAACTGATCAGCATGCATATGTACAACAATTAAGAGATGGATTAGACAATTTTTTCGTTACTTTTATTGAGATTCTAGAAGACAATCCTCATGTACCAAAAATAAATAAAAAAGCTCCAGGTGACTATTTATCTGGTTTCTTACAAGGAACAAGATTGGCATTATCACAAAATCAAAGACAAAATCTAACTATTACTTTAAGAAAGTTTGATTCTTACTCATTGGGAGCTCTAATTGCACTATTTGAAAGAGCTGTTGGTCTATATGCTGAATTAATTAATATTAATGCATATCATCAACCTGGAGTAGAAGCTGGTAAGAAAGCAGCTTCTACTATACTTGAATTACAATCACAAATTGAATCTATTTTAGAGAATAATAACGTTTATTCTATCGATCAAATTAAAAAAGAGATACCAAGCTCCTCTGCTGAATCAATATTCCTAATTTTGAGACATCTTCATGCAAACAATAAGGATTATAAAATCAATGGTGATTGGTCCAATCCATTAAGCCTAGAAATAACAAAGCAATTTAGATAACAATATTTATAATCTTACCTTTTATAATGATAACTCTTCTAGGTTCTTTATCTTTCAACCATTTTTTTGCAATATCAGTAGAAAGCACCTTTTCCTTTAGCTGTTCTTCATTATCATTTGTTTCAGCCATAATATAACCTCTAACTTTGCCATTTACTTGGATCATTAATTTATACTCTTGTTCAATTAATGCTGAAGGGTCATAAACTGGCCAAGATTGATCATGAATACTTCCACTTCCACCTAATTTATTCCATAACTCTTCTGCTAAATGAGGAGCAAAGGGCGCTAATAATAAAGTCATAGTTGAAAGACTTTGATTAATAATAGCTTCAGAACATTTATCCTTATATTCATAAATTGAATTAGATAATTTCATAAGTTCTGAAATTGCTGTATTGAACTGCGAGTTTTCTTCTAGGTCTTTTGTCACTTCATTTATAGTTTTATGAATTACTTTTCTTAGCTTAAAATCCTCTGGGGAAAGATCTGAAGGTATAAATAAGGGTGATATAAAATGAAGTTGATGAGTTGGCATTAACTCAGACTTGGAGAATAACCTCCATATTCTGTTAATAAACCTATATTGTCCATCTACATCAGACTCATTCCATTCAAGATCCTTTTCTGGAGGAGCCTTAAACAAGATAAATAGTCTTGCCGTATCAGCTCCGTACTTATTTATAACTTCTGATGGGTCTACCCCATTATATTTCGATTTAGACATCTTTTCATATAATATCTCTAGCTCCTCGTCAGTATCTGGATCTCGAGGATTCAATTGGTCTTTAACCAAGTTAGATGGAATATATTTATTAGTTACTTTATTTCTAAATGTGATGCCCTGAACCATTCCTTGAGTTAAAAGATTACTGAAAGGCTCTCTTATTCCTACTAAACCAGTACTATTTAATGCCTTAACTAAGAATCTTGAATAAAGTAGGTGAAGAATAGCATGTTCTATTCCCCCTACATATTGGTTGACGGGCAACCATCTATCTATAGATTCATAATTAAAAGGTTTGGTTAAATTATTATTATCTACATATCTAAGAAAATACCAGGATGAACACATAAAAGTATCCATTGTATCTGTCTCTGGTTTTGCCAACTTGTGGCATTTTGGACAAATAGTATTTTTATCATTAGTGTTTATGATTGAATTGTTCTTATTAGGCTTTACTAATCTAATTGGCAGAGAATTCTTATTTACTTCTACTACACCACAGTTACTACAGTGAATTACAGGTATCGGACATCCCCAATATCTTTGCCTTGATATTAGCCAATCTCTCAGTTTATAACTGACTTTTTTCCTAGCCCATCCCATCTTTTCCCCATATTCTATAATTTTTATTTTGGCAACTTCTGAATTAAGATTATTGAAATTAGCTGAATTTATTAATATGCCTTGATTAGTATAAGCTGATCTTTCTACAACATCTTTAGAGTTAGGATCTTTGATTACATAAGAAATTGGTAGTGAATACTTTATTGCAAATTTATAATCTCTTTCATCATGAGCAGGAACTCCCATAACAGCTCCAGTTGCATATGTAGGTAAAACATAATCAGCTACCCAGATTTGAATTATTTTGCCACTAATTGGGTTTATAGCATCACAACCTATGTACATACCATTTTTAGATTTCGACTCTGATGTTCTATCTTGATCGCTAAGAGTAGTTAAGGATTCTCTAAACTGACTAAAAGAATCCTTATATTCCTTCTGAATTAGTTGGTCTACTAGTGGGTGCTCAGGAGAAAGTACTAAATAATTAGCTCCAAAAATTGTATCTGGACGTGTAGTAAATACCTTTATACTTTTCTGTATTAAAGGATCGTTAATCATGAAATCTATTTCTGCTCCTACAGATTTCCCGATCCAATTTTCCTGCATAGTCTTAACATTATCGGGCCAACCATTTAGACCTTCTAAATCTTTTAAAAGTTCTTCTGCAAAATCAGTAATTTTTAAGAACCATTGCTTTAATTTTCTTTTTTCAACTTTAGCTCCGGATCTCCAAGATCTACCATTTGAGTCAACTTGTTCATTTGCTAAGACTGTTTTATCAATTGGGTCCCAATTAACAGTTGCATATTTCTGATAAGCAAGGCCCGCATTTAATAGTTCTAGGAATATATATTGAGTCCACTTATAATAGTCTTCATGGCATGTTCTAATTTCCTTATTCCAATCGATTGATAAACCAAGTCTTTCAAGTTGGGTTCTCATTTGGTCGATATTTGTATTTGTCCAAACATCTGCTTCAACGCCTCTTTCTCTAGCTGCATTCTCTGCTGGTAATCCAAAAGCATCCCACCCCATAGGATGTAGAACAGCACATCCTTTCATACGGTGAAGTCTTGCTATTACATCAGTAATTACATAATTGCGCACATGTCCCATATGCAAGGTCCCAGATGGATAAGGAAACATTGAAAGAGCATAAAATGTTCTTTGCTTATCTTTTGGCTCCTTAGTTTTATATAGGTTTGATTCCTTCCAATGCGTTTGCCATTTTTTTTCTAATTCAACTGCCTTATAGGAATTAGTTGAAGGAACAAGTGATTTTTTCTGTGGGAGTTGTGATGTCACTTATTTTTTTGTAAGTAAAGAAATGCAATTAAAGAAATCTTAATGGAAGGGAATTATTAAATTTGCAAGTACCATAGACTATTACTGTTATATTTAATAGATATACAAAGTTATTTGATGTGAAAACCATAAACTTCGTAAAATATCAAGGTATTGGTAATGATTTTATCATAATAGATAGTAGAAGTAACGATTTATATGATTTGTTTATCATCTCAGATAAAGAGATAGTCAAAAGATTATGTGATAGACGATATGGAATTGGAGCAGATGGTGTGATATTGCTAATGAATTCAAATAGTGGAGCTGATGCTCGAATGGAAATCTTCAATTCTGATGGTTCAACAGCAGAAATGTGTGGTAACGGAATAAGGTGCCTTGTTAATTATATTAAAGAATTTACAGAGCTAGATTTAGATGATAATTGTATTATACAGACATTAATTGGTAATTTATCGGCTCATATTTCTAACACCGGTAATGTTAAGATAGATATGGGTAATCCTGTTTTTACACCATCTAAAATACCAACAAAATTGCAGCTTAATGATAAACATATCCCTTCTGGAAATATTGATATAGAAAATACCAATCTTAAGGTCTATTGTGCGAGTATGGGCAACCCCCATGTGATTACATATGTTAAGGATATTGAATCAATACCACTTGAGTTATGGGGTAAGAGTTTAGAAAATAATAATAATTTCCCAAATAAAACCAATGTACATTTTGTGCAAATTTTAAACAGAAAAAAATTGTGCATTAAGATCTGGGAAAGGGGTTGTGGCCCTACACTTGCCTGTGGCACAGGTGCTTGTGCTGTATTAGCTATTTCATCTAGACTAAATTTATGCGATGATGAAGTAGAGATATCTCTTCCAGGTGGTAACCTGGAAATTACATGGCCATCTAAGAATGGATCTATATATATGAGTGGACCGGCCGATTTTGTTTTTAAAGGCACAATAGATCTTTTATAAAATCAAAATGGTTTCTGCAAAAAACATAATATATTTAGACGCAGCTTCAACTTGTCCACTACATCCTAAAGTTCTTAGTGAACTTATAAGAATAGAAAAAAACTATTGGGCTAATCCATCTAGCATTCATAATCTAGGAATTCAATCATTAGATGTATTGGAAAGAAGCCGTTTTACAATAGCTAATTGTTTTAATGTCTCACCTTCTCAGGTAGTGATAACTTCAGGAGCGACTGAGTCCTCACATCTTGCTATAAGAGGTGTTGCAAATAAATTAAAACCTGGAAGAATTGTAATTAGTTCAGTTGAACATCCTTCTGTTATTGCTGCTGCATTTTCACTACAACAAAACGGTTGGGAAGTTGCAAAATGGGATGTTGATAATCATGGCTTAATTGACTTAAATCTATTGGATGAGCTTCTCTCTCCTCCCACTAAAATTGTTTCATTGATATGGGGCCAGAATGAGATAGGTACAATCCAGCCTGTTAGTTTTATTGGTAAAGAGTGTAAGAAAAGAAACATATTTTTTCACACTGATGCAACTCAAATTATCTCTCAAGGTCTTTTTGATTTTAATCAACTATCAATAGGCTCTTTTTCTGCCTCTGCGCATAAATTCAGAGGTCCAAAAGGTATAGGTATACTTATCATTGCAAGAGAATATCTTGAATTAATTGATCCTATTCAAGGCGGGGGAGGTCAAGAACATGGTCTGAGATCTGGAACTCAATCTCCTTCATTAGCTCATGGTATGGCTATAGCATTAAAACAAATACCAGTTCATATATCTATAAATAATCAAGAGATAAATTTTAGCCATACAAGAACTACTATCCTAACAAAGGAATTATCATCGAAATTATCTAATATTAAAGGCTTAGAATTTATAGGCCATCCATTTACTAGATTGCCAAATATAATATCTGTTCTTGTTTCTTCTAGGAATAATATCCCTGTTTCTGGAAGAAGCCTTGTAAGAGAATTGTCTAACTATGGTATTTTAGTTAGTAGTGGTAGTGCTTGTTCATCAAATACTTCTAAGCCTAACAATGTCTTGGAATCGATTAAAGTTGATAATAAAATGTTAGGTTCTAGTTTACGTATTAGTCTAGGTAGTTGGTTGACAGAATTAGATCTTAATTATATAACTATGACTATATTCAATTCTATAGAAAAAATTACCCATAATTATTAATGTCATTTAATAAATTACCATTACCCTCAGATCTTGATGCATGTGAAACATCTTTATATAATTCTTTTGTTTCAAGTGTTAAAAATGCATCCTTTTTAAGATCAGCTGTAAACTTGAAGTTTGAAGGATTAAAAATCCTACCATTGGTTTTTAGATTAATAAATAAAATAGACTTATTTGAAAATAATATTTATATAGCGTTTTCAGATTTTGGAAGTTCAGCCCTTGCGAAGAGGGATTATCCTTTTTATAGTTCTAGGATTTTTACATATAAGGATATCTTGTCTAAGGAAATCATTAATTTAGATACATTATTGATAGCAATATCACCTCAACCATACGATTATGAAGAATTTGAATCTATGTGCAATAAGATATCATCTCGAATCCTAATGATAAATGGTAAATTAGAAGAAACAAGTATTGGAGTTGGTCTAGTTGGTAGAGAAAGAAGAGTCAACTTTATCAAGTCATGGGAACAAATCTTTTGGATAGAACCCTTACCTAAGGGAGCAATATATAGAAGTTATCCGTCTGATTGGAATGTATATAAATATAATTCAAATGGCTACACATTCTGTAATTATTATAGTAAATACCCCAATTCTGATTTATTAGAATCAGATCTCTTATAGACATATAGTTATAAGTATGAAAATTATAAATAATTTGTCAAGATTTATAATCTTTTTAATAATATTCTCTTTATTTTATAATAATAAATTATTTGACAGATTATATCTATTTTTCAATTCAGCCTATACTGAAATATTTTCTATTATTCAAAGGACTAAAACACCTATTAAAATCTGTAAACCATTACAAGAGAAGTTAATTTTCTTGCTAGGTGAAAATAATTCATCTATAGGTCTAACTATTTTAGATTCTAATCACAATATAATTTCTGACATTAATGGCAATAAATTATTTATGCCTGCTTCAAATCAGAAAATATTCTCCACATCCTATGCTTTGCATAAAAAGGGACCAAATCACAGATTATCTACATCTTTATATAAAAATAGTAAAGGATACTATGAGATAACAGGTAGTGGTGATCCAGATATTAGTGATAAAGATATTAAGTTATTTGCTACTACAATAAAAAATAATCCTTTTTATTCATATCCAAATAACTTATTAGTTTTATATGAGGAGTCAAATACAAATTGGTGGCCTGAAAGTTGGTTATCAACGGATAGAAAAGAGGATTATGGAGCCCCTATTACTAGGCTGGCATTAAATGCTAATGTTGATAACTATGCTATTAAGGATCCACTAAAAAGATTTGAGTTAAAAACTATTTATATTCTTAAGGAAAAAAATATAAATAGTTTTGTAGAAACTAGAAATCATAAACTTTTTAATAAAACATCAGCAAGAAAGCTTCTTCTATCCAAAAAATCTGCACCCTTATTTATGCTCATTAACTTAGCTAATTCTGAAAGTCATAATTTTAGTAGTGAAGTACTTCTGCGCAACACATCTAATTCATGGAGTAATATTGCCGCAACAAATAAATTACGTAAATGGGTAATTTCAATAGGAGTAGATGAAAATGACATTATTTTCGCAGACGGAAGTGGCCTATCTAGAAATAATAAAACAACAACCAAGGCTATTTCACAAGTCCTAGCATTCATGGATAATCATAGATATAGTAATTATTTTGTGTCTTCTATGTCTTTTCTTGGTATGCGAGGAACTTTAAGAAATCAATATTCTAATGAAAATAATTCTTTGATTTTTCTTGGCAAGTCAGGAACATTAAGTGATGTTCGCTCATTATCTGGCTATCTTTACAGTCCAAATGGATTAAGAATTGTAAGTATTATTCAAAATAAAGATATTATAGATAACACTATATTTAGCAAGTTACTTTCAACAATTAATTCAGAGAAAAACTGCATATAAATTTTTAGATTTTTATTTTGAATACATTATAAAGATCCTTCGCAATCATTTCAGGGACCATGTGATCAACTTTCCCCCCAAACATAGCGACTTCTTTGACTACAGAACTACTTAAAAAGCTGTGGCGTGCTTCAGTAGCTAGAAAAATTGTTTCTATGGATGAATTTATAGATCTATTTGTA
>QCPL01000021.1 GCA_003212515.1 Prochlorococcus sp. AG-436-M02
ATGAATAAGTGATAAATTAAAAATGATCTTGAGTAATTGATTGCGCCTAATATAAATAATAATTTTAACAATAATATTGTTAAAGAAATAAAAAGAATAGAACTAATTTTCAAAAGTAAATTCTCAAGAGAATTATCCTCACCTGAATATATAGATCTGACATCACTTAAAACATATACGATAGATGATTCAGATGCTAATGAAGTTGATGACGCCCTGTCTTATGAAATAAAAGACTCAAATCCTATTTTTTGGATCCATATTGCATGTCCAGCAGAATTGATTAAAATTGATAGTTGTTTAGAAAAACAAGCATATAAAAAAGCTAGTACTATATATTCCATTGATAATGTTGATTATATGTTTCCTAAAGAGTTTATTAATAATTACTTTAGTCTCTTAATTGGGCAAAGGCGGATATGCCTAAGTCTTAGAATGGAACTTAAAACAAACTATTCTATTAACAAATTTAGTTTTCATAAAACAATAATTAAAAATTCAATAGCTCTCTCATATAATGATGCAGATGAAATACTGGATTATCAGCCTAAAGAAGAATATCAGCTATTAGCAATTGAAAAAATTACCAATAAACACTTTCAACATAGGCAAGATAATGGAGCAATAACTTTATTAGAACCCCAGGGTTATATAACCCTTAAGGGATCATCAAAACTCTTGAAAAAAAGAGTAGCAACACCTTCTAGAAGGCTAATTAGTGAGTCAATGATAATATATTGTAATTTCTTTGCAAAATTTTGCAAAGAAAGAGATATCCCCGTACCTTATAGAAATCAATCAAGTAATTCATTAAATAATAATGTGGAAAATAATAATTATACTGATATCCATGTTAGCAATTTTATTAAGAAGAAATCGTTTGCTAAAATTACACTTGATATCAAAGCAAAAGGACATTATAGTTTAGGCCTAAATCAATATGTTCAATCTAGTTCTCCACTTCGTAGATATATTGATTATCTAAGCCAATATCAACTTATTTGCTACCTAAACAACGAGGATTCTCTTAGTGAACAGACTATAGTCGAAAGAATAAAAGGATTCCAATCTAAACAAAGAGATAATATAGTTCTAACAAGAAATAACAATAAACTTTTGATGTTAAATTGGGTTAAACAAAATCCTAGGGATTTCTGGTACGTTATTTTTATGGCATGGTTGAATAAGAAGAATTCAATTGCATTATTATACTTTAAAGAACTTTCCTATGATTTAAGTTGTTCCTTAGAATCATTCAAGTCGGTAGAATTAGGAGATGAATTTAAAATTAAAATTCAATTCATCAATACTGATCTTGATATCTGTAAAACAAAATATATATCTAATTAAAATATACCTGTTATTATAGAAGTAGCTCCATTAAGGGTAATGCGCAGTCATGCTAAAAACAATAAGCCTAAAACCATGAACATAACAATAACTACTCCATTATATTATGTAAACGATAAGCCGCACTTAGGTAGCACATATACCACAATTGCATGTGACGCATATGCAAGGTTTCACAGATTAAATGGTAATAAAGTAAATTTTATTACTGGTGTTGATGAGCATGGTCAGAAAATACAGAGAACAGCTGAATTAAAAAAGATAAGTCCTACTAAACACTGTGAAAAGATATCTATGGAATATAAAGCATTGTGGAAACAATGGTCCATTTCAAATGATTTTTTTATTAGGACCACTGATTCCCACCATCAGACATTGGTTAATCAATTTTTTGAAAGAGTAAAAGCAAGTGGGGATATAAAACTTGGACATCAACAAGGTTGGTATTGTGTTGGATGCGAGGAATACAAGGATTTGCCAAAGGATGCAATTAAGCCAACGTGCTCTATTCATCTTAAAGAACTTGAATGGAGGGATGAAGAAAATCTCTTTTTCTGTCTTTCAAAATATCAAAAACAAATAGAGTCTTTATTAGAGAGAGAAGATTTTATTCAACCTGCGTCAAGAAGAAATGAGATTATCAATTTTGTATCCAAAGGCCTTAATGATTTTTCTATATCCCGTTTAAATGTTGAATGGGGCCTTAAGGTTCCAGGACATGAAGGCCATACTTTTTATGTATGGTTTGATGCACTTTTAGGTTACTTATCAGCTTTAATTCCTGATGATAAAGATGTTAATCTATCAGAGATAGAACAATATGGATGGCCAGCATATATTCATATAATCGGTAAGGATATCTTACGTTTCCATGCAATTTATTGGCCAGCTATGCTTTTATCAGCCGGTCTAGAATTACCTAAGAAAGTTTATGGACATGGATTTTTAACAAGAGAAGGTCAGAAAATGGGAAAGTCTATTGGAAACGTTCTTGATCCAGTATTTTTGATTAATAAATATGGAGAGGATGCTATTAGGTGGTATTTACTAAGTGACTTTAAATTTGGACAAGATGGAGATTTTCAACATAAACGATTTGTAGATTTAATTAATAATGATTTAGCAAACACTATAGGAAACCTACTTAATCGAACAACAACTATGACAAGAAATTGGTATGAAGATAAAGTTCCTAGAAATAATCAAGAGAATCCTACAAATGAATTAAAGGATCTAGCAAATAAAACTATACCTAAGGTAGTTAATTACTATAATGATTTATCATTTAAAGAAGCTTGCTCTGAGATATTAAATCTAGCTTCTACAGCAAATTTATATTTAAATAATATACAACCATGGAAATTAATAAAAGAAAGTTCTAACAAGGATATAGTAGCATTTCATCTTTACAATGTACTTGAAACAACAAGAATAGTTGGTATACTACTTAAACCAATACTTCCAAATCTTAGTAGTAAAATACTTAATCAGTTAGGCTATAATAATCAAGCACAAAATTGGAATGATGATCTGAAATGGGGAAAACTTTTGCCATCCTCAAGTCTTCCCTCACCTTGTCCTATCCTATATAAAATTGAAGACTAAATATGATTCGAAATAAATTTATTCCTTTAGAAAATATATTATTTATATTCATATTCCTTCTCACCTCTTGTTCGCAAGACCAGGAAATAGATAACACTTCATCCCTTAAATTTAACGAAATTAATGTGGAGCAGGCTGATAAGGATGGAACAAAACAATTTTCATTTATGACAAAGAAAGCAATAATAAATGAATTAGAAAAATCCTTTGAAGCTGAGAACTCTGTTGTCTTCCTCTTCCAACAAAACAAACGAAAATATAGGTTAACCTCTAAAGGGGCAATAGTTACAGGAAATGGAGAGGTAATTCATTTAAAATATGGTGTTAATATGATTAGCACTTCCAATAAAGATTTTTCACTAAATGCAGATAATATAATCTGGATAAAGAGTGAATATAAAGGTACTATAAACGGTAATATAAGAGCAAATATAAAAGGATCCAAATTTAGTTCACAAGAGGCAACTTATAATCATAAAAAAAATATTGTGGAGTTTATTGGAATTAAGAAGTATAGTTATGAACAAATAAAGAATAAAGCTAAAATAAATATATCAGCAGATAATGCTATTTGGTACGGCAACAAGAATATCATTACTTTTACGAGTAACGATAAACAAGTAATAACTAAAGTAAGGATATTTTAATTTTATAAAATATTAGAAATTTTTTTTGACCAACCCTCAATCCAGAGTTCATCTGATTTTGTAAAACAGCGATCTGTCCATCCTCCTATAATTAACCATCCATTTGCAGATATAGGAAAAACTATTACTGATGGCAGGTTGTTTAATATTGAATCAAACTCTTCCCGACCTGGATAGAATTTTGTATTAACTAACGATATATATTTAGATTTTTTAGTTGCTGTCAAGCAAATTTTACCAGGTATAAAAGTATCATCAGAAATAAGTCCTCTTCTTAATAAGACATTACCATCCTTAAACAGGAAAACTGTTGCAGATGCGGTTGCTGTTAATATCATATGACTTCCCCAGGCTAATTCATTTTTTTGTGTTATTGACATGTCATCTTTCAGATAAAAACCTTCTTCTGCATTACTTTTTAATTTTGACGAGATATTGCCATTTGGATTCTTTTGTAAAAAACCTATTAATAAAATTGAAATTGATGTTAAAGCCGAAATAACCTCTGCCCTTTCAATTGATGGTGTAATTTCATTAACACTTAACGCATTAATAAGGGTTAATATTAACATTAACGAGCCTACAATAAGAGCAATATTTGATGATAGTTTCATTCAAAAACTATAAATTTTTCATTTCAGAAGATGGATAATTAAGCATTATTTTTATGAGATAGGCAATGGAGTGTCTATTTATTTAATGAGCTTCTTAATGATTATAGACAAAATAAGAAAATAATGCCAAAGTTAAGTAGGTCATATTTCACTATTACTGTGATAAGAAGAAATTTTCTAATTATTTTTATTTCATTAAGCCTTATGGCTTGTTTTAGTTTTGCTAAGCCAACTCAGGCTGTTTCAGATTTAGCTTTCAAAACTCATTCCACACTAAGCCCCAACCAAATAGCAACACTTAATTATGAGGTTAAGGAATCTACATCACTAACAGATCCTATAACTGATCCTAATTTCAATGTAATGAGAACAAAGGAATTGGGTAAATCGAGAGCAATACCTTTAGTCGTAGGTGTTTTGATTCTTGCTATTGTTGCCCCTTTGGCTACATGGTGGTTCTTCTCTAAGTAACCTTTTCCTTAATCTTGAATATAAACTATTCTAATGGTGTTGTATTAGTATCAGGACCTGTCAAAAGTGGAAAGAGCAAGTTTGCGGAAAATATCCTAAGTCACAAAGATGATGTAACTTACTTAGCAACCTTCACTATAAATGATAGCTCAATTTTATGGCAAAATAGAATCGCTGAACATAAGTTGAGAAGGCCCTCGCATTGGAAAACAATAGAATCTAATAATATTTCTAATACTATAAATAATTTAACTAATAAAAGTAGTTTATTAGTAGATTCCTTAGGTGGATTTGTCTTTGCTTATTTAGATCTAGATGATGACAATTGGCAAAAATTAATGGCAACAACAATTAATAGTATTATTAACTTTGAAGGTTTAATACTAATAGTCGCAGAGGAAGCCGGCTGGGGAGTATCACCCTCTTCAGAAGTAGGTAATAAATTCAGAGATAGACTAGGCTTAATAATTGAGAAAATTAGTTCTATTTCTACTGATACCTGGTTAGTTTTACATGGGAGAGCAATTAATATATCTAATAACAGCATCCCAATATGACATTATCATTAGAGGAAGACACACTGAGAGTTGGTTTATTTGAACCCAGAATTCCACAAAATACCGGCAATATCGGAAGGACATGCTTGGCCTTCAATTTGCCACTAGATCTTATTTATCCACTTGGTTATTCAATTGATAATAAATATCTAAGAAGGGCTGGCTTAGATTATTGGAAACACATAGATTTAAATTTACATGATGATTTTAGTTCATATAAGAAATTCAATAAAAATTCAAGAATAATAGGCTTTAGCAAAACAGGCGGAACTACTATTGATCAAATGAAATTCCTTCCTAATGATTGCCTTTTGTTTGGTAGAGAAGATACTGGTCTACCTACCAATATAAGGAATCAATGCTCTCATATATGTACTATTCCTATGCCTGGAATAGCTAGTAATCAAAATATAGATGGAGTCCGTAGTTTAAACATAGCTGTAGCTTGTGGAATTGCAATCTACAGTGCTTACATCTCGAACTATCCATCAAATAATTAATTTTCTAGCTGCTATAACTTCATATTTACTATAAGAAGATAATTGATACTTTGCATCAATTATCAAGTTAATACTTATATTAGGAAGTTATATCAAAAAATCCAATTTCAACTGGATAATATTTTGCTCAAAATATGCTTTTAAAGAAATAGACCAGAGAAGAGCTTGGAATAAGCTCTTCTCTGGTTTAGAATATAATGGTAAAGCCTGTCAGTGTAGCTCAGCCGGTTAGAGCACAGCATTCATAACGCTGAGGTCGAGAGTTCAAGTCTCTCCACTGACATTATATATTTTAATTTATTTAATAGGATTTAGTTAAATTAAGACATTAAAGCAAAAGAGAATAGCTCATTAAATAGTTAATCAACTAATAAATACTTAATTAATGGTTATTTAGTGTTATCTTGCTTAGTCTTTGCTGTTCTAGGTAGTGGGTGGCTAATTAATTCATTTTTTAGAAATGAAAGAATTTTCGTATGCGAGGTAGCATTGAATTTCCTCAATACTGACATGTCCCATTTAGTTTGACTCATCGTATTAGAAAGAGAAATCTGACGTGTTGAGTTATAACTCACACATATTTTGCTTATATGTTAAATTATAGCCGGTTTGAAAATACTTCTAAAAGCAAACCTCAAATTCTTTCAAAAAAAGCATTGATCATGACAGAAGGGTGTTTAAGAGTTGGTCAAGAGGCACCAAACTTCACTGCAGAAGCAGTTATAGATCAAGAGTTTAAGGAAATCTCCCTTTCTGATTACAGAGGTAAGTGGGTTGTTTTATTCTTTTATCCATTGGACTTTACTTTCGTTTGTCCAACTGAAATTACAGCCTTTAGTGATAGGTTCACTGATTTCTCTTCTAAAAATACTGAAATTCTTGGAGTATCAGTTGATAGCAAGCATTGCCATCTAGCTTGGATACAAACACCTAGGAATAGGGGAGGTATTGGCGATATTACATACCCTTTGGTTTCAGACCTTAAAAGAGAAATTTCTACTGCATACAATGTTCTCAATGATGATGGAGAAGCAGATAGAGGATTATTCCTAATTAATCCTCAAGGCGTTATCATGCACAGCACTGTTAACAAAGCTCCCGTTGGCAGAAATGTGGATGAAACATTAAGGGTATTACAGGGTTACCAATATGTCGCTTCTAATCCAGATCAAGTTTGTCCAGCTAACTGGACACCTGGAGACAAAACAATGCTCGAGGATCCTAAAGGAAGTAAGGAATACTTTGCCTCTCTATAAACTATTTTCTTCTACTAAGCAATTAATTTTCAAACTCTAACTGACTAATCCAAAAACAAAGAAACAAAAGCATATTGATATCTGAATTAGAAGTTTTAAATGCTGTACATTATTTGATTCAAAATTTTTACAATTAACTTCTGTTAATGCATTATCAAATATCAAATAATTTAGCAATGCAGAAACCAATGTATTAAAGCATATAATAATTAGCAAAAAACAAAGCTGCATTCTTTGTGGACTTAGGCTAATAAAGTTTATAGAACCAATATAATCTTGGTTTGAACTATCTATATTAAATAGAAGTAGTGTAAATATTATATATAATTGACTGTTATTCAAATTCATCATTAGGTTACTAGATCTTTTAATTAAAGAATATATTGTAAGAATAAAGTAAGGGATAACAAAATATGAATTAGACAAATATTCTTTTATAGAGAATAAAATACTATTATTTTCATTTGAAATCAAAGGTAAAAAGTTAAAAATAATATATCTATTTGAGAAGTAGAAAATAGAATAAAGTAATAAAGAGCTCAAAAATAAACTGAATAAATATATTTTCCTAGAAATAGGTTGAGAACAATCATTTTTACTATTATTATTTGTAATCAATAGCAAATTCCATGATTTGTACCAAAAACTCGAAATATATACAGGAATTAAACTTGTTATTAAAACAAGCATTCGATATATAGTAAAATAATCTGAATTTAAATTTAATTCATATGAAGAATAGATATTTAGTTCATATAAGAATCTACCTGTAAGTAAAAAAGCTAATACTGTTAAGAAGTTTAGTATAAAACTATTTATAGATATCTTAACTCCAATGAGATCTTCAATGAATTTTTTCATAGCTAATTCTGCTGAGTATTATAAATGGAATCAAATAAATCTTCGAAACGACTCTTTGTAAAAACTTCCTCCTCAATTAATAAATCTACCATCATATCAATAATAAACAAATATGGTCTAATTTTATTGACTGCAGAAGACTGTGCTGAATTAATTAATAGTAAAATTTCAGAATCTATTTGCTTATTTGTTTTATTAGCATAAATTGATTTTGTCTTTAACAATTCATTTGTAAGTGATCTGTCTAAGTTATTAGTAGAAACTGATATTGCTCCTAAATTAGAAAATCCATATTGAGTTACCATTAATCTGGCTATAAAAGTTGCTTGTTCTAGTTGATTGGCTGAGATTTGAGTTATTTCTGAATTTCCGAAAACAAGTATTTCAGCTGCACGTCCACCTAGAGCAACTAAAAGTTGATTCTGCAAATATTTTTTAGATGAAAATCCTCCCTCATTATTTTCATCTAGATCAACAAGCCTTGTTGATCCGGAAATATTTCCAATTCTTCTCAAAATGGAAATTTTATCTACTGAATCAGTCAAAGGGGTTAAATGTGCTATCAATGCTTTGCCAATCTCGTGATATGCAATGATTCGTATTTGATGTTTATTATTTATTGGATATCTTCTTAAACCAAGTGTTATTCTGTCCAATGCAGCTTCTAATTGATTTATACCTATTCTTTTTTGATTATCTCTAGCTGTTAATATTGCTGCTTCATTTAATAAATTAGATAAATCAGCTCCAGAAAAACCTGGTGTTCTTATAGCCCACTCTTTAAGTGAAACACTATCTGATAAAGGTTTAGTAAGACCATGTATTGACAATATGTCCTCTCTTCCTTTCCGATCAGGAAGAGATATATTAATTCTCCTATCGAAACGACCTGGTCTTGTCAATGCAGAGTCAAGTATTTCTTCTCTATTAGTGGCTGCAATAACAATTACACCAGAATTCAAAGGGAATCCATCCATTTCTATAAGAAGTTGATTAAGTGTTTGTTCTCTTTCATCATTGCCTCCCCCAATCCCATAACCTCTTGTTCTTCCTATTGAATCGATTTCATCAATAAAAATAATACAAGGAGAAATTTTCTTGGCTTGGGCAAAAAGATTTCTTATTCGACCTGAACCAATGCCAACAAAAAGTTCTACAAATTGGGATGCTGATGTTGATATAAATGGAACACCAGCTTCACCTGCTAAAGCCTTAGCAAGTAATGTTTTTCCTGTACCAGGTGGACCTGTCAAAAGAAAACCTCTAGGTATATGAGCTCCAATCTTTTTATAATTTTCTGGGACTTTTAGAAAAGACACAATTTCCTTCACTTCTTCAACAGCCTCTGGAATTCCTGCAACATCCTCAAATCGAGTTTCTATAGTTGATGCTTCATTAAATGCAGCCTTTCCACTAAGAAATGACAGGCTTTTATTTGCTATTTTTAATGTTTTTTTAACTACTATTGAGCAGAAAATTACAAAAAGAATACCAAGCGTAAAGCTTGCTGTAATAGATGAATTAAAATCCTGTTTGCTTGTATGTTTGACTTCTAAATGAGTATCTGTAGATTCAGCTAAACGAAGTATAGTTTGATCATTACGAAGAATAGGAACAGTTTTTGATACACCAGATAAATATTTAACAATAACTTCTCGCCTTGATGGGATTAGAGTTAAAGACTCTACAATTCCAGATTTCAAATCATACAACAGGCTACTGTAGCTGTTATTATCAAGACCTGTATTGACGCCAAATCCAGAAAACACTTTTATAGTGAAGTAACCCAAGACATTTATTTTACGTTAAAAACTGTGTTATTTAATTATTAATTTCTTATTTTTGTCTTTTAAAGCTCATTAATTTGACGAAAGGTCTTCTAGAGACGGATAATAAAGTTCTGGCAATTAATCGCAATGGCTGTTCCAAAGAAGAAAACATCAAAAGGAAAGAGGAACCAGCGACACTCAGTCTGGAAATCCAAAGCTGGCGATGCTGCTAAGAAGGCATTATCACTAGGCAAATCAATTCTTAGTGGAAGAGCCCAAGGGTTTGTTTATCCAGTTCAAGAAGAAGAAGAAGAAGATTAAAGCGAGAGTTTATTGTATTCCATATCACAAAAGGCTATCTAAGACCCCAGTTTAAATGCTTCTAATACAATTGCATATGTGATTCCTATTCTTAAATTATCAATTAATAGCAATAATATACTCTGATTAGCATTTAATAAATTTCTTCTATACCTTATTGAAAATTCTAGAAAAATACACAAAAAAGCTACGACAACTACTCTTTGATTATATTCTTGAAGGTAATAAGCAGATATTGTACTAGCAAAATAAAATCCAAATAATACTGACATTAACCCCAAGCTTCTATTGCGCCAGGGTCCTATAAAGGATTGCGTAAACCCCTTAAATAAAGATTTAATTAAATAATCAAAATTAGTTTTATAAATTTTCATGATATTACCTATTAATTATAGATTGAAGAATATTATGAGTAACAATTTGCTCAGACATGGGACCGAGAAGAGAATTAGAAGGAACGAACTCATCACCTAAATTATCTACCACCAAATCTGCAAACTCCATACCATTAGGAAGATTCTTTAACCAGGGTGATAATGTAATCACAATTTTTAATTCTGTAGCTTTTGCAGCTTGATAACCAATTATAGAATCCTCAATTGCAATAGAGTTCTCTCGCCTGGCATTACTAACTTTAATAGCCTTATAATATGCAGAAGGATCTGGCTTATGCCTATTAACATCCTCAAATGTAATGGATCCAGCAAATGGATTATAATTTGAAGGAAATAGTTTTTGCAATATAGATTCAACTGCAGATTTTGATGATGTTGTCACAATCCATTGATTGACATTATTATTATATAATTCAGTGACTAACCTCATCACCCCTCTTCTCAAGCTAATATCTCCAGAGAGCATAATTTCTCTATAATAGGCCTGTTTATTTTGATGCAACAAAGTTATTGATGACTTATCAAGAGATACATTATTTTTCTTTGCAAAATATTCAATTCTATTTTTACCTCCAGAAATTGCTAAAAGCTGAATATATGTTTCTTCATCCCATAACCAATCTAGACCAAATTCCTTAAAAGAAGAATTAAAGGCTTTTCTATGGCCCATCATTTCTGTATCCGCTATAGTACCGTCAAGATCCCAAAAAACAGTATGTAAAAGATTCATTATCTATTTTCTAATTATTATACAAGAAACCATTCAATTTAAAGAGGGATTCTTTTGACTAATCATATTTGGAAAGTCCCTAAAAGACTAAATATTGATTTACTTTCAAAACTGACATTATCAAATAATATAAAAGAAGTTCTTTTAAGAAGAGGTTTTAAAGAAATAGAAGATATTACTTATTATTTACAACCGACTCATCTTCCTGAATCATCAGTTCATTTTCCTCAGTTAGACAAAGCTACCTATAAAATCATTAATTCATTAAAAATGAATAAACCTATTGCAATTTGTGGGGACTACGATGCAGATGGAATGACTAGTACAGCATTATTGGTTGATGTTTTAACTAAGTTAAATGGTAAGCCTATTCCTTTTATTCCATCAAGAACAGAGGAAGGATATGGTTTAAATAAATCCTTAGTAGAAAAAGTTTCAAGTTCAGGTATTAAACTAATTATAACTGTTGATAATGGAGTCTCAGCAATTGATGCTATTAACTATGCTAAAGAATTAGAAATAGATGTAATAATTACAGATCATCATAAAATTAATAACAGAATAGACAATGTATTTGCCCTGATACATCCTGAAACAACTCCTATTAATTCGCCATACAGGGATATAGCTGGTGTTGGAGTTACATACATTCTAGCTGAAAATATTGCTAATAAACTAAATAATAAGGGTGTCCTAAATATTTCAAAAGATCTTTTATGCATAGGAACAATAGCTGATATGTCAAGCTTAACTGGAGCAAACAGATACTGGTTAAAAAAATGGATCAAGAATCTACATAATACAGAGTGTCTTGGATTAAAGGGCTTAATGAAAACTGCTAAAATTAATAATAAATCTATAACTTCTAAAGACATTGGTTTTAAAATAGCTCCGCGTATCAATTCTATTGGTAGAATTGATGATCCAAAGTTAATTATCGATCTCTTGCTAGAAAAAGATCAATTAAAATTAGATGAAAAATTACATAAATGTGAAGAAATTAACAAACGTAGGAAATTTATTTGCACTAGTGTTGAGCAAGAAGCTTTGAAGATAATATCATCTAACAAAAAGGTAGAGAATTCATTTATATTAATAGCTCAGGGTCATTGGAATAATGGGGTAATTGGTTTAGTTGCTTCTAGGATTATGGAGAAATATTCTAGGCCGACAGCTGTATTAACTAGTGAAGGTCAAGGAATGCTTAGAGGATCTGCGAGATCACCAAGTACTTTTAATATAATTAATGCTCTGTCAGAATGTTCTGATCTTTTAGTTAAGTTTGGAGGCCATTCAGCAGCCGCGGGATTTACTATTAAAGCAAATAATCTAATGAAGCTAGAACAAAAATTGCAATTAATTTCTAGTGAATGGCTATCAGAAAATATTAATTTACCTAGTATTTGCCCTGAGTCGTATATTTGCTTTAATCAAATCGACTCAAATTTACTAGACGATATTAGCCAATTAGAACCCTTTGGGATTAATAATAGAAGCCCAATATTTTGGAGTCGAGGTTGCAGGGTTAGTAAGTCATCCTATGGATTCTTTGGCCAATTTATTTGTCATCTTTCACAAGGTGATAATGTAATTGATGCTGTGCAATGGAAACCTTCATCTAGAAAAAATTATGAGGATGAACTTATAGATGTAGTATTTAATATTGATATAAAAGAAACAAGACGAGAACGCAAGCCAATACTAAACTTACTAGATATCAGTAAATATTCAGAGGAAGTTGAATTTAAATATTCCAAAAGGATATATAAATGTATGCAGCTTGGTGAAAAAACTATATCAATTAAGAATGAGAAAAATGAAACTCTGACATTTGAAATAAATAACTTAAAAGATTATATTAAATATACTAAAGAAAACAATGCTTATATAAACGGATTAATTGATACTAGTATATCTTTATTAGGATTTAATGTTTACTATTAATATTATTATGTATTACTAATTTTCTAGCTTAATTATTTATTCTATGTAATTAAGCGCCTCTTCTATAGAAGACAAGTGCAATAATTGCTGGACCTGCAAGAGCAACAGCTGCAAGAGGTAATAGATTTCCCATTGTTTTGATTGAAGTAATTTAATTATACTATAAATCTTATGAGGTAATATTAGACTTCGATTTATTTTTTGTAATTACTCTGTCGCATTAAAGTCCTTGGTAGGCAATCAAAGAAATTCTTATGGCAAAGGCTAAGAAATGGAACTGTGTTGAGAACTGTGGCGCTTGCTGCAAACTTGAGCCTGGAGAGCGTCAAGAAGCCATCGCGGTACTTACTAATGAAGAAAGGATTCTTTATATGTCTATGGTTGGAGATGATGGATGGTGCAAGCATTTTGATAAGGTTTCAAGAAAATGTAAAATTTATAGTCAAAGACCTAGCTTCTGTAAGGTTGATAAAATGTCGTCAATGTTTGATGTCCCAGATGAAATGCTTGATATATTTGCTATTTCGTGTTGCAAGCAGCAGATTAGATTCATTTATGGTGGTAGAAGTAAAGTAATGAAAAACTTCTGTAAAAAAATTTGTTTTAAGTACTAATTGACAATGAGCACTAATATTTCAGATGCCTCTAATTTAAATGAGAGTAAGAAATCTTCTAAAAACTTTTTTGCAACTTTTATAACTACATTCTCTGCCGTATTCATAGCAGAGCTGGGCGATAAAACACAAGTAGCTACTTTTTTATTATCTGCAGACACTGGAAAGCCAATATATGTCTTTATAGCAGCAGCATTAGCTCTAATACTATCAAGTCTAATTGGTGTTTTACTCGGTACTTATATTGCTAGTAAAATAAGCCAAAGCAATTTCAACAAAATTGCAGGCTCTCTAATGGTTCTTATAAGTATTTTTATTATATTTAATTTATTAAGAAATTACTATTCTATTTGAATATCAAATGACATTTGCTATTTTCATTTCTATTTTTCTTACAATATTTATAGCCGAACTTGGAGACAAGACACAAATTGCCACCTTGGCGATTAGTGGAACAAGCAAAAGGCCCTTAGCTGTTTTCCTTGGATCCTCTTTAGCTCTAGTTTTAGCTTCTCTTATAGGTGTTTTATTGGGTGGCTCAATAGCAAAACTAATCCCAGAAATATTTATTGAGCTTTCCGCTGCCATTGGTTTCATGATTATTGGTCTTAACCTTTTATTGTCCAACCCACCAAATGAGAGCATGGAATCATCAGATAATTGAAAATAAGCTATTAAAAGCAATAGAAATCCTTTTATTAGATACCTCTAGAATATAATTATTGAACAGCTGTACTTACTTACCTATTCAAAGTACAGATACAAAAATCATGTTTACGGTAGCCAAAATACTAGAAATGCTACCCAGTGAGGGTGGTGTTGAGCAAAAAACATTGGAAAAAATGCTCAAGTTAACTAAAAAAGTTGATAGAACTCGGCTAGAAATAGCCGTAAAAGCACTTAACAAATTAGAAATAATTGAAAGAAACAGTCAAAATATTTTAAAGAAATCAGCAAATGAAAATTCAATAAGAGCATCTATACGTTGCAGCAGTAAAGGATATTGTTTTGCAGTTAGAGAAGATGAAGAAGAAGATATATATATAAGAGAGAATTTCTTGAATCATGCGTGGCATGGAGACAAGGTCCTTGTAAGAATCAATAGAGAAGGCATAAGAAGACGATCACCAGAAGGTCAGGTTCTTTGTGTATTGCAAAGGGCAAAAGCAAACTTGCTAGCTTCTATAGAGAAAAGTGGAGATAATTTTTTAGCTAAACCATTAGACGAAAGAATCCTATCAAAAATAGAAATACCTTTAAATGATACAAAAATTTTAAAAACAAGCGAAGAAAATAATATAGTACATATCAAAGTAAATAAATACCCAATAGCTCAAAAGCCTGCCAAAGGAGAAGTCGTTAGAAAACTCAGTTTAAATGATGGACCTGAAGGTGATTTAGAAATAATTAAAACAAAATATAATTTAATAGAAGACAATAGCCCACCGAATGTATCCATTAAAAAACCATTAACAAAGCAGAGAGTTAATCTAGAGAAACAACCCTCAATAATATTTCAAACTTGGTCAACTGATCAATCTCCTATAGTTCCATGTTTTTTTGCAGAGCCAAATGAGGGGGGAATAAAACTTTTTATACATGTTCCAACTGTATGTGAAAGAATTAATTTTGGTAGCAAGCTAGATGAATGGATTAGAAATAGATCAAAGTCTATATGTTTTGGTGATACATGGAAGAATCTTCTCAGTAATAAGCTAATTGCAGAATCAGCATTTCAAGTCGACAAGCCAAGTAGTTCTATAACATTAGAATTAGACATGAACAAGAACGGTGATATAACAAATTGGGAGTTTTATCTGTCATCCATAAAGCCTATTTCATTGATTAATCGAGAACATCTTGATACACTCCACAAGAGAAAAAAAGGTTCCCGCACAATTCCTGCTAAATTAAAATCAATTAAGACTTCCATATCAAATCTAGAAACCATACTATTCATTTCAGAACTAATAAACAAACGATTAACTGAGTCTGGACTTATTCAATTAGATCAGGATATACCAGATATAAATAATTTATATGATCTTTCAATTACACCTCCTGGATTAGACTTAGATGGATGGATGCCATCATTTTCTTGTACGAAACCAGAATCTATAATAAACCTATTAACTAAATATTCAAATATAATACTGACACTTCATTTTAAATCATTGGATATAGAGTCAATTAATCTTACAAAACCACTACAAGAGAATTTTCAGGTTAATGATATAATCAAATCAGCATTATTACTAGATACAAAAATAACTGTTAACGAGGAAGGTTTATTAAGCTTTAATGATTTAGTAAGTGCAATTAAAGCTAGTCCACATAAGCATCTAATTCAGAAACTTGCTAAGAATTATATAACTGATTATAGATTTTCTAATTCATCTATTAATGAGTATCCAATCACTGATTTCTTAGATCTAAAAAAATTACCTTTATATAATGAAACTCCTTGGACTAATCCAGGGACTAACTATTCAGATATTATTAATCAATTTATTTTATGTAAATTACTTTCTGAAGGAAAGACACCTAAACTGAATAAAGATAAAATTCCAAACTTCCTAGGTAAAAGGTATACCAAATTAACAGTTGATTGGTCAATCTTTACTAATACTCAAAAATCTCTAATTACAAAAATGTGTAGTGAGGGTCAGATCGCAGACCTAAATACTAAACGAAATCAAGCCAAGTCTTTTAGGGATGGTCTTCTATCATTTATTCAACTAAGGTCTGTTGAACAAAATATTAATCAAACAATAGAAGGCACAATTACAGGTGTGCAAAGTTATGGATTCTTTGTTGAAATAGAACCATCTTTTGCAGAAGGTCTAGTACATGTAAGTTCTCTTGATGATGATTGGTATGAATACAGATCCCGCCAGAATCTGCTTGTAGGCAGAAAAAACAAGAAAACTTATCAAATAGGTGATAAGGTAAGTATTTCTATTCTTAAAGTTGATTTATTAAGAAATCAAATTGATCTTGATATTGATAATAAAGAAAAACAAAGTAATAGTGATTCGTTAATAGTTAATGATGGTGAACTAAAAGGGAACAGTTAGCTATGTCATCAATTGTAATAGCAGTAACTGGAGCGTCAGCTCAAGTACTTGCAGAAAGAGCAATAGATTTACTGCTTAAGAGTAATTACTCTATTAATCTAATATTAAGTAAAGGTGCATATGAGGTCTGGAATTCAGAAAATAATACTCATATACCATTAGATCCAAATAAACAAGAACAGTTCTGGAGAAAGCGCTTTAAAAATTCTCAAGGTACACTTACCTGTCATAAATGGAACGATAATGCTGCAACTATTGCCAGTGGTAGTTATTTAACTATAGGAATGGTTATTGTTCCATGTACAATGGGAACTATAGGAAGAATTGCTTCTGGTTGTTCTATTAATTTAATAGAACGCTGTGCAGATGTTCATTTAAAAGAAGGTAGGCCCCTTATTATTTCTCCTAGAGAAAGTCCTTTTAACTTAATTCACTTACGAAACATGACCTCTTTATGTGAGGCAGGCGCTAAAATAATTCCTTGTATACCTGCATGGTACTCTCAGCCTAATAGTCTTGATCAGATGATAGATTTTATGGTTGTTAGGTTATTTGACTCTCTTAAGCTTGATCTAAAAGCTATTAATAGGTGGCAAGGAAAAAAAATATGAAATATCTTAAAAGATTACTACTTCTTTTATCTTTATCTCCTATCATCTTTTCTTTCTATGTAGCCTCATTAAATTTTAACAAAGTTAGTAATTTCAAGATATTGATATGGGAGTCTGAACAGCAACGAATTGGATTATTATTTATTTTAGGTAGTAGCTTAGGCTTTACACTATCTTCACTGAATATTGTACTTGCTACTAACAATTATACCCCAAATAGGCGAAAAGTAATCAGAACTATTGATGATGATATTAAGACAGAAGACGAATTAAATTCCTCCTCAGATTTTAACAAATACAACGCTGATGAAGAATTTTCTGATCAAGACTTTTTTCTTGAAAGAGACCTAAGAGAACCTTCTCCAACAATTTCTGTACCTTATAAGATTATTAGCAAACCCCCTAATGTTAATTTAAGAGACAACGCTAATGTTCAAGAAAATATCGGAAATTTCCCAAGAACTAAATCATCCCAGGTAGATAATTCGAATAAGAATCCCGAGAATTCCCTTATAGAAAATGACTGGTCATTATCTTCAAATGAAGATTGGTAGCTAACCTTTCAAAACAGTATTAGTTCTAGATTTTGTCTAAGATCAAAAATAAGCAATCTTGATACCTTGGAACAGAATACAGGGCCTGAATCTAACCAGCCACAAAAAAATGATCAGCCACAACCCAAAGAGTCTTCCAACTCAAAACCTCAAAAGCCACCCAAAATCGAAGACAAGCCTTTTCAGGAATTTATAAATGATCACCTACTACCTTCCATAGAAAGCGAATTACTAAAAAAATCATGCCCTCTAAATTCCCTAGTCTTTAAAAAAGGTAATAGACCAGTAGTTGGAGGTGAGTGCTG
>QCPL01000022.1 GCA_003212515.1 Prochlorococcus sp. AG-436-M02
ATAAATAATCGTTCCTAGAATCAATGCTATAGCTAGGATTCTGGCCATTTAATTTAGCTCCTTTCTTAGAGTTGAATATCTGACTGGATTATATAATGTCAAGAGAGATGCTTTATTCTTCTTAATAAGGAAAGCAAAAGGCGTAGCAAGATTGTCTTGTCTAATTTTAAACGATAATTTTGTCTCTCAATTTAAGAAACCACGGAATTTTTTCGATTATCAGTTGAAAAGCGCTATAGTAACTAGTTTAATTTTATATGTAGCCTTTATCATTAAGATCGATTAATCTATTAATGATAAGTCTTTTGATTAATGCATGGAGAGAGTTAAGCTTAATCCAGAAACTTACGAAGTTGGGAATATATTTAAGGTATTAGTGATCGCTATAACCGTTTTATTAAATCTTGCGGTCTTCACTTGGTTCTTTCTATTTTCTGGGTTATATAAGTAATAGCTTTGTAAACTAATTAACTTGTGATCATTTATGTGTGGAAGATATGAACTAACAACTACATTTGAGAAACTACCTTCTCTTTTAAAGAAGGATCTCCCTAGTGGTTTTAAGCAGAAGTATTTCCCACAACAAGTAATTAGACCAATGGACCCTATCCTGGTTTTAAAAAACGAGGGCAAAATAACGACTTCACTGATGCTTTGGGGTTTTATATCCGAATGGGCCATAGACCCTTTTGATAAAGAGAGACCTAGGCCATTTAATGCAAGATCTGAAACTGTTGGTGAGAAGAAATTATTTAGTGGAAGCTGGAGACATAAAAGATGTCTTATTCCAGCAAGTGGATTTTTTGAGAAAAATTATCGCATTAGCAAAAAAGATGAACAGCCTTTTTGGCTCGCTGGGATCTGGAATAGATGGATGTCGCCTGATGGGAGCGAGCTTGAAAGTTGTTGTGTATTAACTACTAAACCAAATGAATTAGTAAAGCCATTGCATAATCGAATGCCAGTTATTATTCCTAATGGGTTAGAAGAGGAATGGACATCTTCTGCAAAAGATGGGTTTGAGCTAGGAGCACTCGAACCTATTATGGCTGGATGGAGTCCATTTGAATGGAAAGTTGAACTGCTTAATAAGCCTTTAATTTCTCAAATGAGCTTATTTTAATTAGTGGTGTATGACCTTTAGTCCTAATAGACAACATAAGATTTATCTAGGTGAAAAAATCGTCTATGGACTTGGATCAGAGAACCTTTAAGAAATTTCTATTTGATAAGATTAAGGAAAGATAGATAGAACAGAAGGGTGTAATAGCAGCGTTTGATTTAGAGACGTTAAAGGTCGTTATGTACGGCCTTTAACGTCTCATTAAGTTCCTTCTAAGCTTTGACAAGGCCTTTTTTAGTCGGAGAAATGACTTTAAGCTCTTTTTTAAGTTCTTCCTCACGTTCATCAAGAATTTTGATTCGCGATTGATAAGTAGCCTCAAGACGTTGTCTTGATTCGGCTATGTTTTTGAGCTCTTCTTTGTTTTGTCTTTGCTTAAGCTCAGTTAGTTGACTGTCAGAGACTACATAAACTGTTCTATGAGGAGCAAAGAAAGAATCAGTAAAAAAAGAGTCAAAGAGTGATGAGTACATGATGTCTTGTTCGAAGTACATGACTACTTTGCATTGATTTGCTATCAGATGAGATGTCTTAAACCGAAAGAAAATATTCGGTAAACATCACCGACTTCGGTTAGTACTACTAGAAGTTCGTAGAAACCCATAAGTTTAAATATTTAGGATTTAGAAGATAAGGCATGATTTATTTGGAAAAGTTGAATGCTACCTTTAACGGGAAAATATTCGATACAACTGAGAAAAACTTAATTTCCAATAATCAAATTAAGGAGTTGCTATTTTTAGCCTAACTGCTTTTAGGTATAGTATTTATTTTGCTTGAGTGCACAATAATTTTTTAAGACATAGAATTAAATAAAAAAGGTTTTCATTTTCACGATTCTTAAAACAGTTAAGTTTTTCAAAATATGAATTATATGCTGCAAAAACAATTTATCAAGAATCAATTTGATCGATTAGAAGCAAATTTAGATAGGATTCAAAATCATAATGAATGCTTTCATCAGCCATATTCTTTCTCAAGCCCTTATGCGACGAACTATAAACAATGGTTAGATAAAATTTTACTTCCACAGACTAGGTTAATTGTTGAGCCTAAAATCGCTGGTGCTGCAATTGTTCTGACTTATAAAGGCGGATTTTTATTTAAAGCAATAAATAAAGCAGGGTTAAATAGAATCCAAATTATCAGTGAAATTAAAAATATTCCATTTCAGCTTCCAATAAAAAAAGACATTCAAATTAGAGGTGTGTTATATGCGCCTAATCTTGATTCTTTTTCTTCAGAGCACTTAGCCGATAATTTTTTAAGCATGAAAACATCAAAAGAAGAAGAGTTGGACTTTTGCGCTTTCCAAATCTTTAATTCAAATCAAAATCAATATCAATCGCTTAAAGAATTACAGAAACTTGGTCTAGAGGTTCCAGATACAGAGTTCACCAACTTCACAAGTGAGGTTGAATTATACGTGCAACTTTGGAGGGAAGGTAAATTATTTGCTAACTACCCAACTGAAGGAATTGTTTTAAAGGTCAATTCCAGGAAATTCCAGAAACAACTCAGAGCGAAGAATG
Organism: Prochlorococcus sp. AG-436-M02; assembly: GCA_003212515.1. Taxonomy (GTDB): domain Bacteria; phylum Cyanobacteriota; class Cyanobacteriia; order PCC-6307; family Cyanobiaceae; genus Prochlorococcus_E. The sequence continues at coordinate 2,656 of QCPL01000022.1, forward strand.
ACACTATGTATTCTAACTGGTGTTATGTCATGAATAATTCAAAGTGAGCATGAAAAATTATTTAAAAAATCAATAAGAGAACATTGATTAAAATGAACAGATATTAGTCGGTTAAGCATTTCTGTCGAAATCTTCTTTCTCTTCTAAACCATTAGTAGTTACAGGCATTGTACAAACGCTGTGCTTTCTGCTGGTCCTCCAGCTTCTTAACTTTCTTCTCTAATTCTTCCATTTCATTTTGTGCTTGCTTTATCAAAGCTAATGACCACTTCCAGTTACGCTCAGTGCAATGTGCTTTTGCAGAAACCCAATCCATAAATAATTATCGAAAAACAAAAGTCTAGAAGATAAAAAGCTTCTTAGATCTTGTATAAAGCTTAAATCCTTTCCGTATGGTTGAGAGTAGGCATTGCAATTTGTTGTTTTAGCTAAGTACTTTTAGGAATAAATCTAAGTTGAAAGACAATTCAATTGCTCAGATTGCATTTTTTAATGATGAGAGGTCACCTCTCACTGCTATTGGAAAGTGCCTATTTAGTTGAATTGGTCAAATGAAAAGCGTTTTGAGAGTATTTATTACATTCCTTCATTGCTATCTCAGGGCTAGAAATGTAATAGCAGGGGGTTTTACATGACTTCTTCAAGCACGACAAAATTGTTGAGCTGTACTTTGCCGAGGAATCCTCAAGCTGTGGGAGCTCTTTTTTCTTTGCTTTGGAAGAAACAAAAAAAAGACAGACCAGATTGGATTCTTGAAGAACTCAAGGAAGTTTGATTTTTAGAATAAACTTAAATTGACTTGATCGGTCCCAACAAAGGTCAGCAATTAGAAAGGAAGCAATCCATACTGATTGCTTCAATATTCCGTTGATGTGCTCAGGCACAGAATGAATTTGTTTCTACTTGGAATCCCAATCAATTTAGCTAAATAGATTTTTCTTGTTTAAGATTTGTTTTGATAAAAGAAAGTTAATTATAATTTTGAAGAAAGCTATTCGAAGAAAATTTGCCTGAGCTCTTATTCTTATCCTGACTATAGGCATTAGACCAATGAAACTTTAGTTATTTGAATTCATGAGACATTTTTTAATTAGTGATAGGTTTAAATGGATACTTGTGATTACATTCCTATCATTTGGAGTAGCGCTTACGGCAAAGAATGTAATTTCATATCCCAGCGAGTGCTCTCTTCAAAAGGTCCCTCCCGTTACAGGCTTTATTCATGATTAGAAATTTCCTTTTCACATTTCTTGGGGTATTAAGTGGACTTTGGCTTGCCTGGCCTGGAGTTGTCACAAATAAGGGTTGGAAGTGTGCAAAAGACATTGCTCTTAATGCAGAGTCAAAACAAAAAGAACCCCTTTCTGTTTTAGGTGATGTGAGGAGGAAGTTGAAAATCACTACCTCCGTGTCTCCTAAGACTTTGATAAGAGCAAAGTCACTTGACCCAATGGAAAAACTAAGGATTGTGGGTGATGCTTGCTTTCGCTATTAAGAGAATCATTAGAAAATAGGTGTAATGACGGATATGGTTGGCCCTTTCATAAGGCTAGGTTTGGGGCCCTGATTTTTTTCAATGAATAGAAAAGAAATTGACTTTGCGATGGACCGTATTTTCGATGGTGCGGCAAGAGTTAGAGCAAAGAAGTTTGAGAGCAGACTCAGCAAGACTTTACACAGAAAATTCTCATCCAGAATGATTTCGCAAATGTGGGGCGATGAGAAGAGGAATCTCAAAGCGGCATAAGAATTAATACTCTAGGATTATTTTTGATTCTTTTTCAGCCGAAAATTAAGATAAGTTTACGCAGTTCTTAGAGTTTGATTATCACTAGACAAAACATTTACCGATAGCTAGCCAGCCAATTACTAATGCAGACAAGAGAAACATGGCAATGCGGCCATGAATGATTTCAGACCTAGACATGCGAGCGAAGGTGGACATAAGTAACCTTGCAGATTGAGCTTGTTATATCGATGCCTTGAAAATCTGCCATAAGCAAAAAATACCATTGATCCGCAAAACCATAGTCAATACTCTTCTTTGGGGATATGTAAAGATTTTCTTAAACTTAATAAAGTCATTAATGTATGAAATAGTAAAAAGCTTAGTTGTTTATTTTTAATAAAAATCTCTTTGAATTTCCTTTGAGAGGCGATTTGGTTTTGACAACAAAATCTCTAAGTGAAGCGGATTTTTAGTCTTACGAAAAAGTCCCTAATTAATTAGTGTACTTTGCTTATTTAGAATCCAGAACCACTTAAAGTAAAAAAGACTAAGTTAAACTCGTTTTTAGTGTTTATGTCCTTGATGTATTTCTACTGCTCCACTCATTCCATGTGATTGTGACAATTCCTTCAAGGATTTAGAACCACATATTGCTGATAAAGCAATCACTACTAACGAAACGGTGCTTAAACCCTGCAGAACAATAGGAAGGTGAGCATTGACTTTATCTCTTAGGGTTGTCATAGAGTACTTTGATTTCTTTTATTTAACCAATGCTTCTAAATAAATCAACAGTTAAGGGGAAACATATTGCTTTTTACTTGGATTAAAAATAAGATCAGATTGAATAATGACATTATCTATTTAATCTCTAGTCGCTTTTTGATGATTCAAGTTGTAATGTCTTGACTTTTTTGCTGTTGGCATCTTTTTCGATTGAGTAAATTTCATTCTTAAAAGCTTTTTGAGCATTTCATGAGAACTCACTCAAATATTTCTTTGGAATAGGTGTAAAGACGGACTTGAATCACATTTTAAAAAGGTTAACTTTGCTTAATCGCGTTTTTGAAATGTCTGCAAAAGAGTTTGATGCGATCATTGATGATTGCTTTTTGGCTGGTGCTGCAAGGTCTATGACAAGAAAATATAAAGATCGAGTTAATCCAAGAGCAGATTTAATAATTGCTGAGATTTTAGAAAAGGAAGGTGGAGACTTCAAAGTGGCTTAAGCCTCAACTGACTAATTTATCTGATCCACTTAAAACTTATTGATGGAAAGGACTATTTGTTCTCCATGACTCTGGGCTCTTACTTCTTTCATTGTTGTCTCAACTTTTGGGTAGCCGCACATTTTCGGCTCTAAGTTTTTTCTCTAATATCGTTTATCTATTACATTGACGGTTAAATGCGGTTTGAGAATTTATTCACGGAATATTTTTTAAGCTTTTCATTTATTTCTTTCTATCAAGGGTTAATTAGCCAAGATTTTGACTGGGGCTTTACTTTTATTGCCCCTGACGAAATTGGGACTTAGATTAATTGTTAGCTTCTTGTTAAAGACATATGACAACACCATTAGAGTTCAGTCAGGTATTCACAATTTTAAATGAGCTAAAGGAAGGAGACAACAGGCAAAAGGAGTCACTTCGTTTAATTCTTAGTGATTATAAGGAAGGAGAAAATGCTGAAAGCTTTTTACATCAGCTTGGCCAGATCTTTTTGTACATTGGTGTTGATGAATTGTATAAATATGCTGGCTCAGATAATTTAAAATTTGTTGGTCAGATAACTAAAGAAGAATGGGATGAGCTTGCAAAGAAGAATAATTGTGATCTTCCAGTTTATTTGGCAAATAGTATGATCAATTATTTAAAGAAAAATCAAATATCGGAGAGACTTTCTTCAAAATGGAAAGTTTTCAAAGGAGAAGTGGATAAACATGTAATGCCAATGGCAAGATACATAACCGAAGGTATTATTGATGTATTGGAGTGAAATATTAAAAGAATTCATATCTTTCATGATTATCCTTTAATAGATAATCGAGCTGGCATAAACTTAAGAAGTTTTTATGAATTAAATGAAAATTTATTTTTTATATAATATTTTAAGTAGTTATTAAGGAATAAATTTTATTTTAAGAAATGGAGGTTTTCTATAAAATCTTTTATTTTAGACTGAGTTGAAATACAGTTTGGATTTTTGTTAGGAGGCTAGCTTTGCATTTGCTTTGTCAGCCTTCTTGATAATCTTTTTTGCTTCTTCTCTGGACACACAGCTCTCAGCTTTAGTTTGTAATTTTAGAAGTTTTGCGTGTTGCTTTGATGGATTCATTTAAAGTTTTTAATGTATTAGATCCTTAATAAAATGATTAACCGTCAAGTAGCTGTTTAACTAATTCGCCAGGATGTCATTTTTATTATTCTCCTATTATATCAAGTGGCTAGGCGAAAATCAACTTTGCGGTGACACTTTAACTTTGGCATATTATTTGCAGGGCATGGAGTTTTGGAGCTTAGTTTATGTTGTTGAGATTTTTTCGTTGCAGCTTCTTGTAGATCTTGAAGGACTTATAATATCTAGTACTATTCTCCAGCATCTAGGTTGTCCATTTAGGCTTTGTCTAGTTTGCTTGTTTGACCCATTCCTAAATAATATTTTCAAAATAAGTTATATGTTTGAGGAATCAAAAGAAATAAGTAAAATATAATTTTTTATAGCTAATATAGAAATTAGTTTAATTTTGATATGAAAGTTGTGGGAATTAAGAACAAGTTTCTATTTATTGTTTGGTTTTTTTTTTGGATTAGTTTTCTTTGATGGCAATGCATTTGCCCAACGAGCTTTTGTTATTAGTGCAATACCTGATCAGAACCCTGAGAAGCTCAATAGATTATATTCTCTTTTAGCAGATGAACTAAGTGAAAGCCTTTCAATTGAAGTTGTATATAAACCTGTTATTAATTATCAGGCAGCTGTAAGCGCTTTTCGTACCGGTGATCTAGATTTGGTTTGGTTTGGTGGCCTTACGGGAGTACAGGCTAGGTTGCAAAAACCTGGATCAGTAGTGATAGCTCAGAGAGATATTGATGCAGAATTTCATAGTTTATTTATTGCTAGTTCAAAAAGTCAAATTCAGCCTATTTCAAATATAAATGGTTTAAAGGTTTTAAAAGGAAAACGATTTACTTTCGGATCTGAAAGCTCGACTTCTGGTAGGTTGATGCCCCAACATTTTTTAGCGAAAGCGGGAGTTTCTATATCCGACTTTAAAGGCGGCAGAGCTGGTTTTAGCGGGAGTCATGATGCAACAATTGTTTTGGTGCAAAGTGGTTCTTATGAGGTAGGAGCAGTAAATGAAGAAGTATGGAAAGCAAATTTATCTAATGGCCAAATAGATTTAAGTAAAGTTTCCTCTATTTGGAAGACACCGGCATATGCAGATTATCATTGGTTAGCGCAGCCCAATCTTGATGAACATTTTGGGGTTGGGTTTACTGAAAAATTAACTAATAAATTTTTAAGCTTGAACAAAAGATCGCCTAGGCAAAGGAGAATACTTAAAATATTTGGAGCTAATAGTTTTATCAGAGCTTATGATTATGACTACAATGATATTGAGGCAATTGCAAGAAAACTCAAGAAGATAAGATGAAAAATTATTTTATTAATATTTGATTTTTTATAAAATATTTTAAAAGCTTTTTTAAAAGAAGGTTTAATTGTTATCTCTGAGATCCCTTGCTATCAAAGGAACTAATCTAATGACTAATGAAGTGTTAATCTTTAAGCATAGAGATGGATTAGAAAGAATACAAGAAATCCCTTATGAGTAAAATACTTGCAATCTATTCATGCAAGTCCTCAAATAATAAACAAATGAGTGAAGAAATCTCAGCAGAGTATGCCAAAAAAGCTCAGAAAGATGCTGAATGGGCTTACAACAATGCAATGGAAAAGTTCTATTACTCAATGTTGGAAGTTGTTTTCTTAAGAATCAAAAGTCATCTCAGTCCCAAGGGGTTAAAGAAAGTCATAGAGACGGATGAGAAAAGAAACAACAATGAAAACTTGGGAGTTGAATTTAGCCAGAAAACCTGGGCAGTTTTGGCAGAATCTTGGGCAGGAGCAGAAGGTCTAGCTATGACAAAAATCGCTGATCTGTATGGACTGGAGGTAGCTGACTTGGATATATCTAAAATTGAGAGACTTAATAAAAAAATTGATACTCCAAAATGTGATTCAACTAAGGAATGAGACGACGCATTTAGATCAAATAAATTTATTAATTCTTCAGTGGTATTGGCATCTTCTTTCCATTACCTTGATCATCGTCATCTTCAAATGAGACAAAGCTAACCACTATGGAACACCCAGATTCTCATTTTTAGTTAAATCACTGATTTACTTTGACATTGAATTATCTAGCAACTTTTTCTTTTAAAAAAGTATGTTCAGAACCCTTTAGGGGAAGATTTAGTACGCATTTTAAATTCCCAAACGGTAAGGCCTCCTTTAGAATTTACTGCTGCCAAGGAACAGTCATCAGGCCGCCAGGCAATTGCAGAGACTAGCTCTCCCGCGAATGCTCCACCAAGTGGGTCACCATCACCATTATTCTTGAGAAACCAAACAAGAACAGAGCCATCTCTAGCTCCTGAAGCAAGAAGCATTCCATGATTAGAAAAAGCAAGACTAGAAATCGAATCAGTATGAAGAGATAATTGTCCTGGGGCAGTGCCTTCAGGGCCATTACCTTCAAAACTCCAAACTGTTACGACATCACTTCCCCCAGTGGCGAGGACTGTGCCACTCTGATCAAATGCTAACTGGCTTGGCTTACCCGGATACCCAGTCATTTCAGAATCTTGATCAGTTGAACGACGCCAAAAATGAACAGAATTATCCTGACTACCGCAAGCTACAACATCACCGTCAGGGCTTAGAGCCATAGAAACAAGTGAGCCTTGCCATTCAAACTTCTGGTTAACCTCATCACAAACTACATCAAAAAAAGTTACTCGGCCATAGCATGCAGTTGCTAGTTCATTCGACTTTGACCAAGCGATCGAGCTAACAGTGCTTGGGTGTTCTCCTGATTTCCAATGCTCGTGGCCATCAATCCCATATACATGCACTCTGCGAGAAAAGGCTACAGCCAAGAAACGTCCATCTGGTGACCATCTCAGGTGTTCGACCCAACCGTCTCCAAGCTCTATGACTTTAGTTGACTCCCCTTCTTCGCTATTCCAAATAAGAACACGTCCATCCTGTCCTGAAGTTGCAAAAATATCTCCATCTGGGTGTATAGATAATGCGAGTAGTCCTCCTTTATGGACCTCTTTTTTCTGCCAAAGGGGGCTTCCAGATTTACCCTCAAATAAATAAAGTCCACCTGCAACATCACCTACTAAGAGTGCTTTGCCACCTAAGGTCCACCCACAAACTATGGCATAGTCTTCAACTTCAGCACTCCAGCCCTCGTGAAGCATCCCCTGGGGACTAAACCCTTCTACACCAGGCACTTATCAAACTCCCGACACATCTCTTTTTCATCAAGATTTCGACCGATAAACACTAATTGATTATGGCGAGGTTCATTCCCCCACTCTTTATCTGGCTGAGCAGTGAAGAGCATGTGAACCCCTTGAAAAACCATTCGCCTGGATTCACCCGCGTAACTTATAAACCCTTTTGTCCTAAATATATCTACACCTTTTTCTGATAGGAGTCGACTCAACCACTTATTGAGTTTTTCTGGATCGACATCACCTATTCGCTCAATAGCAATTGAGCCCACTTCATCATCATGTTCATGCTCTGCCACCCAAGTCCGCTCAGTTTCAGGTTGGACCAAAGCATCATTTTTGCCATCACTTTCAGTTGTAGTAATTAAAGTATCAATTCGGGATACTTTGATATCAAATTCCTCTGCTGTGTGCTGGGTGAAAAGCCCAATATGAGTAGGGTTATCAAGTTCTAAAAAGAAAGATTTACGCTCATTAGACTGAAGCTGAAGACTGACATGTTTTTCAATTGGGACTGTGCTTCCAGGATGAAGAAGTTCCGCAGAGTCAGCGTAAAGTCTTACGCAAGATTCAGCACCAGCATTAAGAGCTGCTTCGTCAATCCCCTGATCTTCCAGAACGACCAGCGACATCGTGGGATCAGGACCTTCTTCAAGGCTAAGTTCATAACGACCTTTCTCAAGAGAAAAAACACCTGTCCACTCGAATGGATATTCTGGCTCAAGGAAAGTGGGGCGACGCTTTAAAACCTGATCTAGATCAAATGCACTAAGGTTTAACACAGTATCAATAGATACCTCCGCTTGCTTACTACGAACAACACGAGCCATCCGGTTCATATCGCGTAGCCGTGATTCAAGAATATCGAGAGATTCATCAGAGACTAAGTCCGTTTTGTTTAGGACAAGGACATCTGCGAAGGCAACCTGCTCAGAACTTTCATCACTACGACCGAGTTGCTGATCAATATGAGCCGCATCAACGAGAGTAACAATGCCATCAAGAGAAAATTCATTACGGATTTCGTCATCCATAAAAAATGTCTGAGCAACAGGTCCAGGATCAGCAAGTCCTGTTGTCTCAACTAATACATAGTCGAATTTATCTCGTCGCTTCATGAGGTTGCCTAATACGCGAATTAGGTCTCCACGAACGGTGCAGCAAATGCAACCGTTGGACATTTCAAAGACTTCTTCGTCAGCATTAATGACCAGACCCTGATCAATACCAACTTCACCATATTCATTTTCGATTACAGCTATTCGTTTACCGTGTTCTTCACTCAGAATCCGATTAAGGAGGGTGGTTTTCCCAGAGCCGAGGAAGCCCGTTAGGATGGTGACAGGTACTTTTTGCTCGACAGTCATTTTGTTGTTCTTAAGTATTAGTACAATTAGAATTGGTGAAGCTCATATCGATTAAGTAATTCTTGTCGATACCCAAGAGCTCGATAGCCTTTCCTTCAAAATCATCAAGCTCAGAGTAGTTGTAGGGAACTTTTAGCCGTAAGATTAATTTCCCATCTTCTTTTGAAATGGAGTGATCTGAAAATTTAAGTTCTTCTATATTTTTATCAAAGTCATTTGAGAAAGTTAATTTTAAGATCTTTCGCAAGTCCCATGGTGATTGATCCATAAAACTTGCTTGATCTTCCCAATATCTCTTATAAGTTTCTAAACCTTTAATTTTAGCCATGTTAATTACAGTTGAATATGAAATTAAAAAGAAGGTCGGGAATTTTCAAATTAACGCTTAGTTAATGTATCCCACCTATTCTCTAGTTGATTACCTGCTTTCTTATTGCAGGAACCACCCAAAGAATTAACGATGGTACATGTGTTATGAACAGCGACAGAAATAGTATTTCCTGTAGGCATTAAACCATCAACAAAAATCTGTTGTTTTGCTATAGGGGTAGAAGTTTGTCTACTTAAGTTTTTCAATAGTTTTGAAGAAGGTTTTTGCTCTGGAAATATAACTTGTACATTCTCTTCTCTAAGCTCTGTTATTACTTTGGAAATGGTCTGAGGCCTAAGGCTCGATGAATGACCAAGAAAATCCAATAAGCTAATGGTTTTCAAACCAAAGGCATCCCCGTAGTATTCCATAGCTTTATGCTTAGAAACTATCGTCCTTTGATTAGAAGGGATTGTGGCTACTTGTCGTTGAGTCCATTGATCTAAATCTTCTAAAAGAGAATTAACCGCTTGAGTTCTTTCTTTTAAAACTTTTTTAGTTTCTCTATTAAAGACTGAAATTTTCTTGTTGAGATTTTTAGAAATGACATTACCCATCTTGATGATGTTATGAGGATCATGCCAAACATGGGGATCTAGTCCACCATGATCATGATGATGATGATCACCACCTTCATCTGGAACTTGAGCTATCGGTTCAATATCATCGCCTGAAACATCTTTAAAGAAATGTTCATCGGCTTCAAACTCAAAAGGCATATGCTCAGTAAAGAATGCATATTTACCAGCTTTTTTGATTTTTACATTGAATGTTGTGCTGTCTTTTCTCTCATTAAATGTAAGAAGATAGGCTTTTTCCTGTGCAACAAGTTTGTCATTATTGCGTTTAACTTCTGATTTTTTGGACTCTAATAATTCTTCAGCAAGCGCTTCTGATGCTTCAATATCCCCAGATTTAAGAATGACCATTTTCATGGCAGGATCTGCATAGTCTCCATCGACTTTTGCAAAAGACCATTTGTAGGTTCCTGGTGAAAGTTCAAAGACACCAGCCCATTCAAAAGATCCATCTCCATGATCATCGTGGTCGTCATGCTTCGCAGATGAATGATCGTCATGATCATCGTGGTCGTCATGCTTCGCAGATGAATGATCGTCATGATCATCGTGGTCGTCATGCTTCGCAGATGAATGATCGTCATGATCATCGTGGTCATCAATTTCTATTGCACTTACACCGACAACAACCGTTACGGGGTTATCCAGCCATTTTTTCATTGCGGGAGTCATCTCTGAACCAAGAGTAAAAACTTGACTTGCATTCTTTAGAGCTTGAGCTTGCCTAGGAGAAATTTTCACATCATGTACATCTTTTTTTCTATCAATCAAACAAGTGACCGGAGAGGAAGGTAACGCAATTGCTGAAACTAAATCACAAACTAATGGCTCTACGGCAACGATTGATTTATTATTTGCTTGAACACTCTGATTAACTCCAGATAAGGCAATTGCTCCTGCTAGAAGAGAATTTCTAAAAAATGATTTATTTCCTAAAGGATTTTTTTGAGCTAACAATTGTAATTGGCCTAAAAGAAACGGCATTGGATAACCCATCATGCATACTTAGCAAATGATAATGATTTTCATTCCCATAAGTTTATCGTACTACTCTTTTGTCAGGGAATGCTCTGATTTATGACTAGTTTGATAGCCGAAAACCTGGCTTATTCTTATTCAAGACAAGGTCAACTTGCCTTGGACAATGTTTCAATCGAGCTTAGGTCAGGTACTTTGACTGCATTGGTTGGGCCAAATGGTGCAGGAAAATCTTCGTTATTACGTCTACTCCAAGGGCAAAGTCAGCCAAATAAAGGGCAGATCAGGATAGATGGGGAACCATTGATGAATGTTCGAGATCAAGTTGCCTTGATGCCTCAAAGAAGTTCTATTAACTGGAGCTTCCCAATTACCGTTGAGGGATTAGTCTCTTTGGGACGAGTGAATAGTTCAAAAACAACTTGTTGTGAACTTGAAGCTGCATTGCAACGAGTTGGAATACCTGAGTTGGCAAAGAGGAGGCTTGATTCACTCTCTGGTGGGCAACAACAAAGAGCATTACTTGCAAAAACTTTAATTAGACCAGCAAAAATATTTCTTCTTGACGAACCTTGTGCTTCCTTGGACCCTCTTGCTAGAGAGAAGTTTTTAATAATTGTTCGTCAATTGGCTGATTCTGGACTAATCCTTTTTGTTAGTAGTCATGATTGGGGTAAGTCTTTATATACTTATGATAGGGTCGTAGCTTTAAACAAAACCATTTTAGCTTCTGGCACTCCTCAGCAGGTATTAGAAAAACTTTTTTCAATAGGCTCTATGGGTAATCATTGTTGTGGGTAATTCTTCTGAAATCAACTTAAGCAGTTTCCTTTTGCAAGCAGTCTTTACAAAGACCAAAGAATTCTAGAGTATGAAACATAATCTCAAACTGTTTAGAGGTTTTCTTAGGCAACTCAATCCCTTTGACTGGACAATTATTCAATCTGGTAGTTTCTCCACAATTAACACAGGTTACATGATGGGTATCTCTTTCAACTGGAGTATAGAGAACTTCACCCGTTGGAAGATGCCTAGACCGAACCAAGCCTTGCTTAACCAGAACTTGCAAATTTCTATATACAGTTGCCAATCCCATTGCATTTTTACCATCTTGCAATTCTCTATAGAGGTCTTGCCCACTCAGCTCATCATCACATTTTTTGAGCTTATCAAGCAGATGTTTTTGACGTTTGGTAATTTCGGGTTGCGCTTTATTCATTGGCAAGACAGTCTTTTGATCTCTTTTCCTGACCATACTGAATCATTTGCTTGATGTCTTTGCTGAATTCAAATTGGTGGATAATCCCTCTTTTTATAACTTTCTTCTCAGGAATAATTTGCCCAGCGATGGGAACTATATTAATTACCCACAAGCGTCTTCTGCAAGTCAATTTAATCTCTCATTGTGTTATGCCAGGTTTAGCACTGGCAGTAGCACTTGGCGTTGACGCTTCTTTGGGAGGAGTTGTTAGTGGGTTATTAGGGGCCCTTTTAACTGAAAGTTTGACAAATAAAAAAAATGAAAATTATGAAGCTGTAATGAATACGATTCTTGCTGGATCACTTGGACTTGGTCTTCTTTTGATTCCATTTCTAGGTATCCGAATTGATTTAGAAGCTGTTTTATTTGGTGATCTACTCACTGCAAACATAGGAGACCTCCTAAGAACTCTGATTGCCTTCTTAGTATTCATTTCCCTGACAATTTTTGGTTACGATAAATTGGTTCATGTTGGATTAGATCCAGAAGGTGCTGAAGCAAATGGTATTAAAGTGTCTTTTTTAAACTTACTCCTTGGTTTTACAACTGCTCTCGTCATTGTTAGTTCAATGTCTGCTGTTGGTGTCATTCTTGTGATTGCTTTGCTCTCTATGCCAACTTTGTGGGGATTACAAAAAGCCCGAACATTGTGGGCTGCTATGGCTCGATCTTCAATATTTGGGGTTGGAATATCACTTTTAGGTTTTGTACTTGCGATGATCTTTAATTTGGCGCCAGGTCCATTGATCAGTGTCCTCTGTGTTGCTTCCTTAGGTTTTCCGCTCGTTAACTCTCAGTAATAAAAAATCATCATTTTCTGAGGAGTGCTTAGTTCGTGATTTAAAAGGCTTCATTTTATATGCTGAAAAAAGTATAAATTGATAAATTTTGTCTTTTTACGTAAGATGGCTGTTAGCTTTTCTAGAAGTTCTAGTGCTTTTTTTAAGTGATTGAAAAATATGTACAAGCTTTTATTTTCTAGGAAATTTCTTTTTCTTTTCACTGGCTTAACTTTTGCCGGATTACTTATTCCTGATCATGCAAATGGGATGAAAGGTCTTTATCACACAAAGGCTGCTGCAGAAAAAGCAGCAAGTAAATTTGGATGCAGTGGAGCTCATAAGATGGGCAGGAAATGGATGCCATGTTCAATGCATGAAGTTCATGATCAGGAGCATGATCATCACATTCACAATTAAGGCATGATTTAATGACAAAAAATAATTTTGACCAGAAGCAATCTCAAGATTCTAATCATTGTGGCAGTAAACCTAAAAAAATAGCTTTTGGCATAGCTCCATTAGGCTTCATTTCTATTGGGATAGTCCCAATGGGAGTTGTCACAATTGGAGTTGTGCCAATGGGAGTTATTTCTTTAGGAGCTGTAGCTATGGGAGTGGTAAATGCTTCTCTAGTAGGCATGGGAATATTCTCTGCGGGTATTACAACTATGGGTATTTGGGAGTGGAGTCCAAGTGGTCGAGGACATGAACATCATGGTTCAGTGCATTCGAAAGGCAAGGATTCAAATCACAGTAAATTAGAGAATGATATTGTTTATTCTACAAAAGCAGAAGCAGAGGCCCAAGCAAAGAAACTTGGTTGCAAAGGAGTTCATCGTATGGGAAATTTTTGGATGCCTTGTTCAATGCATCATTAATAGCAGTGAGATAAAGGTTGATTTTGATAGGCTTAGTTTTTAGTATCTTTAGGAGTTAAAAAGAGTTCTTAGCTAATAGCCAAGAACTCTTTTTAAAGGAGCTGAAATTAAGTTTTGCTTAAGTAATCAGCGAAGATTCCTTAGAAGCTAAAGAATGTTTCAACTATGTACCCAGTTGTGTCTTGTGTAGAACCAGATTTCTCTTCTACAAATACCCCACCTTGAACGGAAACACCGTCATTAATTGGATAGTTGTAGTAAGCCTCATAGTTAGAAGTAGTCGTTCCAGCAGTATCCTTGCTCTCATAAGCAGCACTAGCTGTACCAGGACCTACTTCATAATCTAGACCAATCATTAAACTAGATGAATCTGTAGCGTCTGAATCTGATAGTGAGTCATACGAAACACTAATTGTTGGGAAGTTGTCATCAGGTCTAAAATAAACACCCCCACCAAAACTAGTGTCACTGTCGTCATCTGTATAGATCAAACCACCGCCGTAGTTTTCGGAGTCATATCCTAAAGAAGCTGTGATGAAATCGTTGGTTTCTTTCGTGAACATTCCCTTTGATGCGTCAGCACCACCTGCTACCATGCTCGAATGAGGCGCAATGGCAGAGAATGAAGCGTTTAGGCCGCTGTCGTTTTCCCAGGAAATAGCTCCACCAGGACCTTTCTTATTGCCTACAAGACCATGAGGCATCCCGGCTAATCTAAATGCATCAGAGTAGATAGATGTAGTCGCTGAGACAATATCGTCTTGATCAAGCAAAGGACCAGCTGTTACTTGGAAATCACCTACAGGGAATTGGTAATATAATGAGCTAACTGTGACGTTAGACATTACCATGTCCATCGCACTATCCATGACAAGGTCGTCATGGTTGCCTTGGTCTAAACTTATATGTAAATGATCTTTCCCTGTAAAACTTGTATGCATCATCAGCATAAAGTTGTACTCAGAAGCAAGCTTGTTGTCAGATGCTGA
>QCPL01000023.1 GCA_003212515.1 Prochlorococcus sp. AG-436-M02
TCAATAATTTTCTATTTACTTCCATAGAAAGAATAATTAGATCAGTTCTACATGGATTAATTATTAGTCTCAAAAAAAGAAAAATCTAGATTTTCTGGACACTTTTTGCTCCGACAATCTGAAAAAAACAAACATCACTGGATGTTTCATAAAGGTTTTTCTAAAAATATTGTTTTCAGTTGTGATCTATAGATTCCAGTAATTCTTATCTTATTCCCTTCACATCCTAATTAGGTGGTGCAAAAAAAAGATGGGAGAATGAGGTTTCATTCCAACCATCGAATATCGCTGAGATTCCATGGCACAACAGGAACCACGCTACTGGCTAATGAAGTATGAGCCTTAGAAAGTTAAACAACAGGAGATCCTTGTACGACCTTTTCAACTGGATTAACAACTGTCTTTAAAAATTTATTCTCCTTTCCACCTCTTGTTGCTATTAATAGAAAAGATATGGATTTTCAGCATTCACTCTTTATTGACACATTAAGGGGTTTTTTCCCTAACTAAAAAGCAACGCCTATTTTCGATGTATCCATAGCATGACTTCACTTATCAAAAAAGCGATTGAATTCTTAAGTAAAAAAAAAGAAGGCCTCATTGAACTGAAATACCAGCCTAGAGTTTTTAAAGAAACAAAAGATCAGGAAAAAGTTTACTCATTAACTCGTGAATTAATAAATGCTCAATTTCAACTTTGCGATGATGAGTTAACAAATAGGCTTTGGGAGGAAGTAGCCAATCTCAATATTGATCCTGAACGTATAATTAATCTTATGTATAAATGCGATTCAGATGATGATTTTGCCGCCATGGCTAATAAAGACTCTAAATATTTAGAAAGTTCTTTTGAAATGAAGCAAGCAATTTAAAAAGTTTGGAATGAGAAGATATCTTTTTTGTATCATCTGGTACAGACCTAAATCATAGAAAATGTTTTATTCTCAGAAGTTATAATTAATCATGCCTAACAAAGGAATCAAGGGTCATAAGAAGAGAAATATTTTCAAAACTACACTTGACCGAGATATTTATGCAATGAAAAAAGTATTAAGAATGCTCCAAGAAGGTTTTTTTACCTGGATCGGGGAATTAGGTAGTAGCAAATATTAATCCAGAACACAGGATTAGGAAATGAGTTTTAGCTAATTGATCAGAGGTAAAAGCAAAGTATCGATTAATACAAAATCAAAGATCATTGATCATTCATCAAATCTGTGTAAATCGATACAACAAGAAATCCCAAAGAAAATATTAATAGTAATACTCCAATACAACAATTCTAATTCTAGCTATTCACCGCAATAGCTAATCTAAGCAAATGAAAAGTTACTTAGAAGGTAAAAAATTAAATAAGATTGAAAGGAACAAAGCCGAGAAAGATGGCCTATTAATTGGTAAGGAAATAGAAGAATTTGCCAAAATTGGTTGGGAAAAAATGGATAAAACTGATTTAGAACTTAGATTGAAATGGTATGGTTTTTTTTGGCGCCCAAAAACACCAGGGAAATTCATGCTGCGTCTCAGAATACCAAATGGAATCTTAACTGCTAAGCAATTAAGAATCATTGCTTCTATAGTTGCCAGGTATGACGAAAATGGAAGTTGTGATATAACAACAAGACAAAATTTACAGCTCAGAGGAATATTAATTAATGATCTTCCAGAGATACTTAAAAGAATAAAAGAATCGGGTCTTCAAACTATTCAATCTGGCTTCGATAATCCTAGAAATGTAACTGGTAATCCTTTAGCAGGGATAGACCCTTACGAAATTATAGATACTAGACCTTACACATTAAAACTAGAGAAATTCCTTACTAATGAAGGAAAGGGTAATTCTGAATTTTCTAATCTACCTAGGAAATGGAACACAGCAGTTGCAGGTTCAGAAGATAATTTTCTTCTTCATAATGATATTATATTTCATCCAATAAAGAAAGGAAATGAACTAGGGTTTGGAGTATGGGTTGGAGGAATACTTTCTTCACAACTAAATGACTATGCTGTACCACTAAATGTATGGATAAAAAAAGATGAGATATGTAATTTAACTGGTGCAATCATTTCTATATGGAGAGATAATGGTGAGAGAGAAAAAAGACAAAAAGGAAGGTTTAGATATTATTTAAATGAAATAGGGATATTAGAATTTAGAAACTTAGTTGAACTAAGGCTTGGACCATTAGAAAATGACCCAGGCTCATCATTTTCAGACAAACCGCGTTCCATATTTGGAATTCATCCTCAAAAGCAGAAGGATCTATACTACGCAGGAATTCATATTCCTGTAGGAAGGTTAAGCTCAGAAGATCTTCAAGATATCGCAACCACAAGCATAACTTTTGGGAGCGGAGAAGTTCGCCTTACTGAAGATCAAAATATTATTATTATTGATATTAAAAAAGAAAAATTAAGTGATTTCAAAAATGATAATTTATTTAAAAAATTTAGTTTAAATCCTAATCCAATTTCTGCTGGGACTGTTGCTTGTACTGGGAAAACATATTGTAGTTTTGCTCAAACAAATACTAAAGAAAATGCTACAAAATTAGCGAAAGAACTCGAAGCAGAAATTGAATTGCCTGAAGAGCTGAAAATTCATTGGACAGGTTGCCCAAATAGCTGTGGTCAAGCATATATGGGTGCAGTTGGATTGACTGGAACTAAAGCGAAGAATAGTTCAGGGAAAATGGTTGATGCATTCAACATAACTATTGGTGGAGAGCAAGGTGCGAATAATAAAATTGGGGAATTGAAATATAAAGGCGTGATAGTTGATGATTTAAAAGATAGATTAAAAGACATTTTGATTGAAACCTACTCGGCAAAGCTTAAGAAAGAAACATCTGAAGAACCTATTAATTTTTTGAAATACCCTAAAGCGGTAATAGGAAAATCAATAAAAAGCAGTCAATCTCCTTAGTCTGCTACTCACCAAAACTAATTGTAATTACAAACCTATGAAACAAAAGTTAAAGGGTCACTTCTCTAGATTTATCAACTGGTTAATGAGGATGGGTGATGAACTTCCAGAGATTAATAGAGAAAAAGGAGGTCAAGATTTTTTCTCTAAAATAATGAATCGTATTAGCAATTAATAGATTTATTATCCCCAAATATATAGAAACTAATGCAACAAATGGAATCTAATTCTTCCCAAATGGACTATGTGCTACCGAATGAATTGGTAGATGGAATGATTGCAGCTGGAGGTAAGAAATCTACTGTGAGCATTAAAAATCTAATGGTCAGAGGTTTTTATTCAGGAGCAATACTGGGTTTAGCAACTTGTTTGGCAATTACAGTTGGGATTCAATCTGGCATGCCTTTTTTAGGTTCAGTTATTTTCCCATTTGGATTTGCCAGTATTGTTCTTTTTGGCATGGAGTTAGTAACTGGTAATTTTGCATTATTACCTATGGCAACTTGGGCAGGAAAGTCCTCATGGAGAAATACATTTAGAAATTGGACTTGGGTGTGGATAGGGAATTTTCTTGGAACATTTTTAGTAGCAGTTTTACTATCAATTAGTCTTACAAGTGGGGGGAATGTAGATCCTTTAGCGGCAGCTGAAGGGGGAAAGGGATGGGCTGTTGTAGCTGCAAAGATTATTGCTCTTAACAAAACAAATGTTGTTACCAAATATGAGGCTCTAGGTTCTACAGGATTTTTCCTCGCATTCTTAAGAGGCGTAATTGCAAACTGGCTTGTATGTCTTGGAGTAACAATGGCTCTTGTGAGCAAAAGTGTCCCAGGTAAACTTCTCGCTTGTTGGTTGCCAATTACAGCATTCCAAACAATGGGAATGGAGCACATAGTAGTCAATATGTTTTTACATACAGCTGGGCCACTAATGGGGTCTGGAGTTCCATTCTATAAAGTTATTTTCTGGAACTTTTTACCTGTGACTTTGGGAAATGTTATTGGTGGGATGGTATTCATTGGAATGTTGTTTTACAGCACTCATCGCACAAAAATGTCTAATGTTTTGCCAACAGTTCATGATGAGAAATTAGAAAGAGAGTTAGCTGCCGAACTTGGTGCAAGATGATTAAAAGTTCACTGATTTTCAAAGAAGAAGTTCTACGAGAAAAAATTTATCTCACTAGGAAGAGGTCATCTCTTGACCCTTCATGGTTAGCTGATGCTTACTCCGCTAGCCTTGCAGAAGATCTTCGCTATTCAATCTCAGAACGTCTAGGTTGGCTGGGCGAAAAAGGATGGCAACACCTAAAAAGACTTATTGATCAAGAAGGTATTCAACCTGAATTCATTTATGCATCGGGGTTGTGCTATCAAACCGAAGCCAAAGATTGGCTATTTAGTCAACTCAAGTGCAAAAGTAAATTTCAAGTGGAAACTCTTCATGCACTCAGTTGTTGGGGAGGGGATTTTCCAATTCAACGATTAAAGAATATCTTATCTGAAGAGTCTCAGGCTATTCGATTAGCAGGGTTGGAAATATTAAAATTTAAAGCTCATCAAATCAATGATGAATTGCTCATTGAGATTCTAAAAGAACCAATTAGCGACTTCCGTGAAGCAGTAGTTTTAAAAACTATTCGTATTCTTCAAAGAAGAGATGGGATAATAGTCTGTAATGAACTTGCAAAAATAGTGAAGCATAGCCATGAAAAAATTTCCGACGCAGCACTAATAGCCTTAGGTTCTATTGCAAATACAAATAGCATTCAAGTCTTATTACAACTAAGCCAATCATTAGAGAATGGTCAAAAAAAAGAAATGACTTTAAAACAGCTATCTCAGCAATATAGATAAAATAGAATAAAGACATAGGTTTGAGAATGTTAAGCCATCCACACACCATCCACACATCCCAATATCGCTGAGTTCCCATGGCACAACAAGAACCACGGTACTGGCTAATGAAGTACGTAAGACGAGTAAAGGAGTGGGTTTTAAAGAAATCGGAAAATTTCATTCCAACTCCATTCCAACTTTAAGTTCGTCCTTTCTTTACTTCATACGGCCAGTCAAATAACAAATTAGATATGCAACTGCTTAAAACAAGGTCTTAAGGATTGATATAAGCATGGTGAATGGAATGATGCAGCACTTGCATGAAGGAGTAAAGCAGCTCAAAAAGAGGGCTTAAACTCTGACACAACCCAGCGTATCGACAGATCTAGTCATACTAGAAAGGCTAAACCCATGCTAATATCGCTCTGAATTTTTGTACAAGTTGAATGAAAGAAAGGTCTTTAAGAACTCTTATCCTGCTTCTAACTACTTTAGAACTAACAAGTTTTAGCAATATATTGAAGGCTGAGACATATATAAGCAATAAAGGATTTTATGGGACTTTATCAACAGGTCTAGGTAAACATTCAGATTTGGACTATGACGTATTTGGACTAATTACTGGAACATTTGACTATGATTTTGGGTTTAATTATGAAGCTGGACTAGGCTACGATTTTGGGAACAAGTTCAGAAGTGAGGTTACATATACAAGAAACAATTCTGCAACTGATGGACTAACTACAAAAACAAATTCCTTTTTATTTACAACCTATAGGGATTTTGAACTAGACAATAAAAAATGGACCCCATTTGTAGGTTTAGGGATTGGTACAACTAATATAGATCAAACAGAACTCTGTTCATCAGAGGGAAATGATAGATGCGACAACAATGCATTTACTTATGGTATTAGCACAGGATTCAATTATCCCTTGAGCACAAAGACAAAGCTTTTAGCAAAAATCACTTATCTAGGATTCAACGATTATAAGCACATAGACGATGGAGTTACATTTAATGTCTCAGGGACTGAGACATTATCTGGAAGAATTGGTTTGCAATACAAATTTTAAAAGTCTTTAAGTCGATCCTTAACATCACAGAGAAAAGAAACCTTTAATACTCCAATAAGAAAAGCGAAGCAACTCCTAAAGAAAAATTCAATCAAGCCATCATCAACAGAACGATGAATCCAGAAACCATGCCAGCAGAAAGACTAAGAGAGTTTCAATCTCATGGTTGGTTTATCGGTTTTGAGCCAGCAACATCATTGATGTTGACTTCAGCTGCATTAGCAGCCAAAGGAGCTAAAAGACCCAAAGCAGCAGGAGCTACCAGCAGTTGCTGGAAAAGCTTCATTGGGATTCCTCACAAAATTTACAACCATAATATACATAGGAATGATAATCATTCTCGTTTCATTTTATACCAAACAGCAAAAGACAAATGGTCAATTAGATTCCGAATAGAAGAAGTTTACTTATCAATCATCATTGGCAGTAATTCCTATTCCTTCAAATCCTAATTAGATAGAGTAAAGAAAAGAGATGGAAGAATGAGGTTTCATTCCAACTCCATTCCAACCATCGAGTATCGCTAAGATTACAGACTATGACTGAACCCAACTACTGGCTAATGAACCACGAACCTTATTTGGGACAGTAGTAATAGAAAGGGTTTATGCATTTAAAAAGCGATAACCAAAAAACCTCCATCTAATTTTCTCAACCAACCAGTTTTCTTCAGTTGAGACAATATCCTTGTAATGGTTACACGCGTTAGTCCTACTGCATTAGCAATATCTTGATGAGTGATCAAGAAATCAATCATCAAGCCCTCTTCCACTGGCTTACCAAAATCAGTAGCTATCAATTCAAGGAATGCTTTAACCCTTTCTTCAGCAGTCTTTTCTAAGAGAACAGTCAAATTTAATTCTGTAGAACGATGGCGTAATGAGAGCGCCTCCAAAATTGCCAAGGCCAAAGGGGGAGAATTATATACTTCTTCGACAGGCAAGTGTAGTAGTTCACAATCAACCAAAGTAAATGGACTGCAGTGGTCAATGAAAGAAAATGGTTCGCCAAGTACCTGATTTTGCCCCACAAAACCAAGAATAAATTCGTTACCATCAATTCTTGGCGCTCGTAATTTAATTAACCCTTTAACAACAATCCAGATTTTGCCTTTAAGCCAAGGAATATAATTTCCTTTGGAAATATGAACAATATTCTTTCTAGCAAAACTAGTTTCCAAAAATTTTGACAATCCGTCTAAAACCTTTGGTGAAACCGTGCAATTAGCTGCAGCCACATTTGACTGATTAAATATACAAATAATATATCATCATATCAATAATACTTGATATAAAGAATACATATGCATTACCTGGATTGGAAGAGCCTGGTCGGTTGCTGCTTCAAGCAGGAAACTTACAGAGATCCTCGATTTTGCGTCAGTGATTTCTATTGCGAGGAAAGGGTTAGTGGCCAAATAGCCTGGCAATTGGTTCAGGGCTTAAGTGACGTAAGGCTCAATCGTCTAAGAGGTGAAAGCCGCCCCGAGTGACGACCTTCCATCATCGTTTTATGGTAAATAAATCAATAAAACTTGATTAAAACAACTTTTATTGATTAGAATGCAATTGATTCAGTTCTTGCTTTTCTCATGTCCTTCTCCAAGAAGGCTTTTTCTTTTGTCTCCATGGCTGCTCTTGGAGCTAGCATTACGGCATGTGGATCAAGTGATTCCACGTCAGGTGTGAGACTTAATGGAGCGGGTGCTTCTTTCCCTGCCAAAATATACACACGTTGGTTTGCCGATCAAGCTGCTGAAGGTGGACCCAAGGTGAACTATCAAGCTATTGGTTCTGGTTCTGGACGAAAAGCTTTCATTGATGAAACAGTTGACTTTGGAGCGTCTGACGATCCAATGAAAGCCAAAGATATTGGCAAAGTTACACGTGGGTTAGTTCAAATCCCAATGGTTGGAGGCACCATTGCATTTGGCTATAACTACGATTGTGACCTCAGGCTTACACAAGAACAAGCAGTTCGTATCGCCATGGGCAAAATCACGGACTGGAGCCAAGTTGGTTGTCCTGCTGGAAAATTAACTTGGGCGCATCGTTCTGATGGTTCTGGGACAACAAAAGCTTTCACCAATTCCATGCAAGCTTTCTCTAAAACATGGACTTTAGGAACAGGCAAATCAGTTAATTGGCCTGCTGGTATTGGAGGAAAAGGTAATGCTGGTGTTGCAGGATTAATTCGCAACAATCCAGGAACAATTGGTTATGTTAACCAGTCCTATGTCAAAGGAGTCATTAAAGCAGCTGCTCTGCAAAATTTATCGGGTGAGTATCTAAAGCCAAGCAAGGAGAATGGTGCAATAGCTCTCAACGGAATCACTTTAGATCGAAATCTAGCGGGCACAAACCCAAATCCAAAAGCACGTGGAGCTTATCCAATTGCAACTTTAACTTGGATCCTTGCTTATGAGACTGGTAATGGCTCTAAAACAAAAGCCATCCAAGAGTCACTAAACTATCTTCTTAGTAATAAAGCTCAAGAAAAAGCTCCTTCCCTTGGGTTTGTTCCGCTTAAAGGAGAAATTCTACAGAAAGCTCGTTCAGCCGTCAAAAGAATTGGACAGTAACTCTCTAACTTAAGAGTTTAAGAAAAGGAGGGGCTTGAACCCCTCTTTTTTTATGTCAATAATTAATTTCTGCTTGTGCAGAATCCTTTTCAAAAAAGTCAGAGTTATTTATAGAAGGGAGCGAAAGACTGGTCAACCATGATAAGAATACAAACAAGCTTGAACACCATAAACAAACTTGCATTCCTACAGATGTTTCTGACCCAAGCATAAATAGGACACCAGATAAGAGCGTACCAATCAGTCTCCCTGCCGCATTTGCCATGTAATAGAAGCCCACATTTAGACTTACGTTTTCCTTATCCGTATATGCAAGAACCATATATGAATGTATCGATGAGTTCATTGCAAAAATGAATCCAAATATTATTAATCCAACTGTAATTGCTATTTCTGGATTGCTTTGTCGCCATAGTGCTATAGCTATTAGAGCTGGTATTGCAGTTAAGACAGCGCTCCAGAATTGAACAGAAGAAACCCCTGGGCTTCTTTTATTTCCCCATAAATTTCTTAAAGACGGCGCAAACGCTTGGATAAAGCCATAACCAATAACCCACAATCCTAGGAACGCTCCAATCTCAGAAAAATTCCAATTTAGATACGTTTCAAGAAAAACAGGTAATGCCACAACGAACCATACGTCTCTTGCCCCAAAGAGAAAAAAGCGTGCAAAAGAGAGGACATTGATCCCTTGAGATTTAGAAAATAAGTCTTTGAAGATTGGTTTGCTTTTCATCTTCCCAATGTCACCAGGTAAAATTAATGTCAATAAAAACGAAATACCTAAACCGATTGCCATTAATGCAACTGCTGTATTAAAACCAAAACTGGTCAGCAACAGTCCACCAAGAAAAAAGCCAACTCCTTTGAGTGCATTTTTTGAACCAGTTAAGATAGCAACCCATTTGAACAATTGATTATTTCCACCATCTTCTTCAGGGGAATCTGGAACGACAGTTTTGATTGCACTTTTGGCACTCATCTTATTGAGATCTTTTGCTATACCACTAATCGCTTGAGCAACCATGACATAAATGACACTCAAAAGTTTCGACCAACTACTCGAAACTGGTATCAACATCAATAAGGCCACTATTTGTAAAAGAGTCCCGACCCATAGTGTTAGACGTAATCCATATCTTGCTCCAATCCATCCACCATAGAGATTAGTGACGATGCCAAAGAACTCGTAAAAAAGGAATAAGAATGCGATTTCTAAGGTTGTATATCCAAGGCTATGAAAGTGAAAAATCACTAGCATCCTTAGAGCACCATCTGTAAGTGTGAATGCCCAATAGTTGGTCGTTACGATTCCATATTGCTGTAATGACGATAATCTCATGCTTTTATTTTTATTCTTTTTCTAGCTTTATTACATGTGACACCAGATCAGCCATCCGACAGCTATACCCCCATTCATTGTCATACCAAATATAGACTTTAAGTTGAGTTTTGTTGACCACCATGGTTGAGAGAGCATCAATAATTGAACTCCTGGAGTCATTGACATAATCAATAGAGACAAGTGGTTTTTCTTCGTAACCGAGTATTGCTTTTAGCTCTCCTTCTGAAGCTTCTTTGAACACATGATTGACTTCTTCTTGCGTTACCTCTTTCTCTAATTCAAATACAGCATCAGTTAAAGATCCATTGAGGAGAGGAACTCGAACTGCATGGCCATTTAATTTGCCTTGTAATTCTGGGAAAATCATCCCTATCGCTTTTGCTGAGCCTGTTGTTGTTGGTATTAAACTTTGTGATCCACTTCTGGCTCTTCTTAAGTCTGGCTTAAATGAATCAACTATGACTTGTGTATTTGTTAGGTCATGGAGAGTTGTAATGCTTCCATGCTTAATACCAAAGGCTTGATTAACGACCTTTACAACTGGAGCTAAACAATTAGTCGTGCAGGATGCAGCAGTTATTAAGCGATGTTTATTTGGTTTATATAAATCGTGGTTAATACCGTAGACGATATTCAGAGCATCCTCTCCCTGGATTTCACCTTTAACAGGACATGCAACGACAACTCTTTTCATCCCTAAAGTA
The DNA here is from genome assembly GCA_003212515.1 of Prochlorococcus sp. AG-436-M02. Classification (GTDB taxonomy): domain Bacteria; phylum Cyanobacteriota; class Cyanobacteriia; order PCC-6307; family Cyanobiaceae; genus Prochlorococcus_E. Next base: position 10,471 of record QCPL01000023.1, read on the forward strand.
TCGAAATATGGATTTAACGTTTGAGGAGATTTGAATTTTCCTGAGCATTCGAGAATTAGCTCTATCCCTGTCTCATCCCATTGAACTTTTGTGAAATCGCTTTCTTGTGAAAAAGATATTGAGTGCCCTTCTATAGATAGTTTGTTCTGGTCGGAACTTATTGATTTATCCCATCGGCCATGAACAGAATCAAACTCCAGTAAATGTGCAGCCCCCTTTGCATCCCCGAATAGGTCGTTGATATGTGTAATCTCGATATTTTCTCTATCCCAGAGAGCTCTAAGAACAAGTCGCCCTATACGACCAAACCCATTAATACCAATGCGCATAAAACTCCGCATGACAAAATGCATGCATAGCATATATCAAGAATTATTGATATATCAATCTCTGTTGATAGCTGTGGCAATTCTTGTAAAATTACAACATTGCTCTGGCTGACTAATTAATGAGTACAGGTGTCGCCAATAAAAAAGCAATAGATTCACTCAAAGCCTTAGCAGAACCTATCAGATTGGAAATAATTGAATCCTTGTCCAGCGGGGAAAAATGTGTTTGTGACCTTATGCAAGAGACAGGTTTAGCGCAATCCAGAATTTCTTTTCACCTCAAAGTTCTTAAAGACGCTGGGGTTATCACGGATAGGCAAAGTGGCCGCTGGGTATATTACCAACTCGATATAAGAACATTAAAGTCTTTGCAGAATTGGATAAAAAAACTAAGGAAAGGGTGCTTGAGCGAAGCTTCTTCTTGTGAATAAATCACACAGCACTCCTTAGAAACTTCTATCCACGCATCGCAATATCACTGAGAACCCATAGCACAACAGGAACCTAGCTAATCAAAGTGATCTCGTAAGTCATAGCATTAAGAAGGCATGGAAAATTTAAAATAAAAAGCGATCTCTGCTTTTCATCAAATTAATTAGTTAATTTTTTAGAGGTATTGGCATCATTCTTCCACCACCTTGATCATCATCATCTTCGAATGAGAAAAAGATAACCACTATTCCAAAAATCGCTATAAAAAATGAATAAGAGATAACTGCAAATTCACTCATTTGTTTTTTGTATAAATTTTATAAAGAGACTATCAGAATTAGAAAAAAGGAATGTGTCTAATTTGACAACCAGATTTTTTAGAGAGGGCTTTCTTTTGAAATACGCTTACTCCTATACAATTCATGCATACCCTCTAACTGATTATAAATAGCAAGCAATTGAGAGCTAATATGATCAATGTTTTCAATACCATTTAAGTCAAAAAGAATCCTTTCTATTCGATTCTTTGATTCAACTAAAATGTGGCATTCCCTCGTTCCTGATTCGTATAGCATTAATTTTAACTGGTAATTTTAAGAAAAATTTTATGACGTAAAGACAGTCACTGTCATGAGAATGATTCCAATCATAGCTAGCCTGCCATTGAGGATTTCGGCTTTCTTAAGATTAGAGTAAGACATAACTCGGAAATCAAAATTATTTCTTGATAAATATATTACTAAGAAGAAAAAGAAAATGTGTGTATCTATTTATGCTTTTCTCTAAAAACATCGATGCAAAGTAGAATTACTATCATAGTTAGTATTCCTCAATACATAATTACGATAAAACTACCGTATTTAATCTAAGCAAATTAGCATTTAAAAACAAATTCAGCTAAAAAATAATTTTGTCAAATTAGATACATCTGTAAAACAATAGACCTGTAGCTTAATTTCAACCAAAGCTATTACTATGGGAACCAAAAGTTTGATACAAAAGGATGCAATAAGAAAAGCAATTATTAAAGAATTTCAAAAATGCCAGCCATCCGCAATTACTTTTCAAAGGGATTCTTATAAGCCTTCCATAAAAGCCAATCAATCAAACTACAAGACATCTCGTTAAACAATGGATGATAATCAAGACTTTCATGGGAAGAATCCTGACCTTTATGAAGAGGTCTTAGTATCCGAATCCTTAGACCAATACGAAGGTCTTTTGAGCCACTCCAAGAGCACTAAAAAATGTCCCCAAGGTAGTACGAAGGGAGTTAAAGGTCCCAGTTCTCTTGATCTCAACTGAATTGAGATTAAGAGAACCGAGAGAATACACGCCCCATGATTCAGCTTTCTGCACTATCCCAGAAAACGTTTTTACTAATATTTTCTATCAGCTAAGATCTATTAGTTATTAGTAATCAAAACTTGATTGAAATAGAATAAAGATATGAGGGTGAGAATGTTAATTCATCCACACACCATCCACACATCACAATATCTCTGAGATCCCATGGCATCACAGGAACCACGCTACTGGCTAATGAAGTACGCACAAAAAGTCAAATATCAAGGGACGTCCAAAAAAAGACCAAAAAACTTTTAAAAGAAAACTGAAATATTTATGTCTTTCGTAGTCTTGTAAACCTTTTCTACGATTAAGCCTTCTCTAACAATGATTCTCTTGAGTATAGATCCTGGGGGTAAAACCTCAACATCTGTTTTTTCATGATCGTCAAGAGCCAGTTCTTCAATTGACGTTTGTTTTAGCTCTTCAATTACTTCATCTTTTATCTGAATATCTGGTTGAAGTAAGACATCAGAGATGATACTTTCTTCAATGGCTAATTCTTCAGTTAAATGATCTTGTCGATTAAAGCTAGAAACATTTTTTATATCTTTCTCAGAATTTAAATCTAGGTAAAGTTGACGATATTTACTTATTAACTTTTTTTTGATACCTGAAGCTTTAGATTTTACTAAAGCAATTCTAAGGCTATTAGCAAGAAAAGATTTTAGTCCCAATGATCTACAAGTATACTTTCTAGTAATAACAACTATCTGAATATTCTCAAGTGTTTTTTTAACCATATTGACCTACTCTCCTCAATCCATTTATCCAAAGAGCAAACAACTGGAACTAGTCCAAGAAATACACACCAGCTTGCTATCACTCCATAACCCAGCATTGCGTGGATAGAATAAATACGAATCTGTTGCCGTCACTAGTTTTCTCAACAGAGGATTCTTATTGGTATCAAAGATATTTTTTATCAGTTGCGATCTGTTGATTATTAGTAATCAAAACTTGATTGAAATAGAATAAAGAAATAAGGGTGAGAATATGAATCCATCCACACACCATCCACACATCGCAATATCGCTGAGATCCCATAGCAAAACAGAAACCACGCTACTGGCTAATGAAGTGCGAGCCTTGAATATTGAAAAAGGATTTCATTTATACAAAATTGAATCAAGAGAATTTAAAACCAATTGCAATTAAGCCGTGATCTTTTTCTTGCTACTTGAAATGCCACCAACTTTCAATCTTCTGATTTTTCCATCTTCCCAAATCCAAAAAACAGGCTCAGCTGCTTTTGCTTTCTGCAAGTCAGTTCTATCTCTCAAGCTAACAGGCTTAAATTCCTTGGCAGGATCAAAATCACTATCTCTAACTGCCTGATTCAATACAATACTGCCTTCATCCCCTGAAACAGATCGATGATAAGTACCAATAGGTATCTGTAGAGCACCCATTTTTTGATTGAGGTAAATCACATGATGAGGCTCTTCCCATTCGGGGTTAAGCAAGCTAAAAGTACGCTTCCCCTCTAAAACCAAGTTATGGTCAATCTGGTGATGATGCACATAATACTGCTCAATTTCATCGTCATTTGGAGGAGAGATTGCACTTCCATGATGAATGACTACATCAGATCCATTAGAACCCTTGACTCCTGCATCAAAGAAAGTGACTTGAGGTGTTTCCCTAAACACATTCGTGGAAACAAAGTTTAGAGAAGTCTTTTTTTTACTTTTCGATTGATTCCACTGAACGTCAATTCGTATTGAGTCATCTAGATTTCTCAATACAGGACAGTCCTTCGTGGCCTTTTGAAGAACCTTTAATTGATCAGGTTCTAAATCACTTGGCATCTCAATTTGTAGTAATAAAGATTCAATCTTGCGTGGACCATGAATTGTCATCTTCTTTTCAATTGCTACTGTTATCTCACCTAATTCCCAACCTTTTTCTTTTGCTGTAATTCCCATCACTGTAAGGAAACAAGTCCCTACTGCTGTCGCCAATAAATCAGTAGGAGCAAAATTCTCTCCTTTTCCTGCATGATCAACTGGTGCATCAGTTCTAAGTATTTGCCCTGAATTCACATGCTGAGCTTCTGTATGCAAATTCCCTAAATAACGACAAAGAATTCTGTCTACACTTCGTAGAGCTTACAAGTAGATTTAGCAGGATGAAGTTTACATTCCTCTTCCCAAAATAAATCTTGCTTTTGTTGTGGTAATTCATAAGAGAAATCATGAATATGATCAAGATCTCTCAGTGGATTTGGAAAGACTGTAAAAGGAGTTCTGAGTTTCATAATCCTCCTATTCGGTTAATTCATTTTTAACACATTCTTGTAAATTACATATAGGGCTTTCACGAAAGTATTTAGACTGTACGGTCCTTACTAATCAAAGTGTTATTAACCGTCTTAAGTGATATTTACCGTATATATTTCTTCGGTTTACATGATTAGTGATTTCTAAAACTAGAGGCAAAATAATACTATTCCCGCACGGGACATCATGTACACATCCTTATTTGACACAGTTCTCTTCGACTCATTCTTTTCTCCTATGAGGACTGTTTATGTTGTCTCTGATAGTCAACTAGAGGAGATAAAACGTAAGCAAAGCCAAGAGGAACTCGACAATCTTGAAGCTTCACGCAAAAGACTTGAGGAGAACTATCAGTCACGTATCAAAATTATTGATGAACGTGAGCATGAACTTCACGAAGAACTCAAAGCGCTAGCACCAGCAGCAGACAAAACAACCAAGCCTGCTGCTGATGAAACTGAAAAGTGCGCTGTTAAAGCTTAAGCCTTTTAACTAGCCGAGTGATGGAGATAACTAATATAGGTATAAAGGTGCCTTGTCTGGCCCCTTTATTTTTAAAATTTCAAATGAATTTCCTTAATGACAACCAAAAAAGGAAACACGTAAAGAAATTTCTAGACATTAAGAAGGGGGACGTATTTCGATGTCCCCCTTTGAGTCCAGCTCTTATTTTAATACCAACGAGCTCGGACTCCTATTTAATTTCTAATCAACTAAAAACAACTCGCAAAGAGTATAAACACCTCTTTTGATCTTTACTCGCCAACAAAAAATGAGGTCAAGATAGATTAAAAGAATAAAAGGGCGATGGAATTCAATCTACAAGTTCTGATTAAAATGATAATCTCTTCATCAGTTGCTACTTCCCCACTCGCAAGATAATTCACACTTAGTGAGACTTTCATTCTCAAGACGACTTAAAATTCTAGCCATATCAACTGATGAGAGACTTCCGTCAGCATTCCATTTAAGAGTTGTTTTTCGCTGAACTGGAATGCATTCTTTATTTCTTGGTGAGGGAAGAAATTTAACCTTTTTATTTTCAAGACAATCTAAATAGGATTTAGCAGCATGAAGACCTGCTGTGTAAGTACATTTATTTAAAGAACAAGCTCTAAACATTCTGCCAGTCAGGCCTTGCAAGCAAACAATTGAGCCACCATGAGGAGTTGTATGGAAAGGCTTTTGAATGGTCATTACTCACTCCCCATTACTAGAAGGTGGGCTAGTTTTGTATCAATAGCTACCAAATAGCAATAGGTCTTAATGCTCAAGCATTAAGCTCGTTGCCATTCACAAAGGTCTATTTATTAAGATAATAGCCCTGGGATCTATTGCTATAGCTATCAAAGACTACTGATCAAGAAAAAGATAATAACTGTCAATTACGATCTGTTAGTTATTAGTAATAGAAACGTGATTGAAATAAAATAAAGAAAAGAGATGGAAGAATGAGGTTTCATTCCAACTCCATTCCAACCATCAAGTATCGCTGAGATTACAGACTATGACTAAACCTAACTACTGGCTAATGAACATTGAGCCTGTAAGTATACACAGGGATTACAAGGAATTTGCAAAATCCGTTCACACTCTGTTCACACCTTTAGGCTCTAAATGACTGAAAAATAAAACCCATCAGGACGCTTAAAATTCTTCTAAAAGCCTCGAACCTTATAGATGAGCTCAAGGCAAGGCACTATGAAAACTTTGATCTAGATAACCTAATCGATGCTAGTTAGCTAGATTGCGTAGATCTTTTAGTAGGTCAGATGATTACTACGAAGACCGCCTTAATATGAAAACGACAATGAACCCATCACTTATCATTAATTCAAAAATGCGGCGC
>QCPL01000024.1 GCA_003212515.1 Prochlorococcus sp. AG-436-M02
CTGGCGGGCAGCACCTGGGGCCAAGTTGCTAGTTGTAAGGCTTGATCTCCTTTAAGGGCACCTAAACGATGCAGTAAGAGTGTCGACTGAATTGACGCACCTAAATCATTGATCCTTGTCGCTTCAGACGAAAGCCCACTTATTCATTGAGACTGTTGGAGCAGGAGCCAGACGTCAGTCTGCTTCTAACAAATACTCAGGTGGAGTGTCTACCATCATAAGGCGCCTCTGAGTTCGATATAAACATCATTACTGTATTTGGCATTCAAAGCAATCAGCCTTAATGCCCATTGCCTTTTTATTCCAAAAGGCCAATAATATAAGATTGTCTAATTTAAGGGTATAATCAAAAAGGGTTAAATGGAAGCATTAGACATTGTTTTGCCAGCTGCAACATAAGGACTTACAACAATATTAGCTCCAGCAAGTTTTAATTTATTTGAGGCTTCTTCAGTTTCAGCTCTTGCAATAGTTTTACATTTTGAATTAAGACCTTTTGCACTGAGGATAACGTATAGATTTGCTGCATCGGTTGGGAGAGTTACAATTATGCTTCGGCATTTATGTATTCCAGCTAATACAAGTGATTCATCTAATGTTGCATCTGCCAATAATACTTTGAAACCTTTTTCTTCAGCCTTGTTTTTTGCTATAGGTTCTTTTTCCAGAATTAGTACCTTGATACTTTTTGATCGCAGTTGATCTGCTATTTCTTTCCCAATTCGCCCATATCCACAAATTATTACATGGTTTTCCATAGATCTGAGTACTCGGTGAAATCTGAGCTCTTTCATCTTTCTAAAGTAACCAGAATCAGAAAGAGACACTAAGCGTTGTAGCGTGAATTGCACGACAACAATTCCCCCCAAGATTATAAGTAATGTCACTATCCGACCAGGGTCACTGAGAGTTTCTACTTCGCCAAATCCAATAGTCGTAATCGTAATAAGTACCATCCAAAGGCAATCGCTCCAGCCCCACCCCTCTGTTATTCGATAACCAATTGACCCAAATAAAAATAACAACCCTAGGGATAGCAATGGCCCAAGCCATGCGCCGGTTATTTTTTTCATAGCCCTAACTCTAATAGTTTTTCGGGAGAGGACTTGCCTTTTTGATTGCAAATTAAGCAAGCTTAAAATCCAAGCAAATTTCTCAATAGTGCTATCTAATGAGAGTCCTTATCTAAAAAAAGAAGGCCTTTCAAGATAAGGCCTTCTTTTTAGATAAGAAAAATTTAGATAGACCAGTTCTTATTTATCCATTATCTTCAACGTCAAACTTGGATAAGTTTGGACCTGCAATTGCTCCTACGATTACAAATAGAACTAAAGATACTGCTCCAGCTGCAGCTGCAGAAGGGGTAAAGCCGCCTATTGCGAATGTAGCTAAGAAATTCATGAATTAAGAGCCAAAACTTGGCATGGAATGTGGAATATCAGGAGAGCATACAAACTTCCATGATCAAAGGTGAGAGATTCGCGGGATATCTTCTTATTTAGTTGGACTATAGTTGGGAAGATTAAATTATTTGTCTCATAGAGGCACTTTTCAATCAAAGAATCTTTTTGTTAGCCATCAGATTTAGCTTTATTAGTCAATTTCAACAAAAAACGGAATTTATTTCAGATTATTCCTAATGAACCAGCCGTAAATCCAATTGCGATGAAAAAAACAAACTCTAATAAATCTCTGCTCCCAGATGGAATAGAAGCTAAGGCAACGGAAATTCGTTGAGCCATTTGAACCTTGTACTCACAGGTCTCGAGAGACTAATAAAAATTTTCTGATGATGTGGGTTGTGAGAGCTTAAATTCAATGAAATATTAGATTTTCTACTTATTTGCATTCTTAATGAAATGTTCCCTTGGTGATTTAGCCCTGGAAAAATTTTTTATGAATGATTTCTTGTAGGTTTGAAAAAAGTATTGAATCTAGACAAATGTCAAATCCTGTTCAATTTAAAAATTCAAAATAAGAGAATATAAAAAAGGATTGACTTTGTCTAAAGCTATTAGAAAAATCATTAATGTCATCAAGGCCATAGATGCATATTGACCCCAGTGAATTCCATTTTCATCCAACCCATTTTTATCAAAGCTTGGACTGAACATGTTTGAGTAGAAGAAAGGGACAAAGATATTAGTCGATTTGATGCTTTTTCGCTAAATGGGTTAAAAACAAGCGTGGTTTTTTTTTGTTTACTGTTATTAAAGGTTTAATTAACTTTAAATTCTTTATCTATTTCTTCTAAATGGTTTAGAAATGAAATGTCAGAACCTTATAGACTCCTCACATTAATTTTATTTGGTTCTGATAATTGGGAGCCTGTGTGATCTACCGGGACTCCCTAAAAATTAAGAAGGCTTCCTTTGTAAAGGAGGCCTTCTTATATGAACTTTTCAGACCTTTCCCCTTTCTATTTCTTATAGAGCTCTCTGCTCTTGTTCAAAATTAATAATTCTGTTGAAGAATAAATCAAGAATCTAGAATGTCGAAATGGATTGAGCGCAAAGAAGATAGAAAGAAACTAAGCTTTAAATAGAATTTTTATTTTAAATGAGCTCGAAGCTTGTTTTTATTTACGACGGCGAGTGCCCTTTTTGCAATCATTTTGCTGAGCTGCTTGAATTAAGAAGTGGTCTTCCTGAAATGACTATTAAAAATGCCAGGGAAAATCTTCCTGAAATGAAAGCTTTGCTTGAAAGAGGATATGACCTTGATAATGGAGCTATTTTACTTAAAGGGGAAGAGGTCTTGCATGGTGCAAGTGCTATTAATTGGGTTTGTTCTCAAATAAAAAAGCCTTCAGATAAATTACTTAAATTAATTGCAATTACTTTTTCTTCTAACTTTAGAACGGATATAATATTTCCCTTTCTTCTTTTAACAAGAAGAATTCTTCTTGTTTTTAAAGGTGTTCCAAGAAAACTATTTCTCTAATTAAAAATGGATTTTTTTATGCCTTTATTTAATTGCTTGACCTTTATGCCACTTTGAAATGATATAAGATATAAAGCTAAGCAATGTTTTTATAATTAACTTTACACTTTGATTAAATTCATAATTTGGGTATATATATATTAAAAGTATAGTTGCTGTTAAAGCGATAAGACCTAGGTATAAAGATTTAAGCCTGAAACTCCAAAAGAAAGAACATATTGGAGAAATACTAATGGAAATTAATCCAATTAATAAAGGATAGCAATTTGATCTCCTTTCATAAGAAATAGTTAAAAATTTCTTGCAGCTAGATATTTGAGATTTGCTTAATCTGAAATACTCAGTTTGAGGTATGCGTGAATGTTTGAAACGTCTATGAATGCGCTTCTCTAATTCTCTGTAAGAATCTACTTTGAGAACTTTTATAATTTCATTTGGTTTTAGGACTTTCATTCTGTTTTTAAAGTCCTTTGTGATTCCAATTTTATATAAATCCTTATTCCTAATTAAATATACATAACCAGTCATCTCACTTAATGTTCACATAAGTATCTTACTTCTTTTTCTTTCTCAAGCAAACTCTCAGATAATAATTAAGTTCAGGATTAGACGAAAAAGGTTTGCTAGTATTGATATTGACTTTAAATTATTCTTTAGAGATTTGGACTTCAGTAATTTTTCTTGGCACTAGAAATAAAACTAGCTTAAAACTTTTTTCTAAATTTAATTTAGCTTAATCATTAACATAGAAAACCATGACGGCTGATTCGACCAGCCTCCTGGATAACTTTAATTTGATGGGAACCCAACCCTTAATCCTTAGCTACATAGATGTCCTTTGCATAAAAACTGTTGTAACCCTCTTTGGCTCTCCAACGGAAAAGGATTATATGAACTGGAATTACTAGTAAGGCGTGGAAAAAGCTAAGCAGATAAAAATCCCATGGAACTCCTGCTTGCCCATAAAACGCGAAAAGAGGTGATAGGTGCATTGAATCTGATAATCCGTTTATTCATTATTGATTTTGCCTCTTAAAGATCCTTATTGGTTTAATCAACCTTTAAAAATTAATACCTTTTGAAAATAGTTCCTTTAAAAATGACTCCAATTAGATAATTTCTTTAATTTTCCTAAGCGTTCTCTTAGTCCTTAATATTGCTGTGCATATACTCCATAAGGCTCTCATTAGAAAAAATCAAGCTGGATTGCCACTAAAATAGGGAGTGAGAATAGGCGAACCGGTACCCCCACCGTCTTGATCATTATCATCATCATCAAAACCTGAAATAAGCGCCCAAACCCCACCTAGGGATAAAACAGCAGAAAAAATTATGGCTAAAAAGTCTGACTCCAAAACAAAAACAAATTGAAATTTCGGTGATTTTAGTGGATTTTTGTTCAAGGTGTGAGCGAATTTTTCTTTTGACTTGGCTTGGGAGCCTTAGGGTTTAAAGAATTTTAGTGAAAATATGATTTTCTCTTTTGCTATTCCTTTTATTAGGTTGAGGAATTTTATCTATACAAGAAACCATGATGCTTTTAAATGTATTATTGCTTATGCGAGGTTATGACAAGGTTATGAGTTCGGTTTTAGTTACTTTGGATCCACGTATTAAAATTTTTATTTCTGTAGTTGGTATCCTTGGGCCTTTAAGTATTATAGGGTTAATATTTCTTCTAAAGAACATTGAGAAAGATAATCCAGATCGTATTCGCTGGCGTTAATAGTGCAAAATAGTGGACGTATACTTGTATTTATTTCATTGCAATTCTATTTATCTAATTTATCTAATTTTACTAAAATATTTGAAAAGGACTCATATGAGCTTGGATCACAAGTAAGGATAATAATCTGCAAACCTTTTTCTGCAGCTTTAAGGATCATATCTTTGATAAATGGAATCCGTTGAGGGTCAGAATTTGCAAATGCATCATCAAAAACAAGCGGTAGGCATCCATCATGCTGAGATTTAAGAACATCAGCCATGGATAAGCGTAAAGCAGCAGTTAATTGCTCTCTCATCCCACCACTTAATTCCTCAAAATCATAAAACTTTCCCCCTCGACGCATTTGGAGGCCATTGAAACCATTGGCCTGATCTAAGCTGAGTTGGATGGATGCCCCATCTGAAACTAAAGGTTTAAGGAAATTGCTAATCGATTGAGCTAAAGGTTTTGTATATCGATTAGATAAATCTGCTTGAGCATTTCTAAAAAGTTCCTGCAGTAATTTATGTGCCTTGTTTAGTCGTTTAAGTGTTTGATAGTCAGCCTTAACAGTTTCTAATTGAACATGTGCTTTCTCAACAGCTTCATAAGGGTTACAAGTACTAATGCTGTCACAAGTTCTTTTAGCAGCTCCTCGTTGACTAATAAGTGTTTCTTTCTTTGTCTCGAGAAATTGAATATCAGCTTCGACTTTTAATAGTTCATTGGAGCTATCAATTTCTTCCAATGATGCAAGTTTGCTTTTGAGAGCAACCAAATGAACTTTTGATTCCTGGAGTTGCCTTTTCAAGGATATGATTTGAGTCTTAAGTTTTTCATGATCGACATTATCTTTTTCGATGGTTGCAAGGTTTTCACGAAGAGTACTCAGCTTGCTATCAATAATTTTTAAATTGCTTTCATCTTCAGCTTGAGTATTCTTAAATTTCTGCAAATTCAATTGAGCCACTTCAAAATCTTTTTCTGCTTGTTCAAAGGCAGAAGAAGTGTGGTAAAAAGTTTGTCGCACCTTCTGCAAAAGATCACCAATACCAACCGCACTAGAAGGAAGAGATTCTTCATGTGCTAATTGCATAAATGATTGATCAAACCCTTTAATTTGTTTCTCCAGGTCTAATGCTTTTATTTCAGAGGCCTCTAGTTCTTTTTGTTTGATTTGAATATGTTCTTGTGTTGATTCTTCTAAACCTGAAAGATGTATCTCAAGAGTCACTCTTTGCTCAAAATGTTTCTCAGCCTTCTCTATTGAGTCTAAACCCAGTATAGATAGTGCTGCAGAATATTCTTTCTTTTGATTTAGATATTGACTCTGTAAGTCAATGAGAGCATCTCCTCCACCAGGTCTGATCTCTAATGAAACATCATCACCTACTTGTAGTTGGAATGTTTCACTCAGTTGTTTCTGCTCTCCTGGTCTAAGTTCTTGGCCATTAAGACGAATTAACTGACTCGATCGTAAAAGCTTAATGCCTGTTGACATTGATTCTTGTCGGGTGCGTGTATCCCGAAGCTTTTGATTTAAATTTTTTAAATGTTGTAGTTCTGAGCGACTTATTGCTGACAGTGCAGCAATTTTCTTTTTCAGCTCTTCTCTCGTTCCTAAATCTTTCTCTGCTTTTTGTATCTTAATCCTCAAGTTAGAGATTGTTTCTTTTAAGCGTGATTGCTCTAATAACAATTGAAGTTGATTCCTGCGTTGATCTATTCGTTGTAGATCTCTTTTGAGATTCTTATGAACTTCCTGCTTTGCTGTAAATGAATTTACTACAATAAGTTCCCTTGCTTTTTGCGTGTGCTGTCTTTTTTGTAAATTCCTTCTTGTTTCATCCATCTTCCTAATGTCTTTTAGTATTTGACTAATAGTTAATAAATCCTTTTGGAGGTTGTCATATCGCAATTGAATTGGCTCCATTCCTTTTTCAGTAAGACTTATGTCTCGTTCAAGTTGCTTCCGAGACTCAGTTCTTGTTGAGATAAATCTTTTTTGCTCGAGAAGTTTTGGCAAGTCTATGTTTTGTAGTCTCTCAATCTTTTTGGTAATCTCATTGAGTTCTTCACTGGACTTTTCATATTCTTGAAGTTTTGAAAAAGTTTTGTTCAACGTCAGTTCAGCATTCTCTAAGTCCTCTTGACGTTGCCAAAAAGCTGAATTTTTTCTTACTCCTCGGCTAGTAAAATTTTCCTCGAGCGCACTTTCGATTTGTTTTATAACACGCTGATCATGTGCTGATTGTTGAAGAGCAGCACCGCCTATTCTCTCGAGTTGAATAAGTAATGAGTCAAAATCATAATAGTTTTTACCATCATCAAGAAGATTATGCGTTGCAGACCCTTGCATCACCCAAAGGTGTGCCCAACGAGTTGGCAAAAGCGTCCTTGCTTGACGGCTGCCTAGCGATTCCTTGACACTGAGCAAATTTGCTAAACATTCTTCTGCAGCTGATCCAGAAAGTTGTTTGCCATTGGTTTCATTCAATAGTGTCACTTGTCCAGAGGACCCAATGAAACACTTCCGCAAAATATAGATTTCACCTTTAGCTTCAAATTTGAGTTTAACTGTGGGGTGGCCTAAGTGTGATTTTGATCGAAGTGCCTCAATAGGAGCACCTGTTGCTGTTGCTTTAAGAAACAAGGTTCGATGTATAGCCTCAATTAGGGTGCTTTTTCCAGTTTCATTTGCTCCACCAATCAATGTGATCTGCGGAGAAAAATCAATAGAGAGATCAGAGTGAATTCTGACATTTTCAATTTGACAATTGACAAGACGCATCTCTAGCTACCTATTTATTGCAAACCGATATAACTCACAAAGAGCTATTCGCGTTACAAAAGCTTGTTCTTTATCTAGATCTTCTTCTTTGTTTAAGAGTTCTTGTAGTCGACTTGCAACTTGAGAAATTAATGGATTCTCAAAATTTTGAGTGAGGTTTTCTAATTCGCTAGTTTCAGGTGTTTGATGGTATTCACCTTTAATACGTAGTCTCAATAACTTATTTTCAAGGTCAGCTTTTAGTATTTCATAGCGATTATGTCCAGAAAGACTCAGGTTGCCACTTATTTCAACTCTCAGTAAATCTCTTGAGATACGTCCTGCCGTTAATTCTTCGATCTGACGTTCAAAACGATCAAGGTCAGCATCACCATTAAACTTAAAGCTTATATTGTGCCATTTCAGACGTCCAGTAGAAATGACCTTGACTTTTGGCTGTTGTTTACGAGATACATCTATGTGCAGAACTTGTCCTCGTTGATTATTGCTACCTTGATCAAAACGATCAGGCTCTGGAGTGCCTGCATACCATGCTCTTTCACTGACTTGCTTTAAATTGTGCCAGTCACCTAATGCGATGTAGTCAATCTCATCGATGGGTAGATTATTTAGATTGATTAGGTTATTCACTCCAGTTTGCACTTCGTTATCAAAGGTGTAAGCTCGTCCACCAAAATCATTCACACTGCCATGAGCAAGAACAATTCTCGGTTTGGTCGAAGATATTTCCCCCCAGTCTAAATTCCTTAGCCAAAGAGTTGGATCAACATCGTTCTTATTTCGTAGTAGGGGGCAGGGAAAAACAATTGCTGTTTCTAGTTCAACTGGCTTATTGTCTAGTAAAAGTAGAAGGTTAGGAGCGATTTCCTTCTGATTTTTTTTGAAAGCATCTGTATGCCAAACAGTTCCTAAAGCTCCATGATCATGGTTGCCTGGAATAACAAGAACGGGAATTTTCATTTCTCCAACAACCTCTAAAACTTCCATAACGATGGGACTTGAAGGTGTTGGTGAATCAAAAAGATCACCTGCAATTAAGACGAATTGAGATTCCTGCATTCGGGCAGCTTCTCTAATTCGCCCAATAGCATTCAACCGTTCTTGTTTCAGCTTGAATCTCTTCTGCTCATCTTTGACTTGCAGAAAAGGTTTACCTATTTGCCAATCAGCTGTGTGAATAAAATTTGCCAATTTTAAATGTTCTCGATTTCATTTAGACATTTCTTTCTATTATCATTCAATGTTGAATGAATTGCAGAATTTGAGCAGTAACGGCATTTCCTTGCTTGAATCTTAGCCAGCCACAATAGGCTACGCATCTTATATAGACAGGGAATTCAACATATCGATAGAAATATAGCAGTACATACGAACCATAGGAAGATGTATGATGGGATTGCTCAAGAGACCAGTTAATCTTTGGATGCTTTCCCTTTTCTTTTAATTAAATGTGGTGATTTAGTTGTGATTTCAACTTCTTCAGGATCTGAGGTTGATTGGTGGGTGGGATACATAATAAGTCGCGTGGGTAATTCTACAAATCCTATGATTAACACTCTTTTCCAAGTAGTTGATGTTGATACTGGGAAGGTTCTTATTGTGAATGCCGATCTTGTTGTCGGAATTATTTAAAGCTTAATCTCAATAGCACTAGGCTACTATTCCTTGGCTTTAGAACATTTTAAGAAAGTTACCATACTTTAATCTTAAAGATGTGAAAGCGAGATTTATAATTGAAAAGACTTTGAATAAAGAACAATGGGTATTAGATACTTAGAGTTGGATTTATGAAAAAATTTAGAGTTTCATCAGATCAGCCATGGCGCTTATGGTTTTTTGTAATCGGACTAAATATTATTGGGTTTGTGGGTCTATTTTTTCTGAAAGCAAAGGGAATTGATTTGTATGCTTTTAGAGGAGGTTCATGATAACTTAGCGAAGTCTTTAAAAGATATAGTAAGTGTTTATTTTGTAAAAGAAGAGATCTTAAGTTTAGTTTTGAGTTAGAGAAGCAATGGGCGATTTTAATTCCCTTTGATTTGGATCTTTTTGATTATTGAGTAAAGTGCTAACTATTATTATGAATGGGGTGATAAAAGAAAGGATTGCAATTGCTGAGATAACTTGAGTTGGTTTGATTAAGGTTTTCTTTATTAATGGATCACCACAAATAACGCATACTAAGCTACTATCACTTACCTTCTTATCAAACTGGAACTCTAGAGAGCAATAAGGACAATAAAAAATATTCATTGATGCTTAAAACAGATTAGTCAATTTATATTATTGTTATACATTTGGTTTGAACAATAATGTTATATAAATTAAATGTATTTTTTAGTTTTCAACTAACTATTCCTTTATTTGTCGCCAAGTAAATCAATGCAGTCCTCTTATCATTTAATGTTAATATAAATTTAGAAGATAATGCTATTAAAGTATCAATTTTACCGAGCTCTTTTTGTAGAAACTTTACAATATTCTCTTGTTCCTTAAGAGGTGGTATCGGTATCTTAATTTTAAGAAAATCTTCTTTTCGAAATGAAGGCTTTATGTAACTCGGAATTAAAACCCTCTCCAATTGAAATATCATTGAGAAGCAATATGCAAAGTAGCTTGTCAGGTATTCTTCACTTTTTGGAACAATAATCATGCAGTTTTGTGAAAGATTAAACTTACCTAAAATAGTTTTTATAGTCATAGCTTTTGCTCCAACAGTTGTTGAAAGAATAACATTTTGTTTACCAGTATCAAATTCATATGTATTTATACATGCCATTATTCCGTCACCGCCTGTTTTTCCACTATATACTGGGTAGGGACCTTTGTTCTTTTGACAAAATGATTTGGTAAGTTTCTGTGAGGATTTACCTTTTACAGTTTTGAATAAATGAGAAATTCTCTTTATAGACCAATGAATAGGTACATCACCTAAATAAATTATTTCTGAACTTTTCAAGGATATATTTTTGTTTAGGCCTTTAGAAATCGAATCTAGAATCAAAGTATCTTTCTTTTCCTTTAGGAGTTTATTTAAACTTGTTCGTTTTCTTATTAAGGAATCAATAAGGCCAATTTCTTTATCTAGGTATTTTGATATATTTTTTTGTTCGGCTTTGGAAGGAAAAGCTATTTTTATTGATTTGATTATATCCATTGTTATATTTGCTTGTGCTCCTCCCACTGCTAATGATAGGAGTTTCTCTCTAATGCCAATTAGGCTATAAAAAAGGAACATAGAATCATAACTTTCTGATGGAGGAAACACACAGCAAGCTTGGTTTACTGTAGAAGAAAATCTCAATATAGAAACTTTTCCAATTGTTGAACCATACATTGCAATAACTATTGAATTAGCGGGATAAACCTTTAAGGAAGGGTACTTATTTAGTGCATATTCAGTAATATAGTAATTACTCTTAAGCAGAATAGAGTCATCTAACTCACCGGATAAAACCCATGGAATAGTTCCATTGGTGAAATTTAAACTATTATCTCTATTTGGTGTAGTTCCACTTCCTATATTTTTACATACTCTAGATAGTCTTTGTTTTTTCCAGGAACATAAATCTATGTTGTTATGATTTTTATGGAAAGAGTTTAGGGAATTAATTCTTTTATAAGTCAAAATATAATCTTTTTTGTAATCTGGCTAATGAGATTGTTCAGATCCTTTAACTCCTGATTTATTTCAGCTAAAGGCTTAGATTTTTTGAAGTTATAGAAGTATTTATTAAATGAAATTTCATATCCAATTTTAATTTTATCTTGATCAACCCATGCATCATTATAATAAGGAAGAATTTGTTTTTCAATGTACAAAGATAGCTCTTCTGAAAAAGGTATATTTTCTGTTTCTCGAAGCCTTATATCTGCTTTAGGTGTACCATTCCTATTTATTAATATCTTCCCATTTTGGTTTCTTTTGGGTCTATCAATAATTATTGAGTGGTAACCAAATTCTTCATTATTAAAAATCTTACAGATTAACTTCCCATCTTTTTTTAATTCTCTAAACGACTCATATATTTTTGTGATTTCTAAAATATGTTTTTCTTCCATTGTTTGCCGTTTGTTTCCTAAACTCTTAGGTAACTTGCATGAACACCTACTTGCATCTATTAATTGAACCTTCCCTTTCCTTTCGGATGTTTTAGTGTTTGTGATGATCCAAATGTATGTTGATATGCCAGTGTTGTAGAACAATTCTTGCGGTAATTGAACTATTGCTTCAATTAAATCATTTTCAAAAAGGTAGCGACGTATTTCACTCTCTCCTGAACCTGCAGGCCCAGAAAACATTGGCGATCCATTTAGAATAATTCCAATGCGGCTACCACCTTCATGTGATTTACGCATTTTGGATATTAGGTGCAAAAGAAACAAAAGCGACCCATCACTCACTCTTGGAAGACCAGGGCCAAAGCGTCCTGAGAAACCTTCAGATTTGTGTTCTTCTTTGACCTCTTTTTGAGATTTTCTCCAATCGACTCCAAATGGAGGATTGGAAAGCATGTAGTCATGTTGTTCTCCTTTCTGATGATCATGAGATAGAGTGTTTCCTAGAAAAATTTTGTTAATGTTTTGTCCCTTTAGAAGCATATCGGCTTTGCAAATTGCATATGATTCTGGGTTAATTTCCTGACCTGAAATTACAAACTGACCTTTCGGATTAATTCTTTTTAAATATTCTGCTGCTGCACTTAGCATTCCTCCTGTTCCAAAAGCAGGGTCATAAAGTTTGCGAAGAACATTTGAGTTTTTAAGAACTTTTTGATCATTCATAAAAAGTAGATTAACCATCAAATAAACAACTTCTTTGGGCGTAAAATGTTCACCTGACGTCTCATTAGAAAATTCTGCAAATTTTCTAATGAGCTCTTCAAAGATTCTTCCCATTTCTAGATTGCTTACATTTTTAGGATGTAGATCTATCTTTGTAAAATGCTTTGTTATTAAGTAAAGAAGATTTGATTCGTTAAGACGATTGATTTGGTTCACAAAGTCAAAATTATCAAAAATTTCTCTAATAGAAGGAGATAATGATTGTAAATAATTCTGGATATTTCCTTCAATTAATGATTCATTAGGATGGATTACCAGTTTTTTTAGACTAAGGGAAGAGATTGAGGAATTGGAAATTATAGGTTCATCTGATAAAAGATAATTCGATATTTCTTTCGATTCTGTTTCATCCAGGTGCTCTTCTATGTTAGATGACATTATTGTCTCTAGAACACAATCAATACGCCTTAATATTGTAAATGGAAGAATTATTTTGGCGTAATCAGATCTCTTATAATTATCGCGAAGTAAATCAGCGATTGACCAAATGAAGGCAGAAAGATTTTCACCCGCCAAAGGAACGACCAGATAAAATACTTTTCTTGATTCTGCCTAAAATCTTCATGATGTGCCCAAAATTTTTGAAGATTCTAATTTTTAGCTTTTCTTAAAGTAGTTTTTACAAAATCGAACCTTCGCTAGAGTTATCGAATGCGGGTGTAGTTCAGTGGTAGAACGTCAGCTTCCCAAGCTGAATGTCGCCAGTTCGAGTCTGGTCATCCGCTTGCAATATCCAATATAATCGACTCTTATTTTATAACTATGATTGATAAATTAATGTCTATTTAATTATAGGCATTATTTTATATCATGCATTTCTTTGCTGAGGCTTTTTCTTTTAATTAAGTAAAGTATTTCAAGGTCTTGAATAGAGTTTGCAACTTTTTTCCTTAGGTACTTCAATGCATTCTTATTCATTTTTGACTCATTAATCATTAATTCCGATTGATTTATTGCAAACTCTAGATTCCTTATTTTCATCTCTAGCACCATAGAGGAATTCTTACATGCTTGAATAGTCTCCTGGTCAATCATAGTAAACTATTTTTCATAACTAACTCTACTTTGTTTTTTGGGATTTGAACAAACTTTATTTTAGAAGCAATGATGCTTTTAAACCCTTAGAGTTAGTGAATAAGCTTACTCTGATATGGCAACTTATTTGGTAACAGGTGCTAACCGAGGGATAGGACTTGAATACTGTAGGCAATTGAGGGAAAGGGGGGATAATGTTATTGCTACATGTCGATCTTCAACTCAAGAACTGGATGGGTTAGGTGTAAGAATTGAAAAAGGGATTGATATTAGTTCAGGCGAGTCAGTAGTTAAGCTTGTAAATAAATTAAGTGGTATTAACATAGATGTTTTGATTCACAATGCAGGCGTTCTTGAGAAAAACTCTTTATTAGAACTGGATCCTGAAAGTATTAGGAGGCAATTTGAGGTGAATGCTTTAAGTCCCTTATGTTTCACACGTGCAATGCTTAATAATCTTAGTGAAGGTTCTAAAGTGGTCTTTATGACGAGTCGAATGGGGTCAATTGAGGATAATTCGAGTGGAGGGTCATATGGATACAGGATGTCAAAAGTTGCACTTTGCATGGCTGGTAAATCTCTAGCAATTGATTTAAAGCCAAATGGAATATCTGTTGCTTTACTACATCCAGGTCTTGTTAGCACAGGAATGACAGCTTTTACTACCCAAGGAATAACTCCTTCGATGTCAGTCCAAGGGCTTATTCGGAGGATTGATTCTCTTGATCTAGAGAATACAGGAAGTTTTTGGCACGCTAATGGCGATATGCTTCCTTGGTGATTTAAATTTTGAGAGCTTTTTAGCCTTTGCTTCATGTTCAACCTATCCTCATGAATATGAAGTAAAGCTTAGAAATAGGTAGGTGATCAAATTAATTAGCTATTAATTCTTTAATCAGACTTTGAGAAATGGTTGCTTTCGCGAGAGTAAGAACAAGATCACTTCTTTAAAAGCTCTGGCAATTGCCTACAGAAATCTCTAACTCTCGAAATGTTGATAATACTAATGAGGATAGCTTAAAGGAGAGACAATTTGCTCATAAAAGACAATTTTTTTGCTGCGGTAAAAAAATGGGGGCATATGGTTCTCATGATCTTTTAGTACTAGAGTTTCTTTTATTTGTTAGGGGTTTAACTCCTCTACGATGCTTTCTGACCACATGGGATCTTTATGAAAAATATTTCTTTTAGATGATGGCCTATAGCTGTGAAGTCTTTCAATTTCTTGTGCCCATTTAGCTGTAAATCCTTTTAAGGCTTTAAATATATCTGGGTCTGAGAAGTTTATTTTTTTTCGAACTATTAATAAAGCAAAAACCTTTTCAAAGAGTTTGCTGTCATGATATAAGTTTAGCCAGAAATCGTAAATTTCTTCCAGTATCGTTAGAGGTAGATCATAAGAAATTCCTTCAGCTGGGATGATTATCTTATACCCATCATCTATACAGTCATTAATAAGATTCTCAATAGTTATTTCAATTGCATTTAAAATTTTCTTTGCTGCGTCATTTCCAAGCAGTTCTTTTCGATGGCATTCAAAGAAGCAATTATCTGCTTTTAAAGGATCGCTATAAGTAGTTAAACTAATTTTCCAAAAACCTTTTCCATTGCTCTCTCCATTTACTAAATATAGAAAGATTGATCCGCTCATTATAAGTATTGGGGAGTTAATCTTATTTAGCCATAAATAAGATTTCGTAGAGAGTTTTATAGTTTAATAATTATAGCTTTAATCTTTCTATTCTAATTTAATTTATTTCCAGCTCAAAGCAAATGTTTATAGTTAAGACTTATAATAGTGAAATAGCTCTGTTTTACATCTTTATTTTTAAATGCCTTTAAACTTTGCTTGTAAGGACTTTCCGGGAAAATGCTTTTATTTGACCTTTAATTTAGAATCATGCTTGTTTCTTAAATAATGAATTTAATGTTGCTCTTTTTTGACTAATTCATGTAATTATTTTTATTTTACCAACTTTGAGATATGTTTGAACTTTAGCTTTATTCTTTAAAATGAGCCTTACTAGGAAGGCTATTCTGCTTTCTTCTTCTCTTATTGTTTTTAGCACTGCAATAACTTCTTGCTCTGTACCAAGCAGTAGGCAAATTCGTTTAAGTGGAGCAGGTGCAACTTTCCCCGCAAATATTTATACACGTTGGTTTTCTGACCTAGCTCAATCAGGAGGTCCAAGAATTAACTATCAGGCAATTGGCTCAGGTTCAGGTCGTAAAGCATTTATTGATCAAACCGTTGACTTTGGAGCTTCTGATGATCCTTTAAGCCCTAATGATATTGCTAAGGTAACTCGGGGTGTTTTGCAAATTCCAATGGTTGGTGGAACGATTGCCTTTGGTTACAATTACGACTGTGATTTAAAACTTACTCAAATCCAAGCAGTAAGAGTTGCAATGGGTAAGATTAATAATTGGAGCCAACTTAATTGCCCGCAAGGCAAAATTACTTGGGTTCACCGTTCTGATGGTTCTGGCACTACAAAGGCTTTTAGCAATTCTATGCAGGCTTTCTCTAAAGAATGGAACCTTGGTGTAGGGAAGTCTCTTAAATGGTTGGTAGGTGTTGGAGGGAAAGGGAATGCGGGCGTTGCTGGAATTATTAGAAATACTCCTGGCAGTATTGGGTATCTTAACCAGTCCTATATAAAAGATTCTATTAAGCCAGCTGCACTTGAGAATCTAAGCGGGGAATTTCTGAAACCATCAATTGATTCAGGTACAAAAGCTTTAAATGCAATTGAATTAGATAAGAATCTTATAGGCACAAACCCTAACCCATCTACTAAAGGTGCTTATCCTATTGCAACATTAACCTGGATGCTTGCATATAAAACAGGAAATAACAGGAATCTTGAAGGTATTAAGTTAATGCTTAATTATCTTCTTAGTAATGATGCTCAAAACATAGCTCCTTCTCTTGGATATGTCCCATTAAAAGGTGACATCTTAAAACAATCTCGATTAGCTTTAGATGAAATCCTGAATTAGTAAGTTTCAAGAGAGATGATTTTAACTAGAAGCAATTAAATAAAAAATTTTCTATCATTTTCGTGACATTAGTCTTTTAGTAATTACATATTGAAGTATGGAAAATCTATTACATACAATTAAACATCCCATAGAAGGGTGTGCGTATCTTATTTATGCAGGAATTTTTATTCGTTGGCGCTTCCCTAGGGCTTGGAATAAATTACTTGATATGATTGCTGCTAAGGAGCTAAGCAGATAGAGTTATAATCTTGCTATGAAAAATGCTTGAGATTGACTAAACACCTTTCCAAGATAAGGTTTTTAATAGATTGATTGAAAATATCTAAAGTTAAAAGAGAGTTTTTTTCAAGGTATATCTTTTAATGTGATCTTCTAA
>QCPL01000025.1 GCA_003212515.1 Prochlorococcus sp. AG-436-M02
ATTGGAATCCTTACTGATCCAAACAAAGGTGGTGCCTTAGAAGTCAGAGAAATACTTCATGCCTCACACTTAGAGCAAATTTACCAATTTTGGATTTGTGAAAAGCTTGGGCACGAAAAAGAGCGGGTTTTTCAAATTTCTCACAAAGAAGTTTTTCCATTATTAGATCCTCTTCATCTAGTGGTTCTAATCAAAAAAAAGCCAGAGGTAGACAATAATGAACAGATACCTCTCTTTGGACTTGAAGATAGTTTTTATTTAACTCATAATGATCGCCCAAGTCTTATAACAAAAAGGGAAGTCCGTATACAAGTCCTGGCAGATCTTGAACTTCCTAAAAATGGAGTCATCTGGGATATTGGTGCAGGTGCAGGGACTATTGGTCTAGAAGCCCTAAGGATAAGGCCAGAACTGAAACTTCTTTCAATCGAAAAACGCATAGGAGGAAAAGAATTAATTCATGCCAATGCAAAACGCCTATCAGTTTTACCAAGAAAAATAATGGAAGCAGAAGCATTCTCTCTATTACAAGGAAGAACAATCCCTAGTGATCTTTCCAAGCCAGATCGAATAATACTAGGTGGCGGAAATTCAAACAAACTAGATCTTCTAGAAGCTGCACTAAAAAGCCTCTCACCTAAGGGAATTATTGTGATTCCTTTAGCAACATTAGAAAGCCTTGAGAAAGTCCTATTAGTACTAAAATCAAAAGGATGCTCAGTAAAAGTCAGTCAACATCAAAACTTCCGAGGAGTCCCATTAAGTCAAGGGACAAGACTTCATCCAACCAACCCTGTTTTTATTATTAAAGGAAGGGTCAAATAAGTAGTTATCAACTAAAAAATCAATTTTTGTCTGGCTTAGCAATATGAGGCAACCCCCAGCCCAATTTGTTGCGGAGCACTTGAAAAAACTCATGATCAGATAATCGAACAAACTTTACAGGGTGACTACTCTTTCGAATAAGAACTCTATCTTCTGGCCACACATAGCAACCAGCCGTTCCATCAACTACCATCATTAGTCTTTCTGGAGTAGCAGGGAAAACTGTTACAGGTTCCAAATCACTAAAAACAAGTGCTCTTGATGCTAAAGAGTGTGGAGCAATAGGGGTTAATTGAAGCACTGGACAATCTGGTGTAATCACAGGTCCTCCGGCACTCAAAGAATAGGCAGTTGAACCAGTCGGGGTGGAAAGGATTACCCCATCAGCAGAAATGTCTACAGGAGCATGTCTCCCGATGGAAATTTCAAAGTGGCACATGCTCGTCAAAGGTTCTCGATGTAATGCCATCTCGTTCAGACAAAGAGCCTCCCATCGCCTTTGTTCACCTCTAAACACACTTACAACAAGACTTGTCCTTTCTTCTAGCTCCCATTTTGTTGTTAAAACTTTCTTCAGTGCATTATCAAGATCTGGTAAATAAGTTTCTGCAAGAAAACCCAAATGACCAGTATTAATTGTAAGAATTGGGATACCAATGGGTGCCGTTTGTCGAGCTGCAGAAAGAACAGTTCCATCCCCTCCTAAAACAATGGCTAACTGCATAGACCTATCAAAGCCTTCTGGGACACAAGCGTTATATCCCAAAGTTCTCATATGTTGATCAGGATTAGCAAAACCAACCATGCCACCTGAACTACTAGCTCTTACAACTTCATAACCTTCTTTCTCAAACCTACTTTGAATATGAAGAGCTGTCTTCAAAGAAAGCTCCTTACCATCATTAAGAATCAGTCCTAACCTAGGCACTGACAAAAACAAGCAACAACTTAATCACTTTAATTAAAAATTATTTTCACAATAAATAAATCTAACTAAAATCTTATTTTCATAAAGCATATTAACATCTAGAACTGATCTAAGAAACGAAGGTCACTTGTATAGAACCTCCTAATATCATCAATACCGTGATGAACCATACAAAAACGCTCTACTCCAAGTCCTGCAGCAAAACCAGTCCACCTCTCTGAATCAATCCCTAAACCCTCTAAAACAGCAGGATCGACCATGCCGCACCCCATTACCTCAAGCCATTTACCTTTCCATTGAACATCTACCTCTACAGAAGGTTCTGTAAAAGGAAAATAACTTGCTCTAAATCTCACAGGTAAATCGCCAAAAAAAGTCTTTAAGAATGCCATAACAGTCCCACGAAGATGACTAAAATCCAATCCCTCATCTATTGCCAGAACTTCAACTTGATGAAAAACAGGGGAGTGAGTTGCATCAACAGCATCTCTCCGATAGACCCTACCAGGAGCAACAATTCTTACTGGAGGGGGACTTTTCTCAAGACATCTAATCTGAACTGGAGAGGTATGTGTTCTAAGCAGTAAATCATTTTCTAAATAGAAAGTATCCTGCATGTCTCTTGCAGGATGATTTTCGGGAATATTTAAAGCAGCAAAATTATAAAAATCATTTTCAATTTCAGGGCCTTCATGAACTGAATAACCAAGACCGCAAAAAATATCAACAATTTGTTCAGTTGTTGATATTAATGGATGCCTTTTCCCAAAGGGCCTGCCAGTAGATGGCGCAGTAACATCAAGATCCTCACTGGCAATCAAGTCAGTTAACGATTTTTCCTTTATTTTGTAAAGTCTCTCTGCAATTAATTCTTGAAGTTGATTTTTTAATAAATTTGCCCTTTGTCCAACAATTGGTCTTTCTGAGACGTCTAAAGCTCCCATCGAACCCAGTATCTTCGACAAATGACCCTTCTTGCCAAAAAACTGAATTCTCAATGCTTCCAGCTCTTCCTTCTCTACTGCGAGAGTAATATTATTAGCAGCTTCTTTTTCCAACCTCTCAAGGTCATCAATTAGCTGCTTAAGAGAAACGTTCTTACTCACAAGAAAAAGACTTTGCATTTAACTTTAAACAGACATGGTCACTAATTTCAAAAACAAACTTCAGCGGCAATGAAACCTTTGAGAATTTTAATCAGTAATGATGACGGTGTTTTTGCTCAAGGGATAAGAACTCTTGCCATTGCAGCAACAAATAGAGGGCATGAAGTTACTGTTGTTTGTCCTGACCAAGAACGATCTGCAACTGGCCATGGGCTAACTTTACAGGCTCCAATTAGAGCAGAAAGAGCAGATGAAATCTTTGGAGAAGGCATCAAAGCATGGGGATGCAATGGAACACCTGCAGACTGTATAAAACTTGCTTTAAATGATCTTGTTAAAGAAAAACCAGACTTAATACTTTCCGGCATAAATCATGGTCCAAATCTTGGCACAGATATTTTCTGCTCTGGAACAGTTGCTGCTGCTCTTGAAGGCACTCTTGAAAATATTCCTTCGCTAGCAGTAAGTATCGCAAGCTTTCAATGGAAAAAATTTAATGATGCTGGAGAAATAGCATTAAACATTGCTGAAGACGCCTTCACTAAAAACTGGCCTGAAAAATTACTCCTAAATCTAAACATTCCACCATGTAGCGCAAAGGAAATGGGGGAAATCAAATGGACCAGACTCTCAATTAGACAATATGAAGAGCAATTCAGTAAACGCGAAGACCCTAGAGGTAACACCTATTATTGGATGGCAGGAGAAGCAGTTAAAGATCTTGAATCTGCAGGTGATGGACCAATTCAATGGCCCAGTGATGTTTCTCAAATAGAAACAAACTCACCTTCTTTAACTCCAATTCAGCCTGATTTGTTTTGGAGAGGAAATATTAATGATCTCCCAAAATTAAGTTTTAGAAACTATCGAGCACGATAAATCCTCTGAAGCAACCATAGAGAAAAAACCAAGCCAATTAAATGTGCAAACAAAACTTGGGTATTGCTTAGGACTGAAAGCATCTCTAAAGATGTAATAGGATAGTTCTCCATTGCTCTCATGCCTGTCCCAATAGAGATCCCAGGAGCTTGCATAGACGCCTGAACAAAAAGAGCTCCTGCTAATGATTGATAACCAACCGAAGAAAAAACTAATCCCAACAGATCCACTATCAAGCCCCTCTTTAACAAACGAGCAGTTTCACCTCTACTTGGACGAGCAGGACTGTTTATGGCTCTACCAGTAAGTACTATCAACCAACCTTGCCAAAGGCTGTATAACAATAAGATGAAAGCCAAACTGGTTAAGGACAACCCTGGTCCTAGGCCTAAAGCTCTTTCTGAGTTTCTTGCCAAACTACTTCCTACATTGTTAAAAAGCAAAACACCTACTACTACAACTCCAAGCACTGTTTGGATCCAAAAACGTATCCATCCAATACGTCTCATGCCTAAGGCAAGTAACGGAAAATCAGGCTGGTCAGCCATCAAATTTAATGCGGCATTAATTCAAACTTGCCACCAAATCGTGAAAATTGCACGTTCATCTTGATATCACTTTGCTCCCCTCTTCAAGCTAATCTTCCAACAGCCTTAGCGCTCGGAAGCTTTGATGGTCTTCATGCTGGCCATAGAAGCGTTATTACAACGATAACAAGCAGTAGCATTGGGATCCCAACAGTAGTAAGTTTTTGGCCTCACCCTAGGGAAGTCCTATTTGGTGAGACGAGACTTCGCCTTGACCTCCCCTCTGAGAAAGCGAAATTACTAGAACCATTAGGAGTCAAACAATTAGTTCTAGTGCCATTTAATTTGTCACTAGCATCTTTAAGTGCGCAAGAATTCTTTCATCAAGTCCTCATAAAACAACTTCAAGCGAAACACATCTCAATAGGAGCAAACTTCCGGTTTGGTAAGAATAGAGAAGGAGATCCAGAGATCTTGTCAAAGCTAGGAAGAGAATTCAATGTAAAAGTTACTGTAGGGAAAATAATCACAGATAAACATGGGCGAATGAGCAGTAGTCGAATCAGATCAGCGCTCAAAGCAGGGGATTTAAAACTTACAAACAACCTACTGGGGAGAGAGTATTCATTCAGGGGATCAGTGGTCACCGGGAAAGGATTAGGCAGAGAAATAGGTTGGCCTACAGCAAACCTTCAAGTTGATGCCAGGAAACTTTTGCCTAGTCCAGGAGTATATGCTGCATTTGCAAAAGAATCTCATTCTGAAGAGTTCTTGCCTGCTGTAATGAATTTGGGTCCTCAACCTACGATAGATCCAAATGCTCCATCAGCAACAGAAGTTCACTTCCTAAATAGAAAATTAAATCTTGAAAAAAAAGAGTTAGTTGTTAAACCTGTTGAACAAATAAGAGTTCAGAAGAAATTTGATACTCTTAAAGACCTAAGCAATCAGATTAAACTAGACGCAAATCAAGCACTTTCTATCTTGACTTAGTTATAGAATTAATGAGGCTAGGGGTACGCATTTGTCAAACCCCAAACCACAAAAAAACCAATCCCACCCAGTAAAAGAACTCCCCAAATGAGCACATTAGTGCTACCAAAATCAGCTTTTTCCATAACCACGGGAAGTGAAACCTCTTTAACTTTGGCACGAAATATATGAGTGTCACCCCTGAGACAGGCCAAGATGTGGCTCAGCTAATAGATGCCAATCTCGATAGAGCAAGGGAAGGTCTTCGAGTGATTGAAGATTGGTCTAGATTTGGACTAAATAACAAAGAATTTATAATCACCCTAAAAGATTGGAGGCAACAACTTGGGCAACAACACTTTGAGTCTTATAAAAGAGCTCGATCTACAATTAAAGATCAAGGCACAGGTTTAACGCATCCAGCACAATCAAAGCGAATTGAGCCCGAAGAAGTAGTCGCAGCAAATTTCGCTCGGGTTCAAGAAGCATTAAGAGTGTTAGAAGAATTCTCTCGAATAATCCATCCAGAACTATCAAAAATTTCAGCAGATATTCGATATAAAATCTATGATTTAGAGATTGATTTTCTAAAAGCTTCTAATGCTAAAAAAAGACTAGAAAAGCTTAGAAACTGCAAACTTTGCTTAATAACAAAACCTGATCCAAGAATAATCAAAATTGTATCCTTAGCCTTAAAAGCAGGGGTAAAGATGGTTCAATTCCGTTGTAAAGAAGGGAGTGATTTAGAAAATCTGGAACTAGCCAACGCCCTTGCAAATCAATGCAAAAGCTATAATTGTCTTTTTATAGTTAATGACAGAATAGACATTGCTCTTGCATCAAAAGCTGATGGAGTTCATTTAGGACAAGAAGATATTCCTATAGAATTTGCTAGGCAACTAGTTGGTCCAGAGAAATTAATTGGACTAAGTACACATTCTATTAAACAAATTGAAGAGGCTGAAAAGCAGTCATGTGATTATTTAGGAATAGGGCCAATCTATCCAACTAATTCCAAGCCAAATATAAAAAACCTGGGCGTTGAATTTTTAAAGAAAATTCAACCTCATATTAAGATTCCCTGGTTTGCAATTGGTGGAATAAACAAAGAAAATATTTTTGAAATCAATTCCTTAGGCGTAAAGCGAGTAGCCTTAATCAATGCAATTATGAGTAGTAAAGATCCATTCTTAGCCAGCAAAGAGCTTTTGGAGGAAATACAATGAGATTCATAATCAATGGAGAAATTAAAACAATAAATTTCCAACAAAGTAATCCAAACCTGGCATTATTAATCAATTATCTTGGACTAAACCCAAAGCTAATAGTTGTTGAATTTAATGGAATAATCCTAAATCAAGAGAAATGGAATCAACAGCAAGTTAAAGATCAAGACAAATTAGAAATAGTAACAATTGTCGGAGGGGGGTAAGAAACCACACTATTGAAATTCATTTTCAATACCCTCAACAGAGATAAACCTTTTGATTTCAAATGAAGAATATTTGAATTTAAAATTGAAAAGATGATTTTTATCGCTCAAAACTTAAGCATTTATAAAGTTTTCACCGAAAAGCCCCTGTTTTTTAAAATCTTTAGATTTTCTTCTCCTAAAAACTCGCAACATCGGCCAAGTCAGCGGTTTCACACAGTTATGTTGGTTGTAAGTTATTTTTTTTAAAGGTGTCTGCTTCATCTAAACCTGAGCCTCGCTCAATGAAGTGGGAAAGCAATGGTGAACTAGCTCAGAGAGATCTCTCTGAGCTAGTCAATCGTTTACTCGATGTTGAATCGCAAAGTCATAGCAATGAACTTTCAAGATTAGGAATGAAATATGAAGAAGAAGACTAATATTGAGTGATATCACTTGCGGAGCTTATATTTGTAATCCAAATTCAAGTAACTAATCAATCAATATTTTCTTTGAAAGAAAAACAAACCAAGTCACTAAACTGGGTCAACACACCTGTTATAGCCGAGGCGTTATCTCGATACCAAGAAGATAGATTACCCCCTTCAATAAGGCTATGGCTTATAGAAATTTTAGAGTTAGAACGCAACTAAATTTTTTTCTTTGCTATTAAGAAAGAATTTTAAGAGATGATTTAACAATCCTCAAAGCCGCCATAGCAGCACCATATCCATTATCAATATTGACGACAAGTAAACCTGGGGCACAACTTGCAAGCATTCCTTGCAATGCAGCCTGTCCGCCTCTACTTACACCATACCCAACTGATACTGGCAGCCCAATAACTGGCTGAGGGACCAATCCTGCAATAATTGTTGGGAGAGCTCCTTCCATTCCTGCGCAAACAATAAGGGCCTTGGCGGCCCTAAGCCTATCCAATCTTTTTAATAGTCTATGTAATCCAGCAACACCGATATCCATTACTATATCTGCTTGGACACCATGGCACCTTAATGAGACCAAGGCCTCAGCTGCAACATTTAAATCACTAGTTCCTGCAGTCACAACTAAAACCTCTCCTAATGATTCATCAATGACAATTGATGGTCCTAAAGTTAAGCAAGATGCCTCAGAGTGATACTCAGCTTTTTGAAAAGTCCTCAATAGTTTTTCTGCTTTTTCCTGACTTAACCTCGTTACAAGTGCAAGTTGAGAAGCGGCTTCTAGGCGTCTAAGAATTTCGGCAATTTGCTCACATGACTTATTCTCACCCCAGATCGCCTCAACCATTCCCAGGCGACTTAGTCGCTCCAGGTCTAATAGAACTTCTTTATCAATCATTGAGGCAATAACTCACCTTGCGATTTAATAGGGAAAGGGTTAATACCATTTTTACCAATTAAATCATTTGCTATTTCCTCGAAAATTTTCTGGACATAATCTATTTCCTCCTCAGGAATCATTTTCCAATCAGAACGGCTAGCCCAACTAATAAGCAATACAGCTTCTTCTCTTTCCGGATCCCAAAGGAGCTGTCTGCCTAGGAAGCCCTTTTGTTTTTTCAACCATGGTTCCCAACTCTTTTGTTCAGCAATTAGCCAAGCTTTTTTATTCTGATGGGGAACCTCAAGTCGAAGATACTCAATAACCGTTTTGTTAGAAGAATCCAATTCGAACGAAGTAGCAGCTAAAGCCGCTTCAGTATTGATAAATAAAAGAATAAATACAGAAAGAAGAGATGCAAAAAAAAGAATTGCTTTTCTTGATAAAAGAGCAGTAAATAAAAACATTATTTTCTTTCTAATAACACAACGGCATGACTACTAATACCTTCCTCTCTTCCTTCAGGACCAAGCGACTCATTCGTTGTTGCTTTAACGCCTACAGCTTTACAGTCTATATTGGTACTATTAGCAATATTCTGACGCATCTTATCAATATGAGGCTTTAATTTAGGCCGTTCAGCGATAACAACTGAATCAATATTCACGACCTGCCAACCTTCTAATCTAATTAGCTCTGAAACTTTCTTTAATAACAGCAAACTATCAGAACCTTCCCATTCATCATCTTCTGGGGGAAAATACTTACCAATATCTCCCAACGAAAGTGCCCCAAGCATTGCATCCATTAAGGCATGAACAAGTACATCCGCATCACTATGACCATCAAGGCCTAATCCAGAAGGATGTTCCAGTTTCACTCCTCCAATAATTAGATCCCTATCTGGAACTAATCGATGGATATCGTACCCGTTGCCGATACGGAGTTTGCATTTAGATCCAGTCATAGCAATGCATTAGAGGGAGTGATTATAGACTGGGACACAACTGGGATTCAATAACAACATTCAGTTAAGATTAAATCTCTAGTATTTATAGCTGTTTTTATTATAGCGACAACGATTGACTGTGAAAGATATACTCACGAAGAAGCAAAGTATTAAATAAGCAACGAGTGCTCATAGAAGAGATTAAAAAAAATACACTGAGTGGGTATTGACTAACAGGTACATATAAAACGCTTCATATTCTCTCTAATCGCTACTATTGCTCTACCAAATACGGTTAATGGTGAAAGTCATTGGTTGATTCTTGCTTATAGCAATTACACAACAAGAGAGCGAGGGGAACCTAAATGAATTTTTTATATTTTTGATATCTTTATTTCTTTCAGCAAAACTCTTAATTTCATCATAGGTTCTTTTGATAATTCTTTGAATAAAGATAATCATGATAGGATAATTGTTTTATTAAAACATAACCAAATCTTGAAAGATATTCATCAATTTGCTTAGGGCTTCTACTCTCAATTAAAATATTCTTTATTTTTCCATTGCTAAGATTGCACCCTTCAAGAACAGAAAGTTCATTACCCTCAACATCTAATGACAATAAATCTATAGAATTTATTGAATACTTTTCAATTAAATTGTTGAGCGAAATTGCAGGAGCAAAAAAATTATAGACTGGATCTTCATCTAAATTTAAAAGTTTTTTGAACGGTAATTTTCTTTTTACACCAAGCTCTGCATGTTCTCTGGGAATCACATCAGCACTATTAGAAGCAGTGGTATACAGATCTCCATATATTAATTCTACAAAAGGTTTATTATACTCAGATGAAACTAATGCACAATGTTCAAATATATTTTCTTTATTTCTTTGAACGGAGCATTTTTCGAATAATGAAGGGGATGCTTCGATTAACATTCCTTTTGCTCCATAGATTCTCTCCAGAAAATATGTATTACTCTGTGTTATTCCATCATTAGCACCTACTTCAATATAAAATGTTTTTTTATTTAATAATGAAGGCAAAAGTTTAGCAATTTTCTTATCTAGGTTGTTTAGCGCAGTATATGGATTAATCTCTGCAGATTTTCTTTTGAAATACAATGAAAGATCTAAAAATAAATCACTTAATTTCCTTAAACAAAAACTTAGTTTTTTTTTCATTGCTAAAATCGCACTAATTTCCATCCTAGCAAAAGATCATTAGCCTGATCAAAGTAAAAATATCTTTTATTTTTGCTTAGCTAAGTAATTTTTCGTCTGAAAGTATAAAATAAAACTTACAGATGATGAAAACATATCAAACAGCATATATAAAGCTAAGCCCTATGCAATAGAAAGACTTTTAATGTGCTTGCGCTGCAAAAACCAGTTGGGCTTTACGTGGACATATAAGCACCTCTTCTCAAGTACATTCAGCTAATGAAATAACCATTATTGGATTTAGTAAATAGCTATCTATACCATGACAGAAATGAACTGAAGGAATCACCTAGGACACCTAAAGTGTCCGAAGGTTCTCTGTTGCTATCGAGGGAAGTGAGGTATTTTGACTCTAGTATTAAAAATTATAGATTTACATTTGGACGGCTTTCATAATAGCTTGATAAAACAATTGTAACTAGTAAGTATCAAGCTTGGACTGTCCGAGTGAGCAAAGCGAGCAAGTCTATTTAATAGAGAAAACTGTCTTACTTATGTTTAGAGGATAGTAATAACAAGTGGCAACGCTACTTTTGCTGCCCTCAATGATGACTCCTAATAAGATACATCAGAGCCCATGAATAACAACCTGACTGTGAGTTGAGGTTGATGAGAGATAGTGCTCACTTAACCTGAAAGAAAGTTGAACTTAAAGACACGCTATTTAATTCCAACTAACCGGTCTGGGGACACTGTGTCGTTTCGCTATATATATCCTCTCAGAAAAATATAATTTTATTTTTTGGGAAATTTTAAGGATTTTAGGTTTATTACCCTTGCGAGTAGTGATTTACCTTTTCCCTTAGCACATCTCGCATCAAGTGAGAATCTCTAATCTTCTGATCACCAATCTGGGTAAATGTCGTATTCATTTCCAATTCTCAAATTCAAAGTATTTAAATCAGATGAATCTTTCATTGAATTATAAAATAACCCTTTTGCTTTAACCCATTGTTCATAAAGTTCTGGTCTTCTTTCCTTTGTTCTCAATTCTCTTTGGTTTTGACGCCATTTTTTGATTTCGGAATGATTACCGCTTAACAAGACTGCGGGAACTTCAAGCTTTCTAAAGATCGCAGGTCGAGTGTAATGAGGGTGTTCAAGTAAAAAATCTGAATGGCTTTCTTCCACTAATGATTCTGAACATCCAATCGTCCCAGGGAGCAATCTCATAACCCCATTAATAATAGACATTGCAGCCAGCTCCCCTCCAGTTAATACAAAATCTCCCAACGAAATCTCTTCATCAGCAAGTGTTCTAATACGTTCATCAAAACCCTCATATTGGCCACAAATAAAAACAAGTTGATCATATTCTGTAGACCACCTTCGAAAATCTTTCTGAGATGGTTGCTGCCCCTGTGGAGTCATCATTAACACTCTTCTTTTAGGTAAAACAGGAATTGTGTCAAATGCCTTAAAGAAAGGTTCAGGTTTTAGAACCATTCCAACACCGCCACCATATGGCTCATCATCTACCTGTCGATAGCTATCATTCGTAAAATCTCTAGGATTAAAGAGTCTAAGCTCCGCAATTCCTGAAGATAATGCTCTTCCAATTACACCGAGCTGGGATAATCCAATAAAAGATTTAGGGAAAAGAGTGATTACCTCAATTTGATATGTTCTCATGGCTATTATTTTCCCTCATACCCCAATTCGGCAAGCCTGCCTGGTTTGCTTCTCCAATCAGGAACAATTTTTACAAAAAGCTCAAGATATACAGGTCCAGCTATAAGTTTCTGCATCTGAAGTCTGGCTCCCTGACCAATTGTTCTCAACATAGACCCTCCTTTCCCAATTAAAATTCCTTTTTGACTTTTACGTTCTACTAAAACAGTAGCCAATACAGCTGTTCTTATAGAAAGATCACCTTTTCTCTTTTTCAAGGGTACTTCTTCTACACGATCAATTTTCACAGCAACGCTATGTGGAATTTCTTCCCTTGTATGCAATAAGACCTGCTCGCGAATAAGTTCACTTAAGACAATCTCCTCAGGTTGATCTGAGATAACATTTGGTGGGTACAAATATGGTCCTAATGGTAAAAAAGATGAAATTTTCTTTATCAATTCATCACAACCATCGCCACTAAGTGCGCTACAACAAAAAATTGACCAGTCATCATTGCCTACAAGAGATCTATATTCTTCAACTCTTTGAGCCTGATCAAGTTGCTGAACTAAATCCCATTTATTTAAAACAATGGCAACAGGTATAGGTTGGGCCTTTAATAAATTAACAATAAAAGCATCTCCTCTTCCTGGCTCTTCGCAACCTTCAAGAACCAACAAAATAGTATCAACCTCACCAATAACCTTTTTGGAGCTTTCGACTAATCTCTCACCTAATAAATGATGAGGCTTATGAATACCTGGTGTATCCACAAAGACTATCTGTGCTTTAGGTGTAGTTAAAATTGCTCGTAATCGATTGCGAGTTGTTTGCGCAACTGGAGAAGTTATGGCAACTTTCTCTCCAATAAACTTATTCACTAAGGTTGACTTCCCAACATTTGGCCTGCCAATCAAAGCTACAAATCCTGAACGATAATCTTCTCTAATGGGCTGCAAAAATGACATAGTCAAAGTACCTTCCTCATCTAGCCTGACTCAAAAGACAAATAAAGCTATGAAAAAGAAAAGCCCAAGTTTTGAAGAAGCAATAAATGCTGCATCTTTATGGTGTAATGCATGGGACCAAGGCGAGCTAAGTGATGAAATTTTAGCTGACAGGATTTCTGAACTATTAGAAACTAAAAATGGAAGCAGAGGTTTTTTTGCATTTAGTCTTTCAAGCAACATACCACTAATGGACCGTCTCCCAGATGCACTGATTTTCCGGTTAAGAGAATCTGGTGAAACAGCTGTTGAGATTATAGTGAAAAACTTTGCTATGAGTACCGCTATGGCAACGCATCATAAACTTAATAACAACCAAACGCAAAAAGCTGGCTCTGAAAATATCCAACGAAGATGTATAGAGCTCTTACGATTACTAGAGACGCACTCTGTAAAAAAAAGACTTGAAATTCTGCTCGAAGGAATAAAAGGAACAGGGAAAGATGTGGAGTTCCTTAAACGCTGGAATTACGATGATCTACAGAAAAAAGAAATATCAAAAGCAATTAATTTAATTCCTGAAAACTAAAAAAGGGAGGGATTTAAGTCACCCATCCCTTTGTTTTCTTAATTCAAGGCATGTAAGCAAATGAGTGCCTAATCTCTGCGACCACCACCTTGAAGAGCAATAATCAAACGAAGTATGAAAACAAACAGATTTATATAGGTTAAATACATTCCTAATGCACCTGCCAGATACTGTTCATCGTTATATCTACGAGGCATTGTATAAAAGTCTACAAAAGACATTGCCACAAAAAGAACAGTTCCAAAACCTGCAATCATCAATTCAAAACCGCTCCCTCCAAACATTCCAGGAACAAAGAAACCACCAATAAGCTGAATAACCATTGCGATAATTAAGCCTATAAGTCCTAATCCAACGGCCCCGCTCAAAGCTTGTCCAACGCTGTCGCTCATTTTTCTTCCAACAGCTGACGCTATAACAAAGGTTATTCCTGTAGCAAATGCTGCAGTGCCAACCGAACCAATACCTGCTGTGCCTATAGCAATTGCAACAATCCCACTAAGAGTAAAGCCTGTTAAAAGACTAAATGCAGTAAGCAAAGGCAATGCTTTTGAATTGTTTGCATTATTTGCAGCACTTGTAGCCATAAAAAACAGAACTAATTCTGCAATTAGAGCAACAAATGAGAGAGGCTGAAAGAGAGCAGGGTTAGAAGCCAAAAGAGATAACCCACTTAAAACCCCAATAGCAGTAAGGACCATTCCACCCCCAACATAAGGAAGTGCCTTGTTAACTACATTTGGTCCAACCAAAGAACTTGATTGAGCATCACGGATGGCTTGTTGAAAATTGCTACTTGCTGGCATATGTATCCAAGTAATTAATCAATACTTTGACAGAAAAAAAATATTTGCGCGAATTATTTAGTGCGGATGTCACGAACTTTTCTCTTTTTTTGCATAAGCATCAACAACTCGTTGAACAAGTTGATGTCTAACAATATCTGAGGAAGTCAATTTGCAAATAGCAATGCCTTTGACTAATTTAAGTACTTCTACTGCTTCAACAAGACCACTAATTTGACCTGATGGAAGATCAATTTGAGTTATATCGCCTGTAACAACCATCCTTGACCTCTCTCCCAAACGAGTAAGAACCATTCTCATTTGAGCAGAAGTTGTATTTTGAGCTTCATCAAGAATGACAAAAGCATCTTCTAACGTTCTTCCGCGCATATAAGCCAAAGGTGCAACTTCTATAATCCCCTTCTCAAACAAAGTTGATGTTTTCTCTAAACCAAGCAAAGAGTGAAGAGCATCATAAAGAGGTCTTAAATAAGGATCAACCTTCTGTTGAAGATCGCCTGGTAAGAATCCAAGTCTCTCTCCAGCCTCAACAGCAGGCCTTGTTAGAATAATTCTTTCTATTTTTCGCTCTGACAACATTCTCACAGCTAACACAGTTGCAAGAAATGTTTTGCCTGTACCAGCTGGTCCAAGAGAAAAAGTCAAGTCATTATTTTCCATCGCATCCAAATAAGCCTTTTGTCTTAATGTTCTGGGCCTCAATAGATTCCCTCTCTGGCTTCGAGCTAAAACATGATCTCCCAAAGAAGCAAAATCTCCCATTCTGCCAGTATCAATTGAAGAAAGAGCTGCTTTAAGATCAACATCAGAAACTGCCTGTCCCTCCTCCCAAACAGGTCGCATTAACTCAACCAAAGCGGCTGCTCTTTCAATCTGGCTTGAGAGGCCACTAAGTTCAAGTTGCAAACCCCTTAAAACGATTGAGGCACCTGTCAAAGCTTCCAACCTATGAAGCGTTGAAAGCCCCGCCCCTGCAAGAGCTATCGCAGCATCTGAGTCAGGCAAGTCAATTGCAAATCTTCCAGAAGACTCTGCTCCTGACATAAAATATTAATTCTTAGAAGAAGCTTCTTCCTTAGTAGCTTCTTCCTTAGTAGATGACTTATTTGAAACTGATTTCCTAGATTCTGCTTGTTTCAACTTGCCAATTAATTCAGCAGGTCGAATTTTCTTTTCAAGGATACCTCCTTTTTCCAATAAGGCGCGAACAGCATCTGTTGGTTGAGCACCTTGACTCAATCTCAATCTAAGTGCCTCAGTATCTAATCTTGTTTCCTTAGTTCGAGGATTGTAAAAACCTAATTCTTGAAGAGGACGGCCATCCCTTCTAGAAGTGCTATTACAAGCAACTAGGCGGAAACTAGCCTCCCTCTTTTTACCGAACCGCTTCAGGCGGAGCTTGATCATCTTCGAATTACTTCTTGGTTGTTTATTAAAGGCAGTGACAAAAATCACATACCAATTACATACATTAGCTTGTCGCGGTTCATAAGTCTCCAAACCCTTTCTTTTTCTTATGAGGACGCTGACGTTTTGTAGCTCTGACTGAGCCACCGCCACCTTGGGGCATTCCTGGCATTCCTGGCATTCCTGGCATCCCAGGCATTCCTCCAGGTCCCCCACCAAGACCAGGCAATCCTCCTCCCATTCCAGGGAAACCAGCCCCGCTGGACATTTGTTTCATCAAACCGCGCATTTTTTGGAAATCTGCCAAAACCTTGTCCATTTCGGCAGGGGTATGACCACTACCAAGCGCAACTCTCCTCCTTCTTGAAGGGTGAGCTGCAAGTAATTCTGGGTGCGTCCTTTCATCATTTGTCATAGATCCAATCATTGATTCAATCCTCTTAAGCTGTTCTTCTCCACTCTTCAACATTCCATCATCAATTTTGTTCATTCCAGGGATCATTTTCATTAACCCTCCTAAAGATCCCATCCTTTTAATCAATCTCATTTGCTTAACAAAATCAGAGAAATCAAAAGATGCCTCTTGGAATTTTTTCTGCATTTGCTCAGCATCTGCAATTTCAACTTCCTTCTGAGCTTTTTCAACAAGGGTTAAGACATCACCCATTCCTAAAATCCGTCCAGCCATCCTCTCAGGATGAAAAGGCTGTAAAGCCTCTACTTTTTCACCAGTACCAATAAATTTAATGGGCTGTCCACTTACCTTACGAATTGAAAGAGCAGCACCACCTCTAGAATCACCATCAAGTTTCGTAAGAACAGCTCCAGTAATACCAACTTTTTCATGAAAAGCCCGCGTAAGATCAGCCGCTTCCTGACCAATCATTGAATCAACTACTAATAAAACCTCATCAGGATTCACAGCAGAGCGAA
>QCPL01000026.1 GCA_003212515.1 Prochlorococcus sp. AG-436-M02
TACTACCAATTTTCAACATTGGTATTTGGATTGAACGAGGTTGAAACCTCAGCGATCGAAGCGCTGCTTGACTCGGGTCGCTTTACCAACACGATCACGCAGGTAGAAGAGCTTCGATCTTCTCACTTTACCGCGACGCTCAACTTTAATAGAAGCAACTTGAGGGCTATGAATCATAAAAACTCTCTCAACGCCAATTCCTTGAAAAATTCTACGAACAGTAATTGTTTGGTTTAAACCACCATGACGCTTTGCAATTATGACCCCTTCATATGGTTGAACACGCTCTTTATTGCCTTCGCTAATACGTACCCCAACTCGCACTGTGTCTCCTACATAGACCTCAGGCACTTTTTTCTTTTGTTGCGATTTTTCGAAGATCTCAATTAGGCCTTGAGGAGTTAAATCTTTATTAGAGGCAGAATCAGATGCTTCAACAGCATGTGATTTATCCTGAGCGACTGTTTTTGAGTCATCAGTCGAGGCTTTACCCTCTCCCTCTTTGGGAGAGGTATTTTTTAAATCTTCCGTCATCCCAGATTCAATTTTATTTGCCGAACAATTATTGTAACTGTTCATAAATCGATTTTATATGATAATCGATTTTTTTTTAGGAAAAAGAGGTTTCTAGAAAGAAAATTAAGAGCAAGAGGATCATTGCTGAGTGGAAGAACATAGTTGTCATGATCCAAGGTTGGAAATTTCCCCAAAGCAGAAATATATTCCCTACTTAGAGACCTGCTTTTGTGAATTTGCTAGTAAGGGCAATGAATTTAATGATTTGCTTAGCGAAAAGAAACACAACAAGAGTTCAAGCTACTAAATAGTTGGACAATTCTATTGCCTTAAAGGTTTACGAAAGAGCTGACGGGTGAATCAACTGCTCTTGAAAAGTTGATGAACACATTAATATTGATAATGTGGAATTAGATGCTCAAGCAAGTTCTATAAATGCTTGAGATTAAAGCTTTTTATTTTTTCTCGGCATGAACAAACTTTTCGCCGATTTACTTGCTTCTTCATCAATTGCTGGAGGGAGCGCTGGTCCGCGCATTCAAAAACGTAGGGGGGTTGAAATTAAGTCTTCAAGAGAAATTCAGATAATGCGTAAATCTAGTCAAATTGTTGCGACTGTTCTTCGGGAAATAAATCAAATGGTTGAACCTGGGATGACTACAGGTGACCTTGATCAATATGCGGAAAAAAGGATAAAAGATATGCACGCTTTACCAAGCTTTAAGGGATACCATGGTTTCCCAGCTAGCATTTGTGCAAGCATTAACAATGAGGTTGTTCATGGTATTCCTACCTCTAAAAGGATTATTAAATCAGGCGATTTATTGAAGGTGGATACAGGTGCTTTTTTTGATGGTTATCATGGAGATAGCTGTATAACTATATGTGTTGGCAAGGTATCTGATGAGGCTAGAAAATTAAGCCAGGTGGCTCAAGAATCTTTAATGGAGGGGCTTTCAAAGATAAAAGCCAATAACACTCTTTTGGATATAGCGGCTGCAATAGAAGACCATGTGACAAAGAACAATTTCAGCGTTGTCGAAGATTACACAGGACATGGTGTAGGTAGGAACCTTCATGAAGAACCCTCTGTATTTAATTTCCGTACGAATGATCTCCCAAATGTTACTTTGAGGTCAGGGATGACATTGGCTGTTGAACCAATTTTAAATGCTGGGAGCAAAGCATGTAGGACACTTAGCGATAGATGGACAGTAGTTACTAAAGATGGCAGCCTCTCAGCTCAATGGGAACATACAATTCTTGTTACTAATGATGGTTGCGAAATATTGACTGATCGAGGATAAAGATTTTTTGCTAAAGCTTATCTATTTACTTTTAAAGAGTTGAAAATATAGACTTCTTAGTATCTCAGTTAAAGGCATTAGAAAATAAGTTATTGGGTTTGGA
This sequence comes from Prochlorococcus sp. AG-436-M02, assembly GCA_003212515.1. Classification (GTDB taxonomy): domain Bacteria; phylum Cyanobacteriota; class Cyanobacteriia; order PCC-6307; family Cyanobiaceae; genus Prochlorococcus_E. The sequence continues at coordinate 1,927 of QCPL01000026.1, forward strand.
GTAATAATTATTAGCGAAGAATTAGATTGAGCCATCTTAATTATTCTAACAGCAACTGAATTTGGATTCATTAATCCAATAGGATTTAATTTAGATTTAAATGGACCTAATATTATTTTTCTTATTTTTAATTTCGAGTTATCTTTGATTTTAAAGAACATTGTTTAAAACTAACTAATTCACCAATTAATCTTTTGCTAATTTCATAAGATGGGCTAAAAGCAGGCTGAATCTCTGCTTCCGAGGTGTTAACCCAAATCTCTTTTGGACCTGAAGTGTCTGTCCGGTAATTAGTGATCTCTTCGAAATATAGAAGTAATCGCCAATTACTTAAGGCATTTACTTCTATAGCTTTATTTAGGCCGTCTATCTCTAAATTTGCACCTGGATTTATTCCATGGTTTAGGACTAATACGTCTAAAGATTTTAAAGTCTCATTAAGCTTTGCTTCTTCTCCACATTTCCATTGAACCCATTGGTTAGGGCTTCCTTTGCATATTTCTTGATTTGATATTTCTTTATGGGTAAATCCAATTACAAAAGATCCTTTTTCTCTAAGCACTTTAGAAAGAGCCAACCCAAGACTCCCAGATGCACCAGTAATGCCAACTCTTCTACCTTCCCATATACTCTTGGTTTTTTCCCTTTTAAGGAGTTCTGGCTTAATCAAAGACATTTGTTGAAAAATTAAGTGAAGGTTTTGGAAGCTTCTATTTCAGAACGATTTAATTCTTACGATCCCAAATAATTTTGCCAAATACTTTCATAAGTCTCTATTGATGATTAATATTAGCCAAATATGATAGAGGAAGTCGGTCATGGGTAAGACCTTAATGATCGGGTCTTGCGAACCATTTAGCGGTAAGTCCGCATTAGTTTTAGGAATTTCAAGGTATTTAAAGTCACTTGATATACCTGTTCGTTTTGGGAAGCCATTGGCGACCAGTCTGGAATTAGACAATAAAAAGTTTGATTTTAGTCAGCCATTGATTGATGATGATGTTCGTTTTGTTGCGTCTACTATTGGATTAATTGATAATGAGTTGCTCCCTTCCATTGACCTTTTAGCCTCAGATACTGCTGAGAAACGTATTTTTGAGTCTAACCTTGAACCTAGTGAGGGCTTCAAGGAACTGGAAGAAAAGCTTTCTGATTCTTTTAGGGGTTTAAATCTTCTTGAAGCTGCAGGAAGTATTCATGAAGGACTTCTTTATGGACTAAGTCTTGGACAATTGGCTAAAACTTTTAAAGCAAAGGTTTTATTGGTTCATCTCTGGCAAGACAGTCGAAGCATAGAGTCTTTGCTGGCAGCTCAAGAGAGGCTAGGGGAAAGTCTGATTGGGGTTGTTTTAAATGCTGTAACTCCAGACGAAGTAGGTCATCTTGAAGATAAGGTAGTGCCAAATTTGCAAAAATTAGGCATCAATGTTTTTGGAGTTATGCCAAGGTCGCCTCTTTTAAGAAGTGTCACTGTTGAAGAGTTAGTTAGAAGGCTAAAAGCGAGAGTAATTTGTTGCTCGGAGAAATTGGAGTTAATGGTTGAGACTTTAAGCATTGGAGCCATGAGTGTAAATTCAGCCATGGAATTTTTTCGAAAACGAAGGAATATGGCTGTAGTAACAGGTGCTGACAGAACTGATATCCAATTAGCTGCTTTAGAAGCTTCTACTCAGTGCTTGATCCTTACAGGTGCAGGAGAACCTTTGCCCCAGCTTATTAATAGAGCCGAAGAGCTTGAAGTCCCTTTGTTAAAAGTAGATAGAGATACTCTTTCAACTGTTGAGGTAATTGAACAAGCCTTTGGCCATGTTCGTTTGCATGAATCTGTAAAGGCAATTTATGCCTTTAGACTTGTTCAAGAGCATTGTGACTTGCAAAGATTATTTAGGTTTCTAGGCATCTCTCCCAAAGCCCTCGATAATTGCTAATTTCAAATTAATTATTAGAGAATCTCTTTGAGTCGAAGTCAATCCCTAGATCTACCTCAGATAGGTCGTATTGATACTTTGGCCCAGGAGCTTGCTCTTCTGCAGGATAAAGGGCAAAGGAGGATCGCTTTCTTAGGCAGCCGACATGTTCCGGTGGTAACTGTGCATATTGTCGAGTTAATTGCGCGTTCATTAGCCCAAGAAGGGCACTCTTTAGTTACCTCTGGTTCTCAGGGTGTAAATGCTGCTGTGATCCGAGCAGTTTTAGATGTTGACCCTTCTTTGCTAACGGTGTTGTTGCCTCAAAGCATTGGAAGGCAGTCGCCTGAAGTCTGTAATTTGCTTGAAAAAGTTTTTCACCTAATAGAAAAACCAGATCATGATGATCTTTCATTGCCAATGGCAAGCAGTTTATGCAATCAAGAGATAATAAGCCGCTGTGATCAGCTTATTTGCTTTGCTTTTCATGATAGCGAGACTTTATTAAGTAGTTGTCACAGCGCAGAAGACATGGGGAAAGTTGTAAGCTTATTGTTTTTCGATTAGCACGTCTATTTTTAAATAGTCCCCTCTTTAGATTAGGAAGTGGGTCTATTTCGAGAATTATATAAAGAATATTTGGTTTTTTTATATAATATATTGAACATCTCTTAAGAACTTCATGCCAGCATCTTATTCCTTTGATGTTGTTTCAGACTTTGATCGTCAAGAGCTGGTGAACGTAGTTGATCAAATTCAAAGAGAAGTATCACAGCGTTATGACTTAAAAGACTCAAAGACAGAAGTCTCACTTGAATCAGAGGAGCTTATAATTGTCACTGCTAGTGAAATGACTTTAAAGGCTGTTAATGACATTCTTTTGCAAAAGGCTACTAAACGGAAGCTATCTTTAAAGATCTTTGACTTTCAAGATGCGGTGACTTCTGCAGGCAATAGGTTGAAACAGATTGTGATTTTAAGAAAAGGTTTAACTCAAGATATTTCTAAGAAGTTAAGCAAAGCCATTAGAGATGAACTTAAAAAAATAACTGTTTCAATTCAAGGAGATAGTCTCAGAGTTACAGGAAAGAGTAAAGATGAATTGCAGCTTTCAATAGAAATACTTAAGAAACAAGAAGATAAGCTTGAAATACCTTTGCAATTTCAGAATTATCGTTAATTATATAATGTTTTGCTATTGCTTATAGCCAATTCAATCAAAGTATATGAACTCTAGTGATCTAGATTTAATAAATCGACTTGTTTTAAGGACAATTGATGCCTTGGATAAATCAAATAATGATGTTGAAAGAACATGTTGGATGATTGTGCATGAATATCATCATGGCTTGATGCCTTTTGAATATGATGTTAGAGAGATTGATGAGACTCTTTATCTGACAGTTTTAAAAGAACTTAAGGAAAGGCTTCGAAAATGATTTTATTTTGATTACATAATTAAGTGAATTGAATTAATCACAAAAACAACTATATAAAGATATGCTCTAAAAGTCTGAGGAATTTCTATGACTAATCCAATGCGCAATGTAACCCCTGGAGGCTCTGGGGGAGGAGCTGCGACTCTTGCTCTTATAGTTTCATTTACAGGAATATTGCTACTCACTCAAGCTTTATTTATTGTCCCAGCTGGTCAGGTATCAGTTGTAACAACCCTAGGTAAGGTTAGTGGTGGTGCGCGCCGACCAGGTCTTAACTTTAAGATTCCTTTCGTTCAATCTACATATCCTTTTAATGTTCAAACTCAGGTTAGACCTGAGGAATTTGAATCTTTAACTAAGGATCTTCAAGTGATTGCAGCTACTGCTACTGTGAAATATGCCTTAAAGCCAAGTGAAGCTGGCCGCGTATTTAGAACTATTTCCTATAACGATAGAGAAATTTACAACCGTATTATTAAACCTTCTTTGCTCAAGGCATTAAAATCAGTCTTCTCTAAATATGAATTAGTCACCATAGCAAGTTCATGGAGTGATATCTCCTCAATTGTTGAGCAGACTGTTGCTGATGAAATTAGTCAATTTGATTATGTTGATATTCAAGGACTTGACCTCACAGGCTTAGAAATTGCAGAGGAGTATAGAGCAGCTATTGAGCAAAAACAGATTGCTGAACAGCAGTTATTGAGAGCACAAACCGAAGTAAAAATTGCAGAGCAAGAAGCTAAGAGATATGACACTTTAAATAGAAGCTTAGATGATCAGGTCTTGTTTAAATTGTTTCTAGATAAATGGGATGGAAAAACACAAGTTGTTCCTGCTTTGCCTGGTTCTAATGGCTCAGGTACGCCTGTGATTGTAGGAGGTAGACGAAACTAAACTTTTCTAGTTAAGCGATCAAAAATAATTTTAAGATCTTTATTGTTTATTTATATTGATAGTTAATTCCTCAGCCTAATTTTCAATCTATCTCATTGAAGCTTTCATTAAATGCTTTTAAAGTAACATCAATGTCATCTTCAGAATGAGCAAGGGACATGAATCCAGCTTCAAATGCACTAGGAGCTAAATAAACCCCTTTCTGAAGCATTAATCTATGTAGCTTTCCGAAATACTCTGAATTGGTTTGCTTAGCTTCTTGAAAATTTCTGACTGGACCATCACATAGGTAGAAACCAAACATTCCACTAATACTTTTTCCAGTAATAGCTAATCCAGCAGCCTTTGCAGATTCACAAATGCCATTAATTAGCCTTCTTGTCATGGTTTCTAATCGCTCGTAGCTGCCCTCTTGTTTAAGGATCTCAAGAGTTTTTATCCCTGCAGTCATAGCAAGTGGATTGCCACTTAATGTCCCTGCTTGGTAAACAGGTCCAGCTGGGGCAACCATTGACATGATGTCTTTCCTTCCTCCATAGGCACCTACTGGTAATCCTCCTCCTATTACTTTTCCCATAGTTGTCAGATCAGGAGTCACCCCAAAGCGTTCCTGGGCTCCTCCGTAGCTAATTCTAAAGCCTGTCATAACTTCATCAAAAACAAGTAATGCACCATTTTCTTTGGTTAATTCTCTTAGACCTTCTAAAAAACCAGGTTCTGGTGGTATGAAACCTGCATTACCAACAATAGGTTCAAGAATTACGCCTGAAATTGCATCAGGGTTTTCTGCAAAAAGTTCTTTTACTGCTTCCAGGTCGTTATATGGGGCCGTAAGAGTGTTTGAGGTGGTACTTCTTGGTACGCCAGGAGAATCAGGCAATCCAAGTGTCGCTACACCTGAGCCGGCTTTGACAAGGAACATGTCCGCATGGCCGTGATAACAACCTTCAAATTTAATTAGCTTGTCTCTACCAGTGAAAGCCCTCATTAGACGAAGCACCGCCATACATGCTTCTGTTCCGCTATTTACAAAACGCACCATTTCTACACTTGGGACTGCCTCTATGACCATCTCAGCGAGTTTGTTCTCCAGCTCGCAAGGTGCTCCAAAGCTTGTACCTTTCTCTAAGGCTTCTTGAAGAGCTGCAGTTACCTCAGGATGAGAATGACCGCAGATAGCTGGTCCCCAGCTGCCTACATAGTCAATAAAGCGATTGCCATCTACATCCCAAGCGTAGGCCCCTTTGACTCTGTCAAAAACAATGGGATCACCATTAACTGATTTGAATGCTCTTACAGGAGAGCTCACGCCACCAGGCATAAGCTCTTTAGCAGCATCAAATACGTCCTGGGAATTAGTTGTGTTGAAGACGTTTGTCACGGAACCTAATCAAATGGACTTATTACACAGTTCGCCATATTGGCGTAAAAGTGTCGAATACGTCTAAAAGTTATGATTTTTTCTTTACTTCAATTGAGCTGATCAGAATTGGTTTTGAATTTTTTTGAAAAAGATTTAGATTCTTAATCCACTGCAAATAAAGCTATTTGAGGATTAGGCGCTTGGCTTAGGGGAGCTCTGAATGCTTCGAAGAAAAAATGCTTAATACTGTGATAATTTGACAAAACTGCCTCGGAAAAGCGCGAAATTAAAAAAAAATCTCCAAAAATTCTAGAAATAATTTCATAAAAATGCTCTTACGAATTTTTTAATAAGCATACGAAGGCCTAAAGCTGCTGCAATTTTATCCAAACACATATGTATCTTCTTCTTCTTCTTCTTCTGAAGGCGGCCAATTAATTTCTACTAAGACTGGAGCATGGTCACTAGGACGAGAATTAGCTCGAGCTTTTTTGAAGATCATGCAGCTTTTTGAATTTTCAATTAACTCTGCACTTAAATAAATATGGTCAATACGCCACCCTTCATCTCTTTGCCAAGATCCGCTGCGATAGTCCCACCAACTCCAATGACCGCTATTCTGCTCGTAAAGCCTAAATACATCTTCCAAATTATTATTTTCTAATAGATTTTTTAAAGAGTCTCTCTCTTCTTTGCTAGCCATAATCCCATTATTAAAACGATTTTGGTTGTAAATATCTTTTTCTTCAAGTGCAATATTAAAATCACCTAGTAAACATAAAGGCTCTTCTCTTTTTAATGGAGAAAGAAGGTATTTACTTAGATAAGCTAACCATTTGATCTTGTAGTCATATTTTTCTGAATTTAGTGAAGCACCATTAGGTACATACACATTTACAACTCTAACACCATCAACTAAGGCACTTATAATTCTCTTTTGCTCGTCAAAAAAAATTGAATCAGTGCCTTCATTTACTTCACCTTTCATGCCTAGGCGAACATCCTCTAAAGGCATTTTACTTATTAGTGCAACACCATTGTAAGCTTTCTGACCATAAGTTTTTACTTGGTAGTCTTTTTTTTCAAAGGCAGTTTTGGGAAATAATTTATCTTCCACTTTCGTTTCTTGTAAGCACAATAAATCAGGTCGCACTTCATCAAGAAAATCTTCTACCTGAGATAACCTTGAGCGAATTGAGTTGACATTCCAAGTAGCAATTAACACAGTTACACCTTTTACCTTCTAGTTAGTTTAGAATCAGTTTGCTTTAATCATTAGCATTAATGAAGAATCAAACCTTTTTCTTCGTAAGAAATATATTTTGTGTTCTTTTTCTAACTTCCATTTTTGCTTCCTTATTGAATCAAAACCCCTTGAAAAGTAATAGATTATTGCTTGCAGATCTAAATGATATAAATAAAGACAAAGATATACACTCGTCTTTTGATGAATCTAATGACTCTTTTTTCCCTTCAAATCCAATGGAGTTGATGAAAATTTTGAGAAATTTTGAGTCAGTGAATGAAGCCACTTCACCTTCAGATGCAATTGATGCGGCTATAGAAGCATTTGAAGATGAGGATCAAGCAGCTTCTTCTTTAGATTTAGAAGATAATTGAGTGAGTATTGAAAAGCGACTAGATTGATATTGCAGGGACATTATTTCTCTAATGCGTCACCACCCAATTCCACCAGTGACTGAAAGATTGCAATATCGGGCAATCGGTCTTGTAAGAGGACGATATCTTCCTGAGGATTCCAATCACTTCTCTAGAGGTTTAATAGTTGATCAAAATGACGAGGGAATAGAAGCTGTAGTGCTTGGGAAAGCTATTGGTTTAATTCAGCGGCGTTTATCTATTGATATTCCCCACCTATGGGTTGTTTATCCCAGATGTCGTAATGAAGAACAATTGCATTTGCAAATTAGTGGTATTTGGGAGCCAAGCACATTAGATAAAAGTTTCACGCAGGATCTTAATATAGATAAGAGTTCGAGTGAGCAAGTCAACCAACCTCTAGACAAAGTAGATGAAGGAGACGACTATTTCTCTATTCGCGGAGAATTGATTTATACTAAACCTGAAAATAAAGAGCTGGTAGTTAAGATAAGACAAAAAGTAAAGAAAAGTTCCAAGAAGAATTATCCTTTTAAGTTAAAATTAAAAGGTGAAATACCATTGGAATTTTTGAGGCGTTTTGTTAGCCTTGATGTGAGGCGGAAAGGTCAAAAACTTTATGTAGAAGATAATCAAATATTAGAACCAATTGATTCAAGGAAAAACAGTCCTAATCTAAAATCATTATCAAGATAGCCTTTCAAATATGTTTGTTAAAAGTTTCAAAAACTTTTCGAATCTAAGTAGAATTCTAATGGAATATTTATCTGCATAGTGGCTAATAAATGAAAAATCTTTTTATTGATTGTTCTTTGGGAGTTTCTGGAGATATGCTTTTGGCTGCTTTAGTCGATCTAGGAGTTCCTCTTGAAGTAATCAATAAACCACTTGAATTATTAGGCCTAGAAGGATTTTATTCTTTAAGAATTGATGAATCAAAAAGCCTTGGTATAAGAGGCCTTAAGGCTTTTGTTAAAGAAGAATCCTATTGTTCAAAATATCGGACTTGGCTTGATATTAGAGAGTTAATAGAAAATTCTTCTTTGACAAAAAATCTTAAGGAAAAGATACTAAAGATTTTTAAATTGCTTGCAGAAGCAGAAGCCTGTGTTCATGGGGTAAACATTGATAAAGTTCATTTTCATGAACTTAGTTGCATTGATTCTTTGGTAGATATCATTGGAGTTTGTTCCTCATTTCATTACTTGGCGCCAGATTTTGTCTTTTGGGACTATCCTCCAGCAGGCTCAGGTGTTGTTGAAACTTTTCATGGAATTTTGCCAGTTCCAGTTCCAGCGGTTTTAGAATTGGCTAAAAAACATAACGTAAAACTTATATCAGACGAAAAGACACCTGGAGAGTTAACAACTCCCACTGGTCTTGCTTTAATGATTGGCCTAGCTGATAGTTTTGGGAAACCAGATTCTTTTGAAATCTATTCTTTGGGGATTGGTTTAGGTCATAGAGAACTTAATAGGCCAAACTTTCTTAGAGTTTGCTTGTTAAAAACTCTTGAATGTAAATTTTCCGATTGCTTGCAATGGGAAGATATTGCCGTTCAAGAATCCTGGATAGATGATGCATCTCCAGAAGATTTGTCTTTTTTGATTGATCGACTTAGAAATTCAGGCGCTGTTGAAGTGATTTCTCAACCGATACATATGAAGAAAGGACGAGTAGGTATGTCTATCAAAGCTCTTGTTAAACCAAAGGATTTAGAAAAACTTCGCTTGGTTTGGTTTGAATTTGGTTCTAGTCTTGGTGTTAGAGAAAAAATTGAAGGTAGATGGGTACTTAACCGAAGACGTGGAAGTTGTTTGACTAAGTATGGGAAAATTCTTGTTAAGCAAGTACGAAAGCCTGATGGAAATTTAACTTTAAAGGCAGAGCACGATGAATTGTGTCGAATTAGCCTTGAAAAGGGCGTCTCATTAGAAGTGGTTCGCAAGGAAATAATATTATCTTCGGACAGCTTTGTTGAAGATGAAGATTGGATATAATGGGAGTTATTTCTAAGAGAAATTTTCCTTATAAAAAGTTGGCTTTGAAAAGATATCTTCCTAAGAGTTTGCTAAAGATATGTATTACTTCTCTAAGCATTGCTTTTGTTTGTATATCAATTTCTAAAAATTTTGAGAAATTGATTCAACAATCATTAAGTACAGAAATTATCTTACTATTAATTTTGGGGTTCTTTATAAGCCTTTTAAGCTTAGTTATAAATGCTTTGGCCTGGAAGGAACTTCTTATTTGGTTGGGTTTTAAATATAAGAATATGAGATGCATTAATTTATATTTAAGAACCAATATATTGAAATATGTCCCAGGAGGTATTTGGCATTTCTTTGAACGATTTAGAGTATTAAGTACTGCATTATCTCCAGCTGAAGCATTTTCTTCGGTGCTATTGGAGCCATTTTTGATGCTAGCGGCTTCATTTTTTTTAGTAGCTTTATGCGATTGGAAAAATATTTTTTACTTTGTATTTCTTTTACCCTCAGTTTTCCTCGCAAGACGTTTGAAAGGTTCACTAATTATGCAATTGGGAGCAGGAAAAATAATGCAATTTAAAAAAATTGGTGTAAATATTGCTTTTACTAAAGACTCAATTAACTCAAGTGAGCCAATATCTCCCTTCCCTTTAAGAGCTTTTCTAATTGAGACTTGCTTTGTTCTTTTACGTTTTTATGCTTTTTGGATTTGTCTCAACGCATTTTCTATTGAAAGTTACTTTAGCTTCTTGGAATGGATTTCATTATTCTCACTTGCATGGTCAATTGGTTTAGTAATACCCTCTGCCCCAGGAGGAATTGGTGTCTTTGAAGCTATTATGTTGCTATTTATTCCTAATAGCTTCCCTAAGGAATATATCTTATTAGTATTATTGTCTTATAGGCTTATAATTAGTTTAGCTGATCTTGCAATACCATTATTTATAGCAAGTACTAGTATTACGAAGTTCAAAATATTGAATTAATATAATCTGCTTTTAGAATCAAGGCTTGGCATTAATGCAATAGATGCTATAAGACCTAATCCTAATACTATTAATCCAGGAATTATAGATTCAGCCATTCTTTCATCACCAGCGTATTGAAATATTCTTACTGAAAGAGTATCAAAGTCAAAAGGTCTTAAGATAAAAGTAAGCGGTAGTTCTTTTAAAGTATCTACAAATACTAATAAAGAACCAACAATTAGAGGCCCTTTCATAAGTGGTAAGTGCACTTTTCTTAGGACTCCCAACCATCTCTCTCCTAGATTCATTGCAGCTTCATCTATATTCGGGTTAATTCTTTCAAAAGCAGCATCAAGCCCACCTTTGGCTACAGCTAGGAATCTATCAGCGTATCCCCATAATAATAAAAATAATGGTGGCAAGAACCATCCTAAACCTGAGACAGAAAGTAGAGCAAGTGCTATAACTGCTCCTGGTATTGCATATCCAATTCCTGATAGAAATAGCATGAAATTAATAGATTTATTTTTATTCCATCTTTTACAAACACTAACAATGAGTGCCATTAAAACTGTAACCACTGATGCAATTAACCCTAGTAGCACACTTCTCATTGTGAGCTGTAGAAGCTCTATGTCAAAGCTTCTTTTAATTTGATCAAAGTTTATTATTGCCCAGTAAATTGGTATTCCAAGAGTAAATAATGGGGGGAATATTGCAATAAATTGAGCAAAAAATGCTCTGTAGCCATTTAGTTTCCACTGAGTTGCTTCAATCCCTGAAATGCTTTCACTCCATCTTCGACTTTTGCTCCTTAACCTTTTTTCGAATGCAACAAGAATAAGAACAATTAGTAAGGCTATAAAAGCAAGTGCAATTGCACCTGAAGGATTGCCTTTTATTATCCAATTCTCAACAATTCCTGCAGAGATGCTTGGAATGTTTAGAAGTTGGACTGCTCCAAGTTCATTAATAATTTCCATCCCCATAAGGGCAACTCCTGCTCCTATGGCTGGGGATGCCATAGGTAGAGCTATCTTCCTGAATCCATGCCATGGCCCTATTCCAAGACTCCTACACGCTTCTATTTGACGCTGACATCCCTTTGAAAAACTTTCAGAACTCAACAGAAATACATAAGGATATGTAGTTAATGCCATTATTGCAATCCCCCAGCTCATTCCATGAATTCTTATCCCATAAATACTTCCTAGATCTATTAATATTGCAGATAAAAGGTAAGCAGGAGTAGCTAGAGGCAGCAGTTGGGCAAATTTGAGGTATTTTCTTCCCTTAAACTTGCAATTTGCTAATAACCATCCATTGGTTGTACCTAAAATAGCTCCAGTTGCAGTGCTGAAAATAACAAGAGAAAGTGTTCCTTTTATTTGTTTCAAGCCATCTGCTCCAAGGCTTATTCCTTCAGTTCTCCATCCATTTATAGCTTCGGCTAAAAGATTTATGAAAGGAAGAAGTATAATCAGACATATAAATATAGCAATGCTATTTAATAAGAATCTTTTGTTGTTTGATTTCTTTCCCATTAGAATATATTTATTAGGATATTTTGTAATTTTTAATATTTGAGTTACTCTGACGATTGATTCTTAAGAATTCATTTTTCATTAGATATTTTTTACTCCTTTGAATAACATGACTGGGCAAATCCTTTTTAGTTGACATAAGAAGATTAATTGCAAGATTTTTCTGCAATTGAGGTTTTACTACTAATTCTTGATTAAAATCGGATGATTTCTTCATTATTTTTATAATAGATTTAATGATTTGGAGTAATTGTTAATTTAAAATGTCTTCAATAGCCATCGCGAGCTTTAAATCAAGATTACTTATACCTCCTAAGTCATGTGTTGTTAACTCAATGCTTACTTTTGAGTAAACATTATTCCATTCAGGGTGATGGCACATTGATTCAGAGATAATCGCTACTTTAGTCATAAAGCCAAATGCATCAATAAAATTTTGAAAATGAAAAGTTTTTTTCAGCCTAGCCTTATCAATTGTCCAACCAGGTATTAAATGGACTGAATCCTTGATCTCTGGCAATGATAGAAGTTTATTTGTCATAGAAATAATTCATAAGTGACTATAGGCTTAACTATCTATAGCATTAGTAGGATCATTTGATAAATGCTTTTTGCTAATAAATTGAGTATCTAAAGAGATGCTTGAATTTTGATTTTTTGATCTGTCAATTTCATTTAATCTGGAGGAGTTTGTTTGTAGTAAAGATTTTAAATTATTATTTGAATTAGTTTCTTCAATTTTAATTTTCTCAGCAATTGAATGGAGACCAATTATTCTATTTTTCTTTGTGTATCTATGCTCCCAAAGATAAATAGCTTGCCAAGTTCCAAGATCAAGTCGTGAATTCTTAATACTCATAGTTAAAGATGTGCATGTAAGGGTTGTACGTATATGAGCAGGCATGTCATCAACACCTTCTTCTGAATGAAGGTATCTTTGTTCTTTATTATCTCCTGAAATACTTTTAAATCCTAATTCAGGAACAATTGCTTTCATATAAGCCGAAAGATCTTTTAATACTCTTGGATCTGCATTCTCATTGATTATAAGACTACAGCTTGTATGCTTTGAAGTTAAAACTAAAATGCCTTTTTTGAGTCTATTGTCTTTGATCCATTTGTTTAAAGCATTAGTGATATTAGTAAAACCTTCACCTTTGGTTCTAATCGATAAATCAGAGATAAATTGCTCCACTTTTTACTATAGAAATTCACAACATATAAGCTAGGCTAGCTAATATTAATAATTTATCTTCTAAAAATAACAATTGCTTTTGAATAAGGGAGCTTATCCATTGAAATTAATTGTCAGTCTTAAGCGTCTAAGCATCTAGGAATTTGCTTTTCAAAGCAATCTCTCTGAATTTTTAAATTCAAGGCTGTTTTTAGAGTTTTGAAATCTCTTTAACCTTTTTTTAATAGATCTACCTTGAAGAATGATTGTATAGATATCAATAACTCATAAACACTCATACGCACTACTCTTTTTTAAAGTGGTTATTAGGCTGATATAAATGGCTTCTTAAATCATTGGCTAGTACTATTTGGCTCAAATTGGGAAAATATCTTCGAGATACGCGACTGCTGGGATCGATTCATAGCACCCTTTATTGGGATCAAAATACAGTTATGCCTTCTGGATCTGCTTCTTGGAGAGGAGAGCAATTAAGTCTGTTGGCAAAGTTTCTGCATGCTCGACAAAGCAGTAATGAATTAGAAGATTTAATTTTAGAAGCCTCAACTGAATTGCAGCAAGAAACAGCTCTAGATAAAAATGAGATTAGCGATAGGACAAGAAATTTAGATCTACTACGTTTGGAGTTAAATCGTCAGAAGAGGCTTGATCCTAAATTGATTATTCAATTGGCTAAAGCAAAGACAGATGGCTATGCACTTTGGCAAGAAGCTAAAGCAAGTAATGATTTCAAGAGATTTGCCCCTGCTTTAGAAAAACTAATTCGACTTAGGCAGGAACAAGCGATGCAGCTTGATGAACCCCGTAGTTGCTGGGAAACGCTTGCTCAACCCTTTGAACCTGATTTGACAATTAAGCGTTTGAATGAATTATTTAATCCTCTAAGAGATCGTTTGCCTTCTTTAATAAATGAATTAAAGCAGTTTTCATATTTAAGGCCTCTTGATTGGGATTTAGATGAAAAATCTCAAAACATTCTTTGTAAACTTCTATTGAATGAGTGGGGAAGAGAT
>QCPL01000027.1 GCA_003212515.1 Prochlorococcus sp. AG-436-M02
ATTGCCATGACATTATTATTGGTTAGGCATAAGGCCTAAAGGTTTCTTGGAATTATGCGTTTGAGGAGTTTATTCCTCATTTTGTTTATTCCCTTTGAGATAATTGCTAATTAGTCCGTAGAGTGCCCCAAATGCCCATGAACCTACTAAAAGGGCAACCACAACAATCGCTATAGAAAACGCAGACACTCCAGCATCATTGGGTCCATAATGTATTGCAGGATCAAATGGGTCCATGAAAGTTAAATAAGGTAGTAAATATTTGAGAAAAGCTTTCTTCTCATGAGATCTCCTCTATAGAGATTAAATGCTCTTTTGTACTCAATTCAATCCTAATGGCTTTTGCTAGAAGCTCGCATTAATAAGCTAGAAATGGAATGAAAATAAATTCTTTCATAATTGGCTATAATAGCTTTGTTCTTAAAGAAGCTTGGATTTGATTCTTTCCTCAGATTCAAAATCACGATTGCTTTTTATTTGTCTTAAATACCTTTTTCTTTGCCCACTTTCTATAACCTCTACATGCCATCCACATGAAAGTCTATGGTCTATTTCTTCAAAATTAATTTGATTGATGAACCTTTTAACAGGCTTTCTATTTATTTTAGACATAACCTCTTATACTTAATAAACTAAAATTTGTCAATAAACAACTTATCTTTATTAAAGATCAATTTAAAAATATAACTCAACATAAAAACTCTTTTCTATGAAGCTTTTCATCGCCTTCTCTCAATTGATTATATTTATATTAATAGGAGCTAACTCTTTAATGGCTTTAAATAACTCGGGTAATCTTTCTGAATGCTTGATTCCTTCTAATTGTGTGCGTGTTGAGTGGTCTTTCCCAAAGTTGAAAAATGCTTATGAAGAACTTGTCGGTATTGCAACTTCTTTACCCAGAGTTCGCGAAATAGAGAGTAACGATCATTATTGGCATGGAGTAGTTAGAAGCTTGATTTTTAGGTTTCCAGATGATCTTGAGATACTAAGGATTGATTCAAGAAATATAATTCAAGTTAGATCGGCTTCTAGAATAGGACTAAGTGACCTTGGGGTTAATCAAGAGCGTGTAAATAATTTGTATAACCAATTAAAGGAAAAAGTTTAGTTCAAGGATATTCTTTTTTACTCTTTGCTAAAGGGCTGATCATCTTTCCCTGATGCCCTTAAGGCTTGTAAGGCCATATTTATATGAGCTTCCATAGCCCCAAGAGCAAGCAAGGAATTAGGTTTATTTATTGCAGCAAGGTAAGACTGATCTTCTTTAAGAGTCTTTAAAAGGTCTTTGCTTGTAGTTGACCATTTATACAGTAATTTTTCAAGTTTTTCATTTTCTTCTGCTGATGAAAAGGAGTTTTGCCCATTCCCATAGAAGTCTTTTTTTGCATTAGAAAAAAGATTCTTTAGCTTCTTATGACTAATAGATTCAGGAATTGGAGGAATCTCTTTCAAAATTAAAACCTCTTCTAAAATAAATATATATTTGAATAATTAGATCGTCTACTAGACTAATTGGCGTGATCACCGACCAAAAATAAGTGGTGATTAGTAAAATTAGGTCTCATTTAGATAAAGGTCTTCTCATTAAGCTTGTTTACTTAATTACATCTTTTATTAACTTTTTGAAGTGATTGCCTCTTTCTTCGAAATTTCTATAAAAGTCAAAACTTGCACATCCTGGAGAGAATAAGATGCTTTTTGCATTTAATCTTTGCGCCATTTTAACTGCTTTTAGAACAGCTTGATTGAGAGATTGGAAAGTATATATTTCTTGTTTGTAATCAATTCTCTTCAGAAGTGATTTTAATTCAACTCTACTTTCTCCAAATAAAATAACCGCACATGTTTTTTCTTTTATACTTGTTAACCAATGACTGGAATCTCCTTTCTTGAGCCTGCCACCAGCAATAAGTAATGTAGGAGTTGAAACTGCTTTTAATGCTATTTCAGCCGAATCAAAGTTTGTTGCTTTGCTATCATTGAAAATTTCCAGATCGTTCGAAATATTTACTTTTTCAAGTCTATGAGGAATAGCTTTAAAAGTTTTAATACTATCTTTAATTTGTTCCTTTGATAGGCCAACTTCTCGGGCAGCTGCTGTTGCTAACAGTAAATTTTGTAAGTTGTGATTTCCTTTTAAATTGAAAATATTCGAATCAAATAACTCTGTATTCTTTTCCATTACTATTCCTTCTGATGATAGCCAAAAGGAGTAAGGGCATGAATAATCTCCTGGCCCTTTTGTACTTATCCATTTACCAATAGGAAGATCAGTTTTATTTGAGGCTAAATAATCATCATCAGCATTATAAATACGAATTGATGATTTATTCAAAAGGCTTCGTTTTATATTTATATACCTTTTCATTGTACGATGTCTCTCTAGGTGATCTGGGGTGAGAGTTGTCCAAATTCCTATTTTCGGAGATATATTAGGCGCACTTTCTATTTGATAGCTGCTTAATTCCATTACTAACCAATGAGGATTCTGTTTTGGATTTTTTTCAAAGTCCAAAGCAAGTTCACTCGCAGCAGTCCCTACATTCCCTCCCATTCTAGAAGACACATTATTGTTGTTTAAAACATGATTAAGTAAATGGGTTACAGTGGTTTTACCATTTGTTCCTGTTACTCCTATCCAAGGTATTTTGCTTAAGTTTTCCCAAGCGATGGCTATTTCAGAGGTAATAGTTATACCTTTTGCTCGTAATTGATTAATTGTGATGTTATCCCAAGAGATCCCAGGACTAATTACAACTTGTGAAAGATTTTCTATAAATGGTTGAAAGCTTGAAAATGTTAGAGATTTCCCAAGCTCAACTTTAATTCCTTCTGCTTCTAATGTTTTGGCAATATTTCTGAAGGCCTCTTCGGAAGATCTTTCAAATACGATTACATTTTTTTGATTGTAGTTAAGCAATCTTGCAACACCAATACCTGAGCTCCCAAGGCCAACAACAATAATTATTTGATTGGGATGAGAGAGCTCTTTCACATTTTATGGGCGATACTGGAATCGAACCAGTGACTCCTACCGTGTCAAGGTAGTGCTCTACCTCTGAGCTAATCGCCCGAAGAAAACCATTTGGATTTTACTTCAGGCTCTTCTTAAAACAAGCTAGCAGTAAAGACCTTAAGCAATTTTATTTTCTTAGTAATTCAACTCTCCATCTGCCTTTCTTTGTAATTTCAATATTCAGCACTTCTATGCTCCCCTTCCCTTCTAGTTGCAGTCGATCTCCTTTAGAGAGTGCTCTACTAGCATTATTTGTTGGTTGCCAGTTTAGCCTCAATCTACTTTGCTTTAGTTGTTTGATTATTTTTGCTCGTGATAGGCCAAACCCAGCGGAGCTAATCGCATCTAACCTTCTAGAAGCTTCTACTGTATGAAGTCTTCTAGGCTCCCTTTGATGAGGGAGCTTAAGATCAGAGAGTTCTATTGATTTAAATGTGATCTTTACATCTCTAATAAATCCTTTTTGATTGTTAATAGCTTTCGAAGCCTCTGGGGTGCAAATAACATGTGCTCCTTTATCTCCAGTTACCCATATATCTCCAATCAAGTTTTCATTAAGACCAGCTTGAATTAATGCTTTCAGAAAGTCTTTAGGCTCTGTCCTATCGAATAAGAAATTGCCTTCTATTTCGATAACATTAATTGGGATGATGTTTTGAGAGCTTATTTCTTGTTGCTTAGTTCTTTCGATAAAAATTCTTTGCCTCTCAGCATTCTTGTAACCTCCATTGGAGGAGTAATTTATTTCAGCAACTCCTTCTAAGATTGCTATTATTTCTTCTCTTACTGGGGCCGATAAAAATTTGGTCCAACATGGTTCCCAGGTTTTAAGAACTTTCTCTACTTGACCTAAAATTTGATCAACCTCAATGGGGTAGATGCAGCTTTTGAGAAGTTTTTGCCTAGAGAGTTTCAAACTAAATTTAAATTGATTATTTCAATGGGATTAGCTTCTCTCATTAATTGCCAAGGGGGATCAATTTCAAATGGAGTTTCCAAAAGGATCAGCCAAAATCCTTGTTCATTGAATTTAATAAGGCTTTTTAGATCGTCTTTATTTGTATTAACACTTCTTGCTCCAAAAAAACTCCCTATCCAGCCTGAGCCCATTCCCAGAAGGCCACCTATGATCGTTTCACCTGATTGACTAAAACCAAAATTGGAAAAGGTTTGGAGATTTGTCATCCCTGCGAATGTTAAGCCAGCTATAAAACCAAAAGGCATTAGCCAGAAAGCCATTTTTTTTTGGCGTTCTTTTCGAGAAAGTACAGGATTCAATAATTTCACATTTTCCAGCTTAACCACTTCAGGGAGGTCAAGATTTTTTGGCTTTTTGTTTTTTCTTAAGTCATTAGAGTCAGTAGAGATTGGCTCTATGACTTGGTAGTTGGTGATTTTTGTTGGTTGCCCTTTAAGGCTTTCCCATAATTCATAAGCCGTGTCCTCTTGTTTTAGAACCAGTATGCAAATAGCCACAAAAGAAATCCTCAATTGTTTGAATTCTGACCTGTCTTGTCGAAAACTGATCAGAGACATTTTGCTTATTAAAGTTTATTCAGGCATACTTTCGCCTTAAATGACAAAAGTTCTTGTTTCAGACACTATCGATCAATCAGGTATTGAGATCCTTAGCCAGGTATCTCAAGTTGATCAGAGGATAGGACTCCTCCCTGAGCAGTTGAGAGAGATCATTAGTGGTTATGACGCCTTAATGATTCGCTCAGGCACTCAAGTTACAGCTGAAGTGATAGAAGCTGGAGAAAAACTTCGCATTATAGGAAGAGCGGGCGTAGGAGTAGACAATGTCGATGTAAAAGCTGCCACTAAGCGCGGAGTGATAGTTGTTAATTCCCCAGGTGGGAATACTATTGCAGCTGCTGAGCATGCACTGGCCCTTTTGCTATCGCTTGCAAGGAATATCCCTAAGGCTCATGCCAGCACAATCTCAGGGGGATGGGATAGGAAGAAATTTGTTGGGAATGAATTATATAAGAAAACTTTGGGCGTGGTAGGTCTAGGGAAAATAGGCTCCCATGTTGCCAAGGTTGCCAATGCATTAGGAATGGATGTTATTGCATTTGACCCTTTTGTTTCAGCAGAGAGGGCACTCCAAATGCAGGTAAGGCTTGGCTCTATAGAAAATCTTTTTCAAGAGGCCGATTTTATTACTCTGCATTTGCCTAGGACTCCTGAGACAGAGAATCTTGTTGACTTAAAACTATTATCAACAATGAAAAAAAATGCAAGATTGGTTAATTGTGCCAGGGGTGGAATCATTAATGAGCCTGATCTTGCAGAAGCATTGAACTCAGGAGTTATAACTGGCGCTGCTTTAGATGTTTATGCTGAAGAACCATTAAACTCTAATTCACCTCTTTTGAATGTCCCAAATGGATTAATTCTCACTCCTCATTTGGGAGCTTCTACTGAAGAAGCTCAGGTAAACGTAGCTATTGATGTTGCTCAGCAAATTAGAGATGTTTTATTAGGTCTTCCTGCAAGGAGTGCCGTTAATATCCCAGGGCTTTCGGCTGAGATAATGGATAGTTTAAAGCCACATTTGCAACTTGCTGAAACTCTTGGGTTATTGCTTAGCCAAGTTTCAGGAGGCCAGATTCAAAAATTAGAAGTACGACTTCAAGGAGAGTTTGCACATCATCCTTCTCAGCCGTTAGTAGTAGCAACCTTGAAAGGAGTCCTTTCAAGTGCATTGGGAGATAGGATTAATTACGTAAATGCTTCTTTAGAAGCACAAGCTAGAGGAATAAGTATTGATGAAGTAAAAGATGATGTTAGCCCTGACTTTCCTGGTGGATCACTTCAATTAACCGCAATTACTGATAGCGGGTCTCATAGCCTTGCAGGAACAGTCTTGGCTGAAGGAGCATTATGTATTTCAAGTATTGATGAATTTCCTGTAAATGTATCTCCAAGTAGATACATGCTTATAACTAGACATAGAGACATGCCAGGCATTATTGGTAAATTAGGCTCATTGCTTGGCGAGCATAATGTCAATATTGCTTCTATGCAGGTTGGCAGAAAAATAGTGCGAGGAGAGGCTGTAATGGTGTTAAGTATTGATGATCCAATCCCTTCTCAATTGTTGAATTCTATTCTTTCTGTAGAAGGTATAAACCAGGCTCATCCCATAACTTTGTGATTCAAGATTTTATATTTCTCAAGTGGTGAGCTCTTTGAAATTCTTCTGGTGGAAACTAGAATTATCTTTTCCACTAGAGCTAGAAGAAAGCTTGGTTTGGAAGTTAAATGATATTGGAATTAAAGCCTATGCAATTAATTGTTCTTTAAATAGTGTTGAAAATCCAACACTATTTGTTTGGTTGCCTTCTTTTGAATGGGTTGAAAAAGATCGAGAAGAATTTGTTAGGTCTTTGGTGTGTTTGGGAACAGTTTTTGAAAACAAATCTTTAAGTGTGAAATGGGAGAAAATTGTTCATGAAGATTGGAGTACAAGTTGGAAAAAATTCTGGAAACCAGACCCAGTAGGAAAAAATCTTTTAATTTTGCCATCTTGGATTTCATTGCCTCAGATTTATTCCAATCGAATTGTCCTAAAATTGGACCCAGGTAGTGCATTTGGTACAGGGTCTCATCCAACTACTAGCCTATGTTTAGAAGCCTTGGAACGAAATCCTCCAAAAGGATTAATGGTTGCGGATGTTGGATGCGGGAGTGGAATCTTAGGAGTAGCATCTCTTCAATTAGGAGCACAAAAAGTCAATGCTGTGGATATTGACTCTCTTGCGGTAAAAGCCACCGCTGAAAATGCCCTTTTGAATAACTTTTCTAGAGATCAATTAACAGTTTCTCAAGGTTCTATTGACTCCTTAGAGAAGCAATTAAATGGTACTAAGACAGACTTGCTCGTTTGCAATATCCTTGCGCCTGTTATCAGAAATTTGGCCCCTGATTTTGCTTATGTGACTTCTAATACAAGCCATCTTTATTTGAGCGGTCTTTTGGAGCATCAGGTTGATGATATGACAAGGTTTCTCTCTATATTGGATTGGGAGCTTATTGCTTCTTATTCACGCGAAAATTGGTCATTAATTCATCTATGCAGAAATAGCCCTTAAAAGCAAGCATTAATAAGCTGAGCTTATCAGTGCTTGCTTTTACATTGGATTGATTGTTATTTATAACAATTTTAAGCCACATTTGACCCAATACAGTGTAAAAAGGGTTCATCTTGAGGTAATAAATTTTACCTCCTACTACACAACGCCCCCCCCTCTTTATATCCCATGGCTTCTTATAAAGTCACCCTCGTTAGCGAAAGTGAGGGTTTGAATCAGACCATTGAGGTCCCTGATGATCAATACATACTTGATGCTGCTGAGGAGCAAGGTATTGATCTCCCTTATTCATGTAGAGCAGGAGCTTGTTCAACATGTGCTGGAAAGATAACCTCAGGCAGTGTTGATCAGTCTGATCAAAGCTTTTTAGATGATGATCAGCTTGAAGCAGGTTTTGTTTTAACTTGTGTTGCTTACCCAACTTCAGATGTAAGTATTACAACTCATGCTGAGGAAGAGTTATATTAAGAAGCTATCTGTTTCTATCAGAAAGTTATTTTTTTACTTGCCAATAAAGCATTCATCAGCCACCCTCAATGGGTGGCTATTTTTTTAATTTAATTTATTTTATTTTTCGTGAATTCCCAACTATTGGCAGAGAAAGAAAAAGATTACCTGATGGAACACGGTAGTGTTCATCCTAGTGAAGGCGGCCATTTTAGCTATCGTGTGATAGGACCATGCTGCAGACTTTTTGATAGGGAAGAACTCCCATGGCCCTGCTCAAGATTAGCTTGGAGGAGTAAAGAGCCAAGCTGGAGAAGGATAGGGAGACGATTTGTCCCTGATATTGCAGCTAGGCGTTGTCCTTCTTATTCTGTCGATATTCTTCAGCCAGGTTCTAAACCTATTAATACAACCTTGACTTTTTTTTCAATTCGATTTCAACCTCCGATGCAAGAGTGGTGGTATAGCAAACAGCCGCGTTCTAAGGAACCTTCAAATTTATATCCCGATTTGTAAGTAGGCCTTAGAATTTTCTGTTTAGACTAGAATTGAATAATTTGATAGAGAAAGCAGGCTGTGAAAGAGTTCTTCCCTTATATGCTTGGTTCTAGAAAATAAATGAAGATGAAGAAATAAAGCATCATTGTGGTTTCGAGTAATTCTCATCATCGATTACTGAGATACTCTTCACATAAGCTCAAATTTAAGAATGAACTTCGATTATCACGCAGTTGCAGCACTTTTACATACTGCTATTCCTTTGGCTGCAGGAGCCGCAGGAGTTGGATATTACATTTTGCGATCTAAAGGACAAGGATTTGCTACTGCACATTTGCTTGTAGGAGTCCCAATGTTTGCTGTTGGTGCCGCCGCCGCCGCTTTTTATTACATAACAGCACCATAGGCTTTTTCTTAAATAGGTCTTTTATTTATAAACTGCATAAAAAAACGGAGGTCTTAAATTTAAGACCTCCGTTTTTTTATGTCATTAGCTTTTAAGTGTTAGCTAATACCAGGATTGAACTTATTTTGTTCTTCAGAGGCAGGAACATAACTTTGATTTAGACCTCCACATTCGAGACTTTCTGCAGTTTGACCAGTAGCTCTTTCGCAAAGTGACTTAACTTGTGGCAAGTCAAGAACAGCATTGGTGAAATTTGTTCCATCAATTACTGCTCCATCAAAACGACTTTTTAAAAGTTCTGCTCCACTAAAGTTTGCATTTGAAAGATCAGCATTATCGAAGCGTGTTGCATATGCAATTACATTTTGCATATTTGCACCGCTAAGATCTGCTTTTTGAAGATTCGAGACGCTGAAATATGATCCACTTAAGTCTGCGTCGCCAAGATCTCTACCTGAAAGGTCATATTTGACATATTCAGTGTTCTGTAGGTTTTGGCCGTGAAGGCTTGTATCTAGCGAATCCACTGAAGATGGGTCGCTTGGATATAAAGCATCTACTGCAAGAGGGCTTACAGTGAGGCCGATAATTACTGGTAATAGGATCAGTAATTTTGAGAGGGATCTTTTCAGGGAAGAAATAATAGAGGCCATTGAGGACACCAAAGACTTACGGAAACAACCGATGGAACATATTCTTTCATGATGTGGGTTTAGTGTCCTCAGGTATCACGAACTGTTGCAGGCTTTTGTATATCAATTTGAAGAAAATCCTTTGCTAGCAGGGTGTTAGGAAAAATGGCTTTTGCTTCAGATAAGAGATTTTGTTGTGTTAGACGGTTCCCAGGTGCGTATCTAGGGCTTAGATGCGTAAGAATAAGCTGCTTAACATTAGCTTCAGAAGCAATTTGAGCTGCCATTGTGGAGGTTGAATGTTGCCTTTGATAAGCCAATTGGGAATCTTCATGAGCAAAAGTTGCTTCATGAATTAATAAATCTGCCCCTTTTGCAAGTTTGATAGCTGACTCTGAGAAAACGGTATCTGTACAGTAAACAAAACTTGTACCTGGTCTTTTTGGACCACAAAAGTTGTTGCCGTCAAAAACTCTTCCATCTTCTAATCTAACTTTTTCACCTTTTTGCAGCTGTGCGTATATAGGACCTTCAGGAATATTTAACGACTTTGCTTTTTCAATATTGAAACGACCTGGCTTTGCTTTTTCGTCAACTCGATAGCCAAATGCTGGGATTCGATGAATTAACGGGGTTGATCTAACTATAAAGTCCTTATCTTCAAAAATTATTTTGTTTTCGTATGCCAGCCTTTCTATTGAATTGATCTGTAAAGGGTAAGAAATTCTACTTGAGGTGTTCTTTAAGATCCCATTTAGAAAGTCTTGTAAGGGATTAGGACCATAGAGATCCACACCTGAGCTGTTCCCTGCTAGGCCCAAACTTGCTAAAAGTCCTGGCAATCCATATACATGATCACCATGCATATGAGTTATGAAAATCCTCCGAAGTTGTGATGTCCGCAGTTCGCTTTTGAGGAACTGGTGCTGTGTCCCTTCTCCACAATCAAACAACCATAATTCTGAACGTTGAGGAAGTCTTAACGCTACAGCAGAGACATTACGGCCTCTGGTCGGGACACCTGAACTTGTTCCTAGAAATGTAATCTGCAAAGGCTTAGGCTTTTTTTAAAATATTTGCATGTTATTGATTCTGATGACTTTTTTAGAAACTGTCTTCAACTCAATTTAGATTCTTGATTAGAAAGAAAAGCTTGTTTCTTTTGAAAAAGATTGTCTTGCCATTAATATCTACAATCTCTTGTCTTTTTGTTGCGGTGAGAGTTGAAACTTTTGCTGCTTCAGAGCCAAGAATCCGCGTTTTAGTTTCTCAAGGTAAGGAATTTCATTTTAAGGCAGATAAATCAAGGCCTCTTATCGTAAGAGGTCTTGATTTTAATGGTGAATCAATAAAATCTTTCAAAGTTAATCTTGTAAATGGGCAACTAAGATATTCAATTAATGGAAAATTATTTAAATGGCACTATCTATCCAAAAACAGACACATAAGAATTAGGACTAGAGACCCTAGAGGGATCTGGTTAGGGGAAAGAAGATTTGGAGGTGAATTGAGATTGATTGAAGAAAAAAATACTATATATGTTGTTAATTATTTAAAAATTGAGAAATATCTAAAAAGTGTTGTGGGTGGTGAAATGCCAAAAGACTGGCATTTAGAGGCATTAAAGGCTCAGGCAGTAGCAGCAAGAACATATGCCTTACATCAGTTAAATAAAAAACCTTTATATGATGTCGATTCAAATGTTTCAAGTCAAGTTTATTTAGGAATGGAAGCTGAAACAAATAAAACAAGAAAGGCTGTTAATAGTACAAGATCCATAATTATGCTTTATAAAGGGGCTTTAATTGACTCTGTTTTTCATAGTAGCTCAGGAGGACAAACTGAATCTAGTATTGCAGTTTGGGGTAAATATAGACCTTATTTAATTAGTGTTAGAGATTATGATCAGAAAAGTCCTTCTTATAACTGGGAAAAGAGAATTGAACAGAAAAAGCTTTCAGAGACATTTAAGGCAATAGGAGGTTTTAATGCCATTCGAATCATGCAAAAAACAGACAGTGGTAGGCTTTCTCTAGCAAAAGTTTATGGTCCAAAAGGAGTTAAATTAATTTCTGGGAAGGAATTAAGAAGTATTTTTGGTTTAAAAAGTACCTTAGTTAGTTTCGATGTTATACCGAAATTAGTTAATGTTAATAAGGGTAATAAATTTTCTTATATGTATGGTGAGGGACTTAACTTGACTGATAAAGAATTTCTATTAGAACCAAATAAAGATAATATTTTTTATTTGAAGCCTCCTAAAATAATAAACAATAACGTTCTTTTGGTAAAAGGTTCAGGAGCAGGTCATGGAGTTGGGCTTAGTCAATGGGGTGCTAAAAATATGGCTGAACGTGGAGCAAGTTACAGAAGAATTTTGCGCCATTTTTATAGAGGAGTCGAAATTACAACTTTTCGAGACAGTTAATATTTACTTTATTTGCTAGCCAATACCATTAAAGACTATTTTAGGCTGTATTTTTAATAACTTGGGATGCCATGTAGCTAATCCAATAAGCTCACCTTCGTAATCCAGAACTAGAATATCCTTTTTATTATAATCATTCTCATTGTCAATTTTTTTTAATGTTAGATCCAATCTATCATTTCTAGTAGTTAATGATTGACCTTGGCGCCATAAAGATTGTTCTTCTTTAGAGAGTTTTATTTTTGGCAAATGAGTAAGCACGTCTAGTGGCTTTATTAGTAAAGGCTTGCCTGCTTTAATGCATTTTTCAAATGTTGGTAGAGGGATTGCTTGATTAATGTTAAAACCAAGAGATTCTGTTCGTCGAAGTTTTGCTAAAGAGCCACCACAACCAATCCTTTCACCAATATCTCTTGCGAGAGCTCTTATATAAGTTCCCGAAGAACAATTGACATTTAGATTTATTTCCCCTGAAAATTTATTCCACTGTAAAAGTTGAATATCGTGAATAGTAATTTGTTTAAGAGGTAAGTCAAAAGTTTCACCTCTACGTGCTTTTTTGTAAGCTCTTTCACCTTTAATATGAACACTGGAGAATTGTGGAGGACGTTGCTTAATATTGCCTTTAAATTCATTTAGGTAATGACTAATAGACTTTTTTTCTAATTGAGGCCATTTCTCTTTTCTAATTATCTCTCCTTCTAGATCATCAGTTGATGTCCTTAGTCCAAGTTGAATTGTGGCCTCATATTTTTTTGTAGAAGGTAGAAAGGAAAGGAACCGTGTTGCTTTGCCAATAGCAATTGGGAGCACTCCAGTAACAGCAGGGTCAAGGGTGCCCCCATGTCCTATCCTTTTTATGCCATATATCTTTCTAAGCCTACTTACACAATCATGAGAAGTTAGACCACAAGGTTTATCTATAATTAAGAATCCAATCATAATGATTTTTAGATGAAGTCTTTCGGTGGATTTCAGCTTTATATTTTTTTCTAAATTTATTTAATTAAAAAGAGATAGGTTAATCAAGAAAAGTTTCTTAAGCATAACTAAGCATGAATAATTTAGAGATAGGAGATTTTTTGCAATCTGGATTTGATCTTAAGGAGCATTTGGCTCAATATCTTAATTTGAATCAAAAGGAACTAGATGAAAAGCTTTCAAAGGGACAAGAAAATATGTCTAAGTTGCATCCAGGGTCTTTTAATGAAGTCGATATAACAGCTTTTTATGAAAATGAAATTAGCTATGCACATCTTTTTGATCTTGCATCTTGGCATTTAGGAAGTTCTCAATACATTGCGGATACAATTCGTCTTTTGAAGATGTTTGCTGCTGGGAATGTTTTAGATTTTGGCGGAGGAATTGGGACACATGCTCTTGCTGCTGCTGGGATGAGTGAGGTCGAACATGTATATTTTGTAGATCTAAACCCTCAAAATAGAGAGTTTTTGCTTGAGAGAGCAAATAGATTAGGAGTTAGTGAATTCATATCTGTTCATAGAGACATGACAAGCACGGGGAATGTTCAGTTCGATACAGTAATCTGTTTTGATGTCTTAGAGCATTTGCCAAACCCTTCAGAGCAGTTGTCAATATTCCATAAAAGGTTATCAAAGAATTCTGTGGCTTTATTGAACTGGTATTTTTTTAAAGGTAATAATGGAGAATACCCATTCCATTTAGACAATAAAGAAATGATTGAGAATTTCTTTGTAAATCTGCAAAGCAATTTTATTGAGATTTTCCACCCTTTTCTAATAACAGCACGTTCTTATAAGCCCCTAAACTTGAATAAGAGTTAACTAGATTTAGGCTTGAACCGCAACGTTAATGCGCTTCCGGGTCTTTAAACTGCGTTTAATAGTCTCAAAGTTTACGACACCATCAACAAGAGCAAACAAGGTGTCATCTTTTCCTTTCCCTACATTAATACCTGGCAAAATTGACGTCCCTCGTTGTCTAATAAGAATAGACCCAGCACTAACTGATTCTCCCCCATAGGCCTTTACTCCAAGTCTTTTAGAGTTTGAATCTCTACCATTTCTAGTAGAACCAGTGCCTTTTTTATGTGCCATTGAAAAGCAGGAAATTGATCGAATTTGATTTACAGAGAGAATCTATTTATAAAAACCCTCTTTGTTTCTTATTAACTATTGATTATACATCTTCTTTAGTCTTTGTTTTGGTTGAAGGAGCAGACTTTTTTGCTTTGGTTGAAGAAGCAGGTTTTTTCACTTTGTCAGTTTTTGTAATTGCTGTAACCATAACTCTAGTCAGCTCTTGTCGGTGTCCATTCTTTGTGCGTGTTTTTTTCTTGGGACGCATCTTGTAAACGATTATCTTTGGACCTCTTTTATGAGCCATTACCTTGAGCTCAATACTTGCGCCTTTGATATAAGGCTTTCCTATTGTTAGCCCAGTCTCATCATTTATTAAGAGGACTTTTTCAAGGCGAATTGTTTCATCTACTTCTGCATGGATTCGATCCAAGTCATAGTATCTATTGGCTTCAAGCCAGACTTGAGTGCCAGATGCTTCTACAATTGCATAGTCTCTAGCAATTGTAGAGTCTTTTGGGTCTGTTTTTTTCTTTGGAGTCATTTAATCAAAGGACATGAACAGGCTGGGCCTAGGAGGGGAAAAGGGTTTCCCCCCAAAGTTTCCGATTAAGCCTGCAACACAATCGAAAGACAAGATAACATCCTCACTCTTAGAGGCTAATTCCGTCAAGATTTATATATGTAAATCACTTTCTTTATAAAGGAGTTTGAGAAATGGCCCTTCGCAAAACATACATACTCAAGCTATATGTCGCTGGAAACACTCCAAATTCAATGCGGGCTTTAAACACACTTAGAGAGATTCTTAAAACTGATTTTAAGGGTGTTTATGCTTTAAAAGTGATTGATGTTCTTAAGAGCCCTCAGTTGGCTGAAGAAGATAAAATACTGGCTACTCCAACTTTGGCTAAAATTCTTCCTCCTCCAGTCAGGAGAATAATCGGAGATTTGTCAGATCGAGAAAAAGTTTTGATTGGATTGGATTTGCTTTTTGAAGAATTATCTGAAAGTGATTACTTTTTATCAGTGGATAATGAGTTGCCTAATGAGGGCAAATCTTAAATATCAC
>QCPL01000028.1 GCA_003212515.1 Prochlorococcus sp. AG-436-M02
GCCTTTTCACTATTTTCTAGTGGAATTAATTGTTTTATTAGATCTAATAGCTCTCCTAGATTCTTAAATAATTCTTTGAGATTCCCTAAAATCTTTTGTAGGACATTTTTGATGCTTTGGGCTTGTTCACTTTTATTGAAATATAGAACTATGGCTCCTATTGAAAAAACGAGGAAAAAGAAAAGTACTAGACCTAGCATTTCTTCAATGAATATATTTCTAAACATCACGTGTAATTTCTTTTTTATCAAGTGTTTAGCAACACCCTTTAAGAATGGAGATTTATAAACTTAAAAAAACAGAGTAATTGCAAGAGGTTTTATAAATTCGAACGGTGCTTGTGATGAAAAAATGATAAACTTTGATTTAGCTCCTAGAGTTGAAAAGCACCTGCTTAGGTTTATCAAATCCCTAAAATAGTTGATGTAAAGACCAAGCTTTTGGATTTAAACATCCCATAAGAAGCAAGAGGAAACCATCATCATCTTTAAGTAAAGTCTCTGAGGGACAGTCTTTAAGAAATTTGGAGTTATAGATTATGGGCGAGCTTTTTTCTGACTAGAAGGGTGGTATCTTTTACTCTTGAGAGCCCCATTATTTTAAAAATGACCATTTGATAAAAACCTGTATTCAAAAAAAAGTGCCAGAATTTGTGAAATAACAAACCTTGATAGATTTTTTGCCATAATCAATGCTATTCCTACTTAGACAGGGATTAAACAATGACTTCTCAAGAACCACCAAATACCGAGAACAGTGAACCTAAATGGGATTACACATCCTCTAGGCAAAATTTCATTACAGGAGCTTTAGTTGTAGGAGGAAATCTCCTTGTCCTTTTAATTTATTTGCTTTATAGGACTGTCCCAGCAGTTCATCAGTTCATTTCCGGTAAACCAATGTAAATGGTTTGCATTAGCTTAGATATATAAAAGAACTTCTATTTCTTTAATCTTTAGCTAATTGATATTCTAAATTGATAGTTCTTTTTAGACCTTTAATTTTTTTCATAATATCAGTAATTCTATAAGACCATTTTATTTAACTCTTTCTCTGATAAGATAGATTATTATTAATCCTATTAAGATTGGGAGTGAATATATTAGACTTAACAAAAGTAGAATAAATATTGATGCAATTGAAGATAAGATACAGGCTTTAACTATAATCCCATAAATATTTCCCCAACCTTTTCTTTTTCGCCTGTTAAGTTGTATCTGCAGGGATTTCCGCTTTTTATAGAGCTCAATTAGTTGTTGCTGGTGCCAATTTGCTGAGCTGATTGCGCTTCCTTCAAGGTATTTTCTCTGGATATCTATAAAAATATTAGATTTACCGGAAAATAGAGATCTAATCCTAACCAACTGAGCTTTGAAAATTTCTATACTTGTATTTTTAATTTTTAAATCTATTTGATTGATTTGAAGCATTAACTCTTTGTCATGAGAATATTTGTAAGGATTTTTAATTATCTCAATTGGATAAGTAGTCTCTGGTTTCTTTTTTAGAAATTTAATGAAGAACAATAGTTTAGACCTCTGTTTTAGAAAATACTATTGAATTAATCTACAGTACAATTTAAATATTTTTCTGCCTATATATTTAGAATTGCTACTTTAAATAAACTGATCATTAGAAAAGCTATATAGAGCAACCCTGTCAGTTTAACCATAATCCTTTTAGGATATTGATATTATTGAGATATTCTTATAAAGTTACTTGGAGAACCATACTTATAAGAAGATAAGCTATCTTCTTATAAATTTTCAATTATTATATCATAGTTATTATACCTTTACCTATTAGAGATAATCCCATAATAATTGAAATAAATTCAAAGGATCTTTTGACGATTAGCTCACCATTTATGATACCAAAGGAAGCACCTATATATCCTCCTATTAATGATCCTAATATTAAAGTTGGAATCCACTCCCATTTAACTTCATTATTTAAAGCAAGAACAATAGCACCAGTACTATTCCAGCCTACTCCAACTAATATTAATGTATGTGCTACAGCAGATATATAAGATAATCTGAACCATTTTACAAGCCAAAGAGTAACAAACAATCCTGTCCCAGATGAGAAAGAGCCATTTAAAAAACCAATAAAAAATAAACCAATACAACCAACTAAAATATAAGTAGAACTAGTTGTTATATCTACCAAATCTTTGTCATAGGATTTTATCTCTTTGGAATAAATTCCTAAGAACAAGGTTAAGATTCCCAGGAAGAAAGTTGTGAATTCACCTGGCAAGACTATTGCCAACCTTGCCCCAACTATAACTCCTGGGAGTCCACATAACATAATTATTTTAGCAATATTAGGCCTAAGAGTTTTTTCCTTTGCGTGCCTTATAGAAGCACCAAAACCTAATGCAACACTGGCTATCTTGTGAGTTGCTAAAGCTTTAGAAAATGGAAGACCTAAAAAAATTAAGGCTGGCAATTGAATTAATCCAGCCCCACCGCCAGAAAATGCGGATAAAAAGTTTGACAATATGGAAATCAAACCTAATAGGAATTGTGTTAGAAACCCTTCTATCATTTATTTTGAACTTTATAGAGATTCTTAATCCAATTCATGATGAGCAAGTACTCAATCCCTAATTATAAATTTTGTTATATTAGCTACTTTTTAGGCTTAGTTTTGTTTTCTTCACTATTGAGCATTAGGCTTTAACCTTATTGTTAGGATATTAAAATCTTCTAAGTTAGGAACTGTTAGAAGACTTTGATTCACTTATTTTTTGTGGAATAATTATTATCTAGATAGTTTTACTAAGAAATGGGATTAGTTTACAAAGCAAAAGAAAAAATTAAAAAGATATTAAAGAGACTCTTAAATAATTTTATTAGCACTAATAGCCAACTTTCTGCTAGAGCTATAGTTGACGATCAAGTATTTTGTCAGTGGAAGTTAAGTAATCATCAACAAAAGAAATTATTTAGTAATACAGATCATTACCTTTCCATAAGAATTTTTGATATTACAAACTCTGATTATTCTGGCAATCAAAGTTGTATCATGAAAGAACTTAAGGTAAATAAAGAAGCAGAAGAATGCTTCTTAACGACTCCAGTAGCAGATGGAAGCTTACTATTAGAACTTGGTTATAGGAAACCATATGGAAAATGGTTTGTTTTAGCTTCTACATCAGTGCGTTTATGTTCAAGAGATATTTCAAGTACCTATCCAGACGACTCATGGTTTTATTTCCCACAAGAATCTGATAAAAAGGGAAAAGAAAGTATTCATGAAAAGGTTTACCAATTAGCAAATCCTGGTTTCAATGGAGGTTCAGAAACTGTCAACAAAAAAAGTAGTATATAGTTGATTCCCTAAATTACATCTTGCATTGAAGCAATTAACCAATTGTAGAAGTTTATTGGATTCAGGACATACTTAATATCTTTTTTGATGAATAATTTCCTATGCGTCCTATAAATTGAATTATTTATAGTGTTATTCGCAGTTAAAACTGAATCGACTAAATCCAGCTCATTCTTGAAGAACCAGGCATTAGAACCATTACTTAATTTTATAATTAATCCTATATCAGTCCCGTCGGTGATCTTGTAACCTATAACTTCTCCTATAGAGTTTCTAGATAATAATTCACTTAGCTCATCTGAGACTTTGCCATTTATCCTTTGAGGATCAATCTTAACCAATGATCCTATCTCTGATAGCTGATTTTCGTTATTTATGATCTTAAATATGTATAAATTATTCAATAATATACGTTACTTATTTACCATAGTCAAGTCTCTATAGTTTCTGGAATTAAAGATAGGCAAGAATTGAAATTGAAATTCTCACTTTTGATCGATCAATTGATTTAATTCTTTGTTCTTTTATTCGTAGCACTTCTTTCCTTCCCGACAAAAATTGACCTACTTATTAGCATTGACTTTGCTAATAAGTAGCTTTATACCATTAATAACTAATCGCAGAACAAGAAATGCAAATGCTACTAATCCACCAGCAACTGCTAAAGACAATATCTGATTGGGTAAATTGATTTCACTTAAGCCTTCCATAACCTCATTCTATATTGTTATGAAATAGTATTATCTAATCAGTAGCTCTGTAAAGGATTTATATTACTTGTAACCTGCCCTCTCAAATTTTTCATCACACCACTAAATTAATGATTATAAATACGATTACCTAAAACTTTTATTTTCATCTATATATCTATAAATTAATTCTAGAAAGTAGCTTCGCTATAAATCCTTCAGGAGTCTTAGTTCAGACTTTTTGTGGTCAGTAATCAAATTCTAGCGCTGATCATAGAAATAGTTAGAAGCCCTTCTCTTCCATTTCAGCATTGTGTAGCTTCTGCATCTCTACCATTTCAGCGCAGGTAAGTGCAGGCCTATATAGGAATTCGCAACCAAAAGCAGATCTCCAGAACATGAAGTGTTTGAAAAGAGCTTTGCTATCAGTTGCCTTGCAAATAATACAAAGTTCACCTGATTCAGGCATATGCAATCTTGCAATTAGTTCGAATCCTTCAAACTTATCCATAGAGGCACCATCTTCCATATATTTAATAAATGCTGTATAGCCTTCATCTTGTGTTTCAGCAGGAACAGCACATGTGACAACGTAAAACTGCATAAAAATAATTAATATCCATTCTTTTTTAGATCATTTACTTATTATGCGCTTAATTGATTAATAAATTATAATAATTTGCTCTCTATATTTTTTGACTTGCTTTCATTCGAAAATGATTGAATGTTTGGTGATCTTTTTTTATGATCATAGCCCACTAAATGTCTTATAGATTAACTAATTCCAATCGAATCAGTTAGATTCCCTAATAAAAAAATAATTCCTAGCTTCCCGACCGAGATTATAAAAATATTGCTTATTATTGTTCATTCGTTGTTAAGTCTTTAAGCTATCCTTTTGATGTGATAGGTATAATTATACTAATAATTTACAGCAAGTGCTGTTCAAGGTTAGAATTAATCTCACTAAAAATATATATTTAAGTAAGTTAAAT
This sequence comes from Prochlorococcus sp. AG-436-M02, assembly GCA_003212515.1. Classification (GTDB taxonomy): domain Bacteria; phylum Cyanobacteriota; class Cyanobacteriia; order PCC-6307; family Cyanobiaceae; genus Prochlorococcus_E. The sequence continues at coordinate 5,024 of QCPL01000028.1, forward strand.
TAGTTTTGGAAAAGTTTTTCTCTTAAGAGATAATCAACTTAAATAGAATTCTTGAGGTTGAAAAACTGATATTTTCAGACGTAATACTTAGCCCTCTTATTGTTCGACCTGAATTGGAATATGTTTAAGAGTTTGAGTGTCTTTGAATTCTGAGAAGTTGAAAGTAAGCATAAAAAAAAGGGTTGGCTAAAGCCGTAACCCTTTTTTTATCAAAGGAACCTAAACTCTAGTCCTTTTTAGCTGGAATGTTTTGCTGATCGTAGTCAGGACCTACTAATACTGCCATTATTGCAAAAAGAGCAATGAAAGCTATGCCAAGATAGGCAGCTGATGGAGCTGGAGTGCTGAGTAGGCCGGCAAATGTAAGAGGAAACATGGCTTTTAGTAAACAGTGTTATTAATACATCAAAATTATCTTGAGGCGCGTGTTTTTATTTACATTGTTATGTTTTTACTTCTTTTTTGCTTGTGACCAGGTGAGGAACCATCCAGATTGCTTGTCAAGGAGCTTTTCCGGGAGATTGTCTTGAAGTTCAGAGATCGCAGCTCTCATATAGGGATCGCCTTTGTCAAAGTGCTCAAAGAAGTCAATTAGATGTAAATTTTCTTTCACCTCATTTCCCATGCTTTTAGTGACGACATGGATTCATCCTAATTTTTTCGACAAGCATGTCAATAGAGATTTTCGGCGGCTTTTTTAAAGCACGTTTGAACTTTTAGTATTATTGGTAAAACTCTAAATAAATAAAGTATTTAAATGAATAACTAGCACTGGGTTTATCGGGTTAGTTTTTTAGTTGCAATAATTATATTGTATTACGTCATTATTTTATTAGCAGATTAAATAAATATAAATACATTATTGATATATTGTATGTACTGCTTCCAGATAAAATAAGTGTTAGATAAGTTTAATCGCTTATGTTTTAATATTTAATAATTCTATAATAGAGAATTATTGCACGCTTTTTATGATTATTTGTAGCTTAAACCGGACTCTGCTAAATCATTTTGAAGATTACTTTCACATGAAAGAACTCTCGCCCAGCAAGGCAGTTGCTGAGTCTCTGGAGATTTTAAGAAGTTAACTATTGATGGTTTTAGGATTTTCGAGAATTTCTGAACAGATAACTCTTCTTCATGTCTATCGTATGGAATATTATTTACTGCAGAATCTAATCCAAATTGTTTTACCCTATCTTGACCAACCCGTTTATATAAAACTTCTAGTGTAGATATTTGAGAATTAGTTAATGTTTCAGCTTGATGCTCCATTAACCCTCTTAATACATTAGATAGGATTTCAGTACTCATTCGTTGAAGCCCTTCTTTTGGGTTTTGGCCAACCTCTTTATGTTTGTGATCAAAGATGCCTAGATCCACTTGGGCAATTCTAGAGAGCCTCACATTTCTATAAACCTCTGAAAGTAAACCAATCTCTAGTCCCCAGTCACATGGGATTCTTAAATTCATCCCAAGGTCTCTTGTAAAAGCAAATTCACCTGCCAATGGGTATCTAAAAGCTTGTAAATACCTTAAAAATGGACCTTGTCCAAAAATATGTTCTAGGGAAGTCAATAGTGGCCCAACAAATAATCTTGTTGCTCTACCTTGGAGTGCATTTGATTCAAGGGATAAACGGCTATAAAAGGCTTTTACGTATGAGATGCCATGTGAGGGATCAAGCAATGGCTGCAACATTCTTGCAGGGTAAGAAAGACTAAAAGTCCTTATGTCTGCATCAAATAAAGCGACAACTTCAGAATTTCTTGTAGCAACACCAATTCCTTGCCAAACAGCCCAACCTTTTCCTGGAGTAGCGATTAAGTCAAGACCATTTCTTTCCTGAGTCTTAAGCACTTCAATTACAGAGGGACCATTTGTCCATTGAATATGAACTGGGAAAGGCATGGAAGAGAAAAAAGCTTTAGCCTCTTTAACCTCTTCTGCAGATTGAGCAGATAAAGCAATAACTAGTTCATTAAGACCTCTTAAATTTCTTAAAACATCTCTGGTTTTAATTAATGCCGGTCTCTTAAACTCTTCGAAAAGACAAGGAATCAAAATTGCTGTTGCTCTTTTTTTTAGGCCTATATTCAGTTTTTCTAAAGAATCTTCTGTGACTCCATATTGGTGAATTGTTGTGATCAAATCCTGTTTAAAGTCCATTCGGTGATAAGAGCAACAGAATGAGAGAAGTGTTTAGACGATCCTGTGCAAAGCAGTGGTAAATACACAGTGACAGGTCTTGAAAAGCATCTAATGGAACTTAGGTGCTTATTAGAAGAAATCTACATAGACCATTCTGTAGAAGAATTTAATTCTATGTGGTCACAATTGTTGCAGATTCTAGATGCCAATAGAAAAACTGACTTTTCTAATCTTAAATCTAATTTGCCTCATTGGGATTCCTCAACTGTAGTTTTGATTACATACGCAGATGGAGTTCACTCTTCGACTAATCCTACATTGAAGCCACTTGAAGAGTTGATTGATAAGCATTTAGATAATCTTGCTCCAATTATTCATCTATTGCCATTTTTATGTTCTACCAGTGATGGTGGATTTGCTGTTTCAAGTTATGAGAAAATAGATCCACGATTTGGCGAATGGGATGATTTAAAAAGACTTTCTCAGAATCATATTTTGATGGCAGATTTGGTTTTAAACCATGTTTCTGCTTCTCATGAATGGGTCCAACAGTTTAAAAATTCTATAGAGCCAGGAAATAAATTCATATTAGCTCCTTTAAATAAAAATAATTGGTCAAATGTTACTAGGCCTAGGAATTCTTCTCTATTTACAAGTATCGCTACAAAAGATGGCAAGAAGGATGTTTGGACTACATTTGGACCTGATCAAATTGATATTAACTGGAAGGAACCTCAAGTATTTATTGAGTTTTTAATATTAATAGCTAGATATTTTAATTATGGGATTAGATGGATACGTTTAGATGCTATTGGATTTATTTGGAAAGAGCCTGAAACTACCTGTTTGCATCTAAAAGAAGTTCATCTTTTTGTTCGTGCTTTAAGGCTTTTCCTAAAGAGTTTGCAAAGTTCATTTATTTTAATTACTGAGACTAATGTACCTGAAGAGGAAAATATTTCTTATTTAAAATCTGGCAACGAAGCTCATCTGGCTTACAATTTTCCGTTACCACCACTTTTGCTCGAATCAATTATTAGCACTAAGGCGGACTTAATAAATAAATGGCTTTGTTCTTGGCCTTCTTTGCCTAAAAATACAGGATTTTTAAATTTCACAGCTTCTCATGATGGGATTGGATTAAGAGCTTTGGAAGGGATAATGGATCAGAATAGGCTGCACAATTTATTAATAGCATGTGAGAAACGTGGAGGCCTTATCAGTCACAGGAGAATGCCAAATGGAGAGGACAAGCCTTATGAGTTGAATATTAGTTGGTGGAGTGCCATGGCTGACAATGGTGTTAATCCTAATAACTTTCAATTTGATAGGTTTATGCTTAGCCAACTCTTTGTTATGTCTTTAAAAGGAGTTCCTGCATTTTACTTTCAATCTTTAATGGCTTCTGAAAATGATTTAAATACTTTTGGTAAATCTGGTGAAAGGAGAGATTTGAATCGTGAGAGATTTGATGCAAATAAATTAGAAATTATATTAAAAGATCCAACTTCTAATGCTAGTAAGAATTTGAAAAGGCTCAGACATGCAATGCATATTCGCACAAAGTTTAGTGCTTTTCACCCAGAAGAAACTATGAAATGTTTAAGTGCTGGACGTAGTGACTTTGTAATAATTTGCCGAGGTGAAAAGGATAATAGAGTCTGGGCTGTTCATAATATGACAAATAGCAAGTTAAGTATGTCACTTCGAGATCATCTGAGCATAGAAAAACAAAATGAAGGAGGTTGGTTAGATATATTAAATGGGAATAATTATTTAGATAACTTTATTGAAATCAAACCTTTCTCTGTACATTGGCTTATTCAAAAAATATGAAATCAAAACCTTATAATTTAAACTGGTGGGTCGTCACTGATATTGATGGTACTTTAATGGATCACAACTATAATCTTGATCCAGCTTTGCCAACAATTAAATGGTTGAAAGAACTTTCTATTCCAGTAATACCTTGTACAAGTAAGACGGCTTCAGAAGTTAGAGATTTAAGAAATAAGATAGGTTTAAAGGACCCATTTATCGTCGAGAATGGAGGAGCTGTTTATGGAAACATGAGCTCTTCAAATGAAGAGTTTGAATTGATTCTTGGTGAAACATACAAGGAATTGAGATCTAAATTGAATTTAATATCTTTAGAGCTTGGTTATTCTTTAAAGCCTTTAAATGACTTATCAAAGTTAGAAATAACTGAGCTGACTGGATTAAAAGGGAAGGCAATTGAACTTGCCTTAGATAGGCAATGGAGTGTTCCATTCTTAAATCCACCCGATTCTGATAGGACCAGGCTTGGAGAAATTGCTTTAAGTTTTGGAACTACAATCTATCAAGGAAATCGAATGAGTCATTTGCTTGCTAGAGGAAGTCATAAAGGTAAAGCAGTAGTTAGCCTTAAGAAATTTCTTAATCAGCCCGATGTAAAGATAATAGCTTTAGGTGATTCTCAAAATGATCTCCCTTTATTGGAAATGGCTGATATGCCTATCGTTGTTCCTGGTAAAGATGGTCCAAACTCTTTCTTAAGAAAAGGAATTTCATCTGGCAAGTTTGCCTTGGCACCAGCTCCTCATTCTGAAGGTTGGTCACTAGCAATTAGAGATTTAATTACTAATTTTGATGAATAAACCTAATGAATATTGACCCTCTAAACATTCCTAAATCTCAAAAAAGTTTTGCACCTTGGATTGAAGATAAAGACCTAGAAAATCCTTTTCCAGAAGATAACTTAAAGATCTTTTTAGCTAAGCTTGACTGGGAATATCATGATTGGATTAATTATTGGGTAGAAAAAAATGGTTCAGATTTTGCTAATTCTTTCTGGCCAAATGGTACAAAAAAGGATTGGATTTGGGGCTTGGCTTTGCCATTACTTTCTGATATCCAACAAAAACAATCTTCTCAGAATGAAAGGAGTTTATTTGGCATCTCAGCTTTACCTGGATGTGGAAAAACTTGTTTAGGTAAATGGTTAGAAGCTTCTGCAAAAATATTAGGAATATCATTGAAAGTCCTATCATTAGATGACTTCTATTTGCCGTCAAATGAATTAGATTTAGCTATGAAAGATAATCCTTGGGAAGTCCCAAGAGGCCTCCCCGGAAGTCATTCAATTGATCTTTTAGAGTCATCTCTCGACAATTGGCTGTCTTCGGGTTCTGTTAATGCGCCTCAATTTGATAAATCTCTGAGGGATGGTTCTGGAGATCGCTCAGGATGGATAAATACTCAGGCTGATATTCTCCTACTCGAGGGCTGGTTCTTAGGTTGCCATCCATTAGATATCTCTTTAAATCAACTGGAAAAGGAGTTTGTCAATCATCCTCCGTTGACATCTAATGAAAAAGAATATAGATCTAGAGTGCAAAATCAATTAGATAAATATCTTCCAATTTGGCAGAGAATTGATAGGCTCTGGCATATTAAGTTAAAAGATTTTACTTCGTCATCGCATTGGAAAGTGGAGCAAGAAACGCAAATGCTTAGAACAAGAGGTTCGGCTTTAAAGGGAGAGCAATTGCTTTCTTTTGTACGTATGATCCAAGCTTCTATACCCCAAGAAAGTCTGATGAATATAAGCTGCGATGTCCGTATTGAAATTAATAAGGAAAGAGAGATTCTTCAGATCTTGCTAGGGGATCGAATAAAGGGTTAGTCTTTTAGACTCTGATTTATAGTTAGGTTTACTTTCGTTAAATAAATTAGCTTGATGTGTTTTAAATTTAGTTGCTGTTTATACAGCAATTCAAAGAAAACTAATCTTTAATATCACTCTATTAATTTAAGTTATGGTTGCTTTTTCCTATCGCAATAAAAGTGAAAGGATGGTTGTGCTTAGGTGCGTGGGACCTAATAATTTTTTCTTTGAAAGAGTTTTGTTCCCTAGTGAATTACTTGTCTTTTCAGCACCAGAAGATTCAAGAGTTGAGATTTGGGGTGATGAGCTGTATGGGGCAAGATTAGAGCAAAGGATGAGAGTTCCTAATCCTTCCAGCAAGTCCCTTCTCGCAGCTTAGTACCCTTTTACCAATCTAGTTATCAGGATTTAAAAGTTTTAAGCTAATGGCTAGTAAAGTTGCTTAACTCTAGTTATAATCGTAAATAAGAATTTATGCTTCTCCAATACTTCTGCTATTTTTTTATTCCTGAAATTACTTGATTAAACTTATTATGGATTCTTATATTTATTTAATAGAAAATGGAGATCTTTATAATATTGGCTCAACTAATAATATTGATAAAGTTCAGCAATTATTAAGGCCAGGAAAGCTTTGTGCATCTTTGAAAGATAAGGAAGCTGTTTATATATGTAAGAATCTCCATATTAGATATTCAGAGGTTCGACTTCCTGAGACAGATTATTTTAGGTTGAATAAATCTCAGTTATTAGAATGCCAATTAATGATGAAAAGTGAGGGCGCAAGTAATTATTTTCAACCTATTTTTAAGGGCGCAACTAAAGTGGCTACATTTATCTTAGCCTGGTTTGTCCTTACCTTCTTTTTAATTAAGCTTGGAATTGACCCCATCCTCTCAAGGTTTCTTTAAGCCTCTTGACTATTTACTTGTAAAAATTTGACTTTTGACTAAATTTATAAAAATATAAATTATTTATAGTGCTGCTTTCTGATTTGCTTTTCTGGATTTCAATCCCTTTTATCATTGCGACTGCATATTTTGGAACTCGAAATGGATACTATAATAGTAGTTCTTACAATGGTGATGGGTGTGCTCATGATGTAAAAAGGTAGAAGAGTTTCTTCTAAACTTATGTTTTACTATTGATATATAGGTCACTAAATTAGTTTCCATTAAAGATACAAGACCATCGATTGTCTAGTTGCCAAACGGGTTTATAGATGTCATTAGTTATTTGTTTGCCAGCCTCCTCGCATAGTGTTAATGACTTCATAGGTATTGCATATAAGGAAGGACTTGTTATGCCACTTACTTCTGGCCTTGATCCTGGCCCCTGACGATAGCTACCAATGACAAGCCAGTAATTTGCTTGAGCCTTTAAGGGGAAAAGAAATATAGATAAAATAGTTGCAGATAATGCTAGGTGAGTTTTTTTCATTGTTTGTTGAATGACTTTCTTTGTAACTAACACCTTTTTAGACTAACGTTTCTTTGAATCTATGCTTGAGGCCCTTCAGTTCAGATTCAATTATCTTTTTACGTAACTTGGATAACCTTGACTTTTCTAGAACGTTGTTGGTATTACTTTAATCTTGGAATTATTCAAGGAATTACTGAGTTTTTACCCATTAGTAGTACTGCTCATCTCAAGGCATTGCCTCTACTTTTAGGTTGGCAGGATCCAGGGGTCTCTGTTACAGCTTCTCTTCAGCTAGGAAGCATTATTGCGGTAATTACATATTTTCGAAAAGATCTTTCTATTCTCATAGGTGGAATCTCAAAGGCATTTTTTCAGAATCGTTGGAAAGAGAAAGGATCTAAACTAGTTCTTGCAATTTTATTGGGTACATTGCCTATTGTTTTTTTTGGAATGTTCATCAAAATATTTTGGATAGGTTATGAATCGTCAGTTTTTAGATCAATACCTTCAATTGCTTTGGTCTCAATCTTCATGGCTATACTTATGCTTTTGGCTGAACTATTAGGAAGACGTTATAGATCACTTGAGGATATTGAACCTTCTGATGGTTTGCTTATTGGCTTTTCTCAAGCCCTTGCTTTGATTCCTGGTGTTTCCAGATCAGGCATTACAATCACAACCGCTTTAATGATGGGTTGGGAAAGACAATCAGCAGCAAAATTTACTTTTTTACTTGGGATCCCCGCAATCAGCCTCTCAGGAATAGTTGAGATGAAGGGGGCAATTGGTACGTTTACTTTTCAGGAATTAATACCTTTGTGCCTTGGAATTCTTTCTTCAACTTTTACTTCTTTAATTTCTATTGATTTTTTAATTAAGTTCCTCCAAAAACAAAGCATGATGATTTTTATCACGTACCGCCTCTTGTTTGGAGTTTGTTTGTTAGTTTGGTTCTATTTACAATCTTGATAAGAGTAAATATGTTTGAGCTTTTTTTTATTTCTATCAATTTTGGGGAACTGGAGCTTTCTAATACAACTGTCTTTATATTATTAGGCCTAAGTGTTTTCTCGTTTTTGGCTGTAGGGATTAGCTCTTTTAATTTGATTAAGGCTGCTTTTTCTGAAGAAGATGAAGATTAGTTTTTTAAATTTTTTTAGGCTTATATCAATAAGGGTATAGATATCATATCTTCCCAATTTGTCTCATCTAATCAATCAATTTCAAGGAATTGGTTGACTGGGAATTTTTACCTTTTTTAAAAATTAAAAAAGCCCCCACCAAAATTGGTGAGAGCTTTTTTAAGGGTTTGTTTAACCAAGCTTAGCTTAAGTAATCAGATTGATTCTTTAGAAGCTGAAGATTGTGTTAACAACGTAGCCAGTTGTATCTGCTGTAGATCCAGCCTGCTCTTCTACGAATACACCACCTTGAACGGAAACACCGTCGTTGACTGGGTAATCGTAGTAGAACTCGTAGTTAGAGGTAGTGGTGCCTTGGCTATCTCTGCTTTGGTAAGCAGCACTAGCAGTACCAGGACCTACTTCATAATCTAGACCAACCATGAAGTCTGATGAATCAGTTGCATTAGCTTCAGATAGTGAGTCATATGTCACGCTAATGGTTGGTAAATTACCATCAGGTGTGAAATAAACACCACCACCCCAACTTGTGTCGTTAGCACTTGTGGTGTTGTCGTCGTTGGTATAGATCAAACCAACACCCCAGTTGTCAGAGTCGTAACCAAGAGAAGCTACGTAGTGATCAGCACTTTGATTTGTGAAAATACCTGTAGAGGCTGAGTTTCCAGATACAGAAACAGTTGCCAATGAAGCATTGAAGCCGTTCTCATTTGCCCAGGAAGCTGCAGCACCAGCACCTGTTACAGCATCATCAACTCCCCAAGGCATTGAGGCTAGTCTGAATGTTCCAGAGTAGATAGATGTAGTCGCTGAAATTACGTCGTCTGCATCAAGCAAAGGACCAGCAGTCACTTGGAGATCTCCTACAGGGAAGGTGTAGAAGAGAGAGTGTACAGTCAAAGCACTGTTGTTCTCTGCATTCTGGAGAGCTAAATCACCAGTTTGGTTACCCTGTGACAACCCAGCATAGAGACCATCATTACCAGTGAAGCTGGTGTTTAGGTCAAGAGTGAATTGGTACTGCTGAGCAAGCTTGTTGTCAGATGCTGAA
>QCPL01000029.1 GCA_003212515.1 Prochlorococcus sp. AG-436-M02
ATATAAATTTCCAATCAAACTAATACCCTCGAGGTGTTACTACATAACCATCCTGACAAAAACTTGTGCTATTCCCAACAAGTATCAAAGTAAGCATATCAATCTGATCAATAGGAACATCACCCAGCGAATAAACTTCAACCTTTTCTTCTTTTCTACAAAGTTGTCGAGCAAGAACAACAGGAGTAGATGCAGCTCTATTTTCAAGAATCAAGTCAATGGCTTTTTGCAATTGCCAATTTCGGTCTTTAGATCGTGGATTATAAAAGGCAATTACAAAATCAGAAACAGAGGCAGCTTTAATACGCTTTTCAATTTTTGTCCAAGAGGTTAAGCAATCACTCAAACTAATTGCACAAAAATCATGCATCAAGGGCGCGCCTATTTTTGCTCCTGCCATCTGAAAAGCACTAATACCTGGATGAACTTTGAAATTGGGTCTTTCCGATTTTGTTGTTTTCAGCCAAAGCTCCAAAGTCAATCCAGCCATTCCATAGATACCGCTATCTCCTGAAGAAATAAGGGCTACACTAATACCTTGCGAAGCTAATTCCAAAGCCTCTTTGCATCTTTGACGCTCATTGGTTAAAGAGCTCTCAAGACGAACCTGATCAAATCTCCTTATAGGCTCTAGCAAATCCAAATATCTTGTATAACCAATCCAGATTGCACTTCGCGAAAGTGCAAAACGAGCATCATGGGTTAGAAAACTTGGTTCGCCTGGTCCACTGCCTATTAAATGAATTTGACCTTTCAAAGGGGAAAAAGGCTTTCTAGACTCAGCTATCGCAATAGTTACAGCTCCTTTTTCATTATTTTGGGCTCTATAAATATGTTTTTCGTATTTCAACTTACCTTTTTCACCTGATGCCAAAATCGCAGCTGCCTCCGCAACAGATGAAGTACCTATTTCATCTCTTACTCTTGCAGAAGGATTTGGTACAGAAACATTCAATAGTTCCTTAGCCTTGTAAAATCGTATAAATAAAGACTCATTTCGCTGAAAATCTTTTATAGCAACCTCATTAGACTTAATATCGATTGTTGCTAAACCTGCAAAGGCTTCTTTAGCTAAACCAGACTCTTTTAGAGATTCTCTTACAGCTCGTTCTATAAGATTTAGAGTTGTATTTCGTTCACAACCAATTCCAAGCCACAAGGTAGGTGGATGCCAGCAACATTTCTCTAATTTTTCTGAGCAAATATGCAATGAGGGTGGGAAAGGAGAAATCGTAGCAATCTCTGAGAAATGACAAGCTTGCCTAGCGCCTTTAGACCGGTTCCATAATTTTGAACCTGCTGTTTGATTAACAAGAATTTGCCTTCCCTTACTTAAGCTAATCATTAGATCATTCCAATCAGATTTCTTCCCAGTTCGCTTCCAACCCCATGTTTCGCCAAAACTATCAACTGAAAGTATCTTGTTAGTTCTAGAAAAACCTGTAAAAATAGCTTTTCCGCCAATATCTTGCGCTAATTGAATTGCAAATTCTTCAGCGCCGCCTTTATGCCCACCGAGTATTGGAACTATGTTTTCTGCTTCGCCATCAATTACTAATACAGAAGGATCAATATCTTTACCTTTTAAGAATGGTGCAATTATACGAATGGCAGCACCAATTGAACCAATAACCAGAAAAGTGGTCCTCGAGCTCCAAAAATTTTCAAAAATCTTTCTAGGCTTATCAAATAAAATGTCTTTCTCAGACAACTCCAGCTCAGATATTGATCCAGGAGGTAAGGAAATCAAATCTGCATGCCCGCGAAACTTTAACCTCTTCAATAACTCATATGAAGACGGAGAGAATCCAAGAGCAATTCTGATGTGAGGTTTCAATGAGGAAATAATATGCCTGGTTTGTAAAGAAATTGAGAAACTCTCGATGATATAAAAATTACTTTTTATTCTTAACTTGATTTTAGTAATTCCCTTGATCCTGGCAATCTTCCATGAGAAAACCCAGTTATAGACTATAGTTTTCTGATTTCACATAATCAACATAAAGATTTTGATCTCAAAAAAAACAATTTCACTGGGTAGAACATTTGTTACTTGAATACGTAGTAACTGGCTCTCGGATCTATGCTTCATAAATCAGATCCTTTAACTAGGGATCCTTTATTCAATTTTGAAATGGATTCAACTCCATTTCCTTATTGAAAACTTCACAGGTGGTAAGCCACCTAGACACCATTCCTCGAGGAAAAAGCTCGATGACCATTAGCCCACCAGAACGTGGGGAGAAAGCAAAAGGGGCAGCACCTACCCCTTACGATCAGCCAGTTGATAGGGACCATGCTCCTATTGACTATGAAAAACTCAACAAACCTGGGTTCTGGTCTTCAAAGCTTTCGAAAGGTCCCAAAACCACAACTTGGATTTGGAACCTCCACGCTGACGCTCACGATTTTGATACTCATCTAGGTGACCTAGAAGAGACTAGTAGAAAGATTTTTTCTGCTCATTTTGGACATTTAGCAGTCGTCTTCATTTGGATGAGTGCTGCTTTTTTCCATGGAGCACGCTTCTCCAACTACACAGGTTGGTTAGCTGACCCTGCAAACGTAAAGCCTGGAGCTCAGGTTGTTTGGCCAGTAGTAGGTCAGGAAATCCTGAATGCTGATTTAGGCGGCAACTACCACGGGCTGCAAATCACATCTGGTATTTTCCAGATGTGGAGAGCATGGGGAATTACCAGCGAAGTTCAACTAATGGCTTTAGCCATTGGTGGTGTGATCATGGCTGCCCTAATGCTTCATGGTGGTATATATCACTACCACAAAGCTGCTCCAAAGCTTGAATGGTTCCAGAAGATTGAACCAATGCTCCAACACCATCAGATTGCTCTGATTGGCTTGGGTTCAATTGCATGGGCTGGTCACCTAATACACATTGGTGCACCTGTCGCAGCAATGCTTGATGCAATTGATGCAGGCAATCCACTAGTAGTTGACGGTGTAACAATTGCCTCTGCAGCAGATGTAACTAATCTTGCACCAAGACTTTGTGATCCTTCTGTTGCTAGTCAAATTTTCCCTAGTCTTGCCGGCCGCACAGTTGAAAACTTCTTCACTTTAAATTGGTGGGCATTTAGCGATATTCTTACAAACAAAGGTGGTTTAAACCCTGTCACAGGAAGCCTTTGGATGACAGATATCTCCCACCACCACCTTGCATTTGGTGTGTTTGCAATCTTTGGTGGTCATATGTGGAGGAATAATGTTCACGGTGTTGGACATAGCATGAAAGAGATTATGGATATCCACAAAGGTGATCCAATTCTTTTCCCTGCTCCCAAAGGTCACGAAGGAATTTTTGAATTCCTAAGCAATAGTTGGCACGGTCAACTAAGCATCAACCTTGCAATGGTTGGTTCTGCCAGCATTGTGGTGGCACATCACATGTATGCTTTACCGCCATACCCATATATTGCAATTGATTACCCTACAGTTCTTGGTCTATTTACCCATCATATGTGGATAGGTGGACTATTTATTTGTGGCGCAGCAGCTCATGCTGGTATTGCGATGATTAGAGATTATGACCCAGCTGTTCATATAGATAATGTCCTTGATCGAATCCTAAAAGCCCGCGATGCAATTATCAGTCATTTGAATTGGGTTTGCATGTGGCTTGGTTTCCATAGTTTTGGTCTTTACATACATAACGATGTAATGAGAGCGCTTGGAAGACCTAAGGATATGTTTAGTGATACTGGTATTCAATTGCAGCCATTTTTAGCCCAATGGGTTCAAAACCTTCAACATAATGCTGTTGGTACAGGTAATTTGGTTGGTGCTGGTAATTTGCCTGGCAATGTATTAAGTGAAGTTTTCAACGGAAATGTAGTTGAGGTTGGAGGCAAAGTTGCTATTGGACCTATTCCACTAGGAACTGCTGACTTGATGATTCATCACGTTCATGCTTTCACAATCCATGTAACTCTTCTAATACTTCTTAAAGGCGTTTTATATGCAAGAAGTTCAAGACTAATTCCTGACAAAGCTCAGCTAGGATTCCGCTTCCCATGTGATGGACCTGGTAGAGGAGGTACTTGTCAGGTATCTTCTTGGGACCATGTTTTCCTAGGTCTTTTCTGGATGTACAACAGTCTTTCTGTTGTTATCTTCCATTTCTCTTGGAAGATGCAGAGTGATGTATGGGGATTAACTGGTGGAAACTTTGCTCAAAGTTCCATAACTATCAACGGATGGCTTCGTGACTTCCTTTGGGCTCAATCATCACAGGTACTAACAAGCTATGGTCAACCCATTAGCATGTATGGCCTAATGTTCCTTGGAGCTCATTTTGTCTGGGCCTTCAGTCTTATGTTCCTATTTAGTGGCAGAGGCTACTGGCAGGAACTTTTTGAGTCCATAATTTGGGCACATAACAAATTAAAAGTGGCACCAACTATTCAGCCTCGAGCTCTTTCCATTACACAGGGCCGTGCTGTAGGTGTTGCTCACTTCCTTCTAGGTGGTATCGCAACTACCTGGGCCTTCTTCCATGCCCGCCTTATTGGGCTCGGCTAACCTTTCCTGAACCTCTCAATGGCAACGAAATTTCCATCGTTCAGCCAGGGTCTGGCACAGGACCCTACAACCCGTCGTATTTGGTACGGCATAGCAACTGCTCATGACTTTGAAAGTCATGACGGAATGACCGAAGAGCAGCTTTACCAAAAGCTATTTGCTACTCATTTTGGTCATTTAGCAGTAATTGGCTTATGGGTTGCTGGGAACCTGTTCCACATCGCCTGGCAGGGCAACTTTGAACAGTGGGTTACCGATCCACTGCATATACGACCAATTGCTCATGCAATTTGGGACCCTCATTTTGGACAAGGTATTACTGATGCCTTAACCCAGGCTGGGGCAACTTCTCCTGTGAATATTGCTTATTCTGGTCTCTATCATTGGTGGTACACCATTGGTATGAGAACAAATGAACAACTCTTTCAAGGTGCTATTTTCCTAAACATTCTTGTTTGTTGGTTATTGTTCGCAGGTTGGTTGCATCTTCAACCTAAGTTCAGACCTTCCTTAGCTTGGTTCAAAAATGCTGAGGCTCAGCTAAACCATCATCTAGCTGTTTTATTTGGCTTTAGTAGTATTGCTTGGACTGGTCACTTAGTTCATGTTGCTATACCTGAATCCAGAGGGCAGCATGTTGGCTGGGATAATTGGCTTAGCGTTCTTCCCCACCCTGAAGGTTTAGCTCCGTTCTTTTCCCTGAACTGGGGAGCATATGCTCAGAATCCTGATTCATTAGATGCTGTCTTTGGCACATCTCAAGGAGCAGGAACAGCAATTTTCACATTCCTAGGTGGACTTCATCCACAAAGTGAATCCCTATGGCTAACTGATATAGCTCATCATCATTTAGCTATTGGAGTAATGTTTATCATTGCTGGCCATATGTATAGAAATACATTTGGCATAGGACATAGCCTTAAGGAAATTACCGAATTCCATAACACAAGTCATCCAAATGATCCGCATAAAGGACATTTTGGTATAAGTCATAATGGAATTTTTGAGACTGTAAATAACTCTCTGCATTTCCAGCTCGGGCTTGCTCTTGCATCGTTAGGAGCAGCATGCAGCTTAGTTGCTCAGCATATGGGAGCACTGCCTTCTTATGCATTTATCGCTAGGGATTACACAACTCAGTCTGCTCTATATACCCATCATCAATACATTGCTATGTTTTTGATGGTTGGAGCTTTCTCTCATGGAGCAATTTTCTTTGTTCGTGACTACGATCCAGAGCTAAATAAAGGTAATGTTCTTGCAAAAGTTCTAGAAACTAAAGAAGCCCTAATTAGTCACCTAAGCTGGGTAACTATGCTTCTTGGTTTCCATACCCTTGGTATTTACGTTCATAACGATGTTGTAGTTGCTTTCGGTAATCCTGAAAAGCAAATACTTGTTGAGCCAGTTTTTGCTCAGGCTCTCCAGGCATTTAGCGGAAAGACCATGTATGGGATTAACGCACTACTTGCAAATGCTAATAGCTCAGCGACCTTGGCAGCTAACAGCATGCCTGGTAATCACTATTGGATGGATTTAATTAATAGGCAAGATGCCTTGACTAATTTCCTTCCTATTGGTCCGGCTGATTTCTTAGTTCACCATGCAATTGCGCTTGGTCTTCATACAACTGCACTAATCCTTATCAAAGGAGCACTTGATGCAAGAGGTTCTAAGTTGATTCCTGACAAGAAAGACTTCGGCTACGCATTCCCTTGTGATGGACCAGGTAGAGGAGGTACTTGTGATAGTTCAGCTTGGGACGCAACTTACCTTGCAATGTTCTGGGCACTTAACACAATTGCCTGGGTTACCTTCTATTGGCATTGGAAGCATCTAGCAATATGGCAAGGTAATGTTGCTCAATTCAATGAATCTGGCACTTACTTGATGGGTTGGTTTAGAGATTATCTCTGGCTTAATAGTTCCCAGCTAATTAATGGTTATAACCCCTTTGGTGTAAATGCTTTATCTCCTTGGGCATGGATGTTCCTTTTTGGTCATTTAATTTGGGCAACAGGTTTCATGTTCTTAATATCATGGAGAGGATACTGGCAAGAGCTTATAGAAACTCTTGTTTGGGCACATCAACGTACTCCTATTGCTAACTTAGTTGGTTGGAGAGATAAGCCTGTAGCACTATCAATTGTTCAGGCTCGTCTAGTTGGTTTAACGCATTTCACTGTAGGAAACTTTGTAACCTTTGGTGCATTCGTTATTGCTTCAACTTCAGGTAAGTTTGGATAGTAAATAATTTCTATTGACTCAGATTGAGAGTTGAAAAAGGAAAGGCAAACCCCGCCAGTTTATAACTGGCGGGGTTTTTTATTAAAAACTCCATTGACTTAATTCTGAAGCAATTGCTGGCAATAAAAAAGTATCTCTAGCTAATGATTTACCTTGCGTGAAAACTACTAAAATCATTTTGTTTCCGTTAGGAATACTAAAAAAAGCTGCATCATGCCTTACTTCAGACATTAAACCTGCTTTACTCCATAAATTACTTCCAACAGGCAAACCTTCCCCTAAGAAGCCATCAACTTGATTCTCTAAATCTTGCTTACGCTTTACTAAATCTAAAGAGCGAGAAAGAATTCTTGTTATATTCTGAGTAGCTTTTGGCTTTAGCAAAAAACCATGCATTAAAGAATGCATTAACTTTGCTGTAGCAATTGTGGTTAATGCATTTCGATTCTCATTTCTATCACCATAAAAATCTCTATCACGTCCAAAAGGAGCATCATTCCAAGTTTTTTGACAACAATTAATTGATTTAAATTCAGGCCAGTTAAAACTTAAGAGCCAATCATTAATACAATTTCTTTTTTTTTTCCAAACTTCCCACTGCTCTCCTTTTAATCCAGGACCACTAGTTGACGCTGTAAGAAGATCAATAATAAAGCTAGTTGCATCATTACTTGAATTGGCAATCATTTCAATCATTGCCCTTCGAAGCTCATTGGATTCAATTAACAAATCACGAGATAACCAAGTTTCAATTGCACATGCATAGAATAACTTAACTACACTAGCTGGATATATTGGCCTTTCTTCCAACCAACCTGCGCCTCTTGCTGAACTCAATGAATTCGCACTATCAGTTTGATAACAAACCCATGTAATTGAGACCTTCTGATGAAGATTTGGCCGAGATTCCTTTTCCAATTTCTCAATCAATTCTCGCAAAAAAGATCCCATCGAAGGGTCATAAGTGTAAAAACTCATCGCATGCTTCTATAATCAATGTCTTTAATCAAAATAGCTTGGGATAAAAATAGTCTTACTTATGGAAGCATATGGTTACTAAACAAAAATATTAATGGATACGAGAATATCAACAGTAATATTCTTGCTACGGAAGCCATCTCAGGAAGAAAGTTTCAAATCATAAATCTACCTCACCCAAGATCTTGTCCCCTATCTGAGGAGAAAGTCAAAGTTCGTCTATTGGAAGATGGATATATTTGCTATTTCAAACTAAAAGATATTCTCGGTCATATTGAAAGCACAAAGCATTCGACTCCTAAATCACTCACAAAGATTCAGATCAAGCAAAAGCTGCCTAAAATACTCCTTTGGGTTGAGAAATCATCACGACGACCTAACCATTATTTATGGGGGGGAACAAAAGGGCCAGATTTTGATTGTTCAGGTCTAATTCAAACTGCTTTTTCATCAGAACAAATTTGGTTACCTAGAGATGCCTATCAACAAGAAAAATTTTGTACCAGAATTGAATTTAATCTAGAAACTTTGGAGCAAATTTTTCCAGGTGATTTATTATTTTTTGGAGACAAAGGAAGATGTACTCATGTTGGACTATACAAAGGTAAAGGAGCTTATTGGCATAGCTCAGGCTCAGAAAATGGTAGAGATGGCATTGGAATTGATTACTTAAATTATCAAAAGAACAATGCAATTTCTGCTCATTATTTTTCTATGCTAAGGGGTGCTGGTAGAGTCGAATATTGTCATAATGATCAATTATTCTTCTATTAATCATGAACAATTTCAATAACTCAGCTATCGAATGAATAACCAAATAGCTATTTCAATTGTTATTCCTATATACAACGAAGAGGAAAGTATATCTCAACTGGTTGAAGAAGTTCTTCATGTCATGAGGCCATTACAGGAAAAGTTTGAAATAATTTTAATCAATGACGGATCAAGTGATAACACCGCAAAAGTATTGTCAAATTTATCTAAAGAAATACCTGAATTAACAAGCATTTTACTTAGAAAAAACTATGGCCAAACTGCAGCTATGGCAGCAGGCTTTGATATTTCCAATGGTGAAATAATTGTTAGTCTTGATGGTGATCTTCAAAATGACCCTGCAGACATTCCAGTTCTTATTAATAAGCTAAGAGAAGGTTTTGACTTGGTAAGTGGGTGGAGGTTTAACAGAAAAGATGCAAGAATTACAAGAAAGCTTCCATCAAGAATAGCCAACAAGCTCATAGCAAAAGTTACAGGTGTCTATCTTAATGATTATGGGTGCTCTCTAAAGGCTTATCGACGTGAAGTTCTTTCTGACATGAAGCTTTATGGTGAATTGCATAGATTTCTTCCTGTTCTAGCAAATATTGAAGGAGGAAGAATTACTGAAATAAAAGTGAATCATAGAGCACGTAAATATGGAGTCAGTAAGTATGGAATTGATAGGACTTTCAGAGTTGTCATGGATCTATTTACTATTTGGTTCTTAAACAGATTTCTTACCAGACCAATGTATGTTTTTGGCTTTGGAGGAATTATTGCAATCTTAAGTAGTTTGATAACTAGTTTTTATCTTGTGGTTATGAAGCTGATGGGGGAGGACATTGGGAACAGACCTCTACTAACATTCGCTCTAATCCTAGGTATTGCAGGGGTTCAGCTGTTTTGTTTTGGGCTTCTAGGAGAATTGCAGATACGTACCTATCATGAAAGCCAAGGTCGTCCTATTTACCGCATTCGAGAAACATTGAGAGGGTAACTCATTGAGTTCTTCCTTTTAAGGACTTTAGGGCGTCCTCTGAATTTTGAAATTGCTTGAGCTGACTTAATTACTACCCTACTATCAGAATCCCGTAAACCAATTCTCAAAATTGGTAAAACCGATGGATCCCCCCATTCTTGTGCAGTATTAACAGCAAGTAATCTATCTTCTGGACCAGATTCAATCAAATTTTTCAACTTTTTCCGAAAAAGTAGTTTTTCTTGCGCAGTTCTGGGCAATAACAAATTAAAAGACTCATCCCCTCCATTTTTCTTATCCGATCCTCCTGATTGAATAACCAAAGACAAAGACTGCAGAGAAATATCTTCCGAGAATTTAGTACTGAAAAGGTTTCTCGGTTTGCGTCTAAATCCTAGAAGGGTTAAAGCAAGAAAAAATGCGACCCAGGCTGCAACAAGCTGATTCATGGAAAAAGAGTAATAGATGTGCCATTGGTTCGTATTGGATTGAACTTTTATGTCACCAATGAGCTCTTTACGTACCTAATACACGTTAACTCTATACAGTAATAAAGGATCCTTTTGGTATATCCAATGTCTAGTGATTTTGCCGCGACCTGGCTACCTGCTGTATTCGTTCCTCTAATTGGACTAGTTACTCCAGCAGTTTTTATAGTTCTCATTGGTCGCTACATCACAGCAACCGACTGAAACTCAATTATTTTTTGTTTCATCTAAGTCAACAAAGTTCTTTATACGCCCATGACTGAATTCCAAGACCCTTTTCTTAAGTCATCTGAGCCTGTCAAATTAAACGAAAAGTATATTGACAGCTCGGTTCGCCCTGGCGACATAGGAATTGTCGATCAGTGGGCTGTGAACCCAGTTTCCGATCCCTGTGTAGGGAACTTGGAAACACCAGTTAATTCTGGTTACTTCACAAAAGCATTTATTAATAATCTTCCCTTCTATAGAGCTGGGCTTTCACCAAATTTCCGTGGATTGGAAGTAGGAGCAGCCTTTGGCTACCTTCTTTATGGTCCTTATGCAATGACAGGTCCTTTAAGAACTACTGAATTTGCTCTTACCGCTGGATTGCTAGGAACAATTGGTGCAGTTCATATCCTTACAGCTCTTCTGGTTTTATATAACGCTCCGGGCAAAGCTCCCAATGTTCAGCCAGCAGATGCAACAATTGCCAATCCACCAACTGATCTATTCACTCGAGAAGGATGGGCAGACTTTACCAGTGGTTTCTGGTTAGGTGGTTGCGGGGGAGCTGTATTTGCTTGGTTATTATGTGGAACACTTCATTTAGATACAATTATGCCTATTGTTAAAGGAGTATGGGCTGCAGGCTAGTGATTTAAACCTCACTTTTCCATAAGACTCTAATGGATGGATTCATTCCATTCATTAGAGTCTTTTTTATAAGCTATAAAGCCTGGAAGAATAAAATTTTCAGTAGACAAATAAAATATTTTCAAACTTCATTGGCTTTTTAAGAATAAACAAAATTAGGTACTAAAAAACCCGCTCAAAGCGGGCTTTCAGGAGATCATGAGCAAGTGTTTCCTTGTTTCCACTGCTCGGAGAATCTCAACTCCTCACAACAAAACTATCTCATAAGAAATTAAAATAGACAGGCAGCCGTAGACAAGAAAGTGAACTGTCACATGTGACAGTTCTACTCTAAATAGGCCCGCAAAGAAGGCCAGGCTAACTAATTGCTTAGATCGATTAATGCGACTCAATTCTCTAGAAAAATAATTGAATAAGTATAAGTTCCTCTGAACCAACGTAAAAAGATCTATTCAGTTACACCAGTCAATTTCGAGGCTCTTGGGCTCGTTTTGCTACCTTGCAACTGATAGAAACGGAGAGGGAGGGATTCGAACCCTCGACAGGAGTTGCCTCCTGTAACTCCTTAGCAGGGAGCCGCTTTCAACCACTCAGCCACCTCTCCAGTGGCTTCATTACCTTATCAAGACAACTCCAATAACCCAAGAAATTTTCGTGATTTTTCAGGAATATCAAATGACCACTCTCGGAAGACGGTATTTAAAACTGCACAGAATTTCCCACGGAATAGATCCACAAGCTTGACTCCATTGATAAGGAGTAATTGATGAACCCCTGTCCTCTCCTAATAAAGTAACAACATCACCTATTTGAATATCTTTGTTTTCAGTAATATCTACGACCAATTGATCCATGGTAATAGCTCCAACTTGTCTATAAAAACAACCATTAATTAAAACCGAAATTTTTCCAGATAAAGCTCGAATCACTCCATCTGCATAACCAATGCCAACAACAGCAAGGCGACTTGGTCTATTTGTAATGAAATTGTGCCCATAACTAACACCAGTTTTAGCAGGCACATCGCGTATCAAAGCAATTCTCGCCCTTACAGCTAACGCAGGTTTCAAGAAACAATTATCATCAAAATCCTCAAAAGGCTTATATCCATACAAAGCTAATCCCACCCTAACCATATCGAAATGAAGAGCTTTATCACGTAAAGTCCCTGCTGAATTAGCAAGGTGTCTACAAAGGTTCTTATGAGAATCTTTTAAATTAGACAACAATGCGTTAAACCTTTGTTCCTGAAGTGATGTGATTTCTTCCGAAAAACCATATCGGTGTCCATCAGCTAATGCAAGATGGCTATAGATACCTACAAGAAGAAGGTTTTCAAGAGTATCAATTAAGTTTATAAGACTTAAAACAGTTGCTAAATCACAACCTAATCTAGTCATTCCAGTATCTACTTTAATGTGTATTCTGAATTTCTTCCCATGTGATTGGGCAATTTTTTGGCACAAAAGTGCCTCTCTTGCGCTACTCACAGTCGGTATCAAATCCCAACTAAGACAAGCATCTAAATCTTGAATATTTACTAAATTACCAAGAATCAATATCGGACAATCAATACCAAGTTTTCTCAAATCTAATGCTTCTTGCAATGTAGCTACTCCTAAATTTGCTGCTCCTCCTTCTAAAGCCGCTTGCGCTACTGTTCCAGCTCCATGGCCATAACCGTCAGCTTTAACAACTGCCATTAGCAAACAATTCTCTGCAAGAAGACTTTTAACAACTTGAGTATTTTCACGAATCGCATTAGGGAAAACCTCCACCCAAGCTCTTTGCCTAGGATCAATCTTATCTACAGACAAAGAATTGTATTTCACGAGACAAGCAGCATTGATCTAATGCAAGTAGAATTATATTAATTAAGTTGCTGGCATGAGCCAGGTTTTAGTATTAAATGCATCCTACGAGCCTTTGAATATCACCACTTGGCGTAGAGCTACAGTGTTGATGCTTAAAGGTAAAGCAGAGAGTTTGGAGGAGAATCCCAATCATCAAATTAGAAATAATTTAAAACTTCCCACTGTTATTCGACTAAGGTATTTTATTAAAGTTCCATATAGAGAATTAGCCTTAAACAGAAAAAATATTCTGCAGAGAGATAATTTCTCATGCCAATACTGTTTATATTCTGGTGAGAAGTTATCAATTGACCATGTAATACCTAGAAGTAGAGGTGGGCAAGATAGTTGGGAAAATGTTGTGACAGCTTGCATCTCTTGCAATATTAAGAAAGGCAATCGCACTCCTAAAGAGGCGAATATGACATTAAAAAATAAACCGCATAAACCATTTAATACACTCAGCTTCGAGGCTACTAAACAAATAGATTCAGGTCATCATAAAGAGTGGAGAAAATATGTAATTGGATGGAATTAATAGAAATCTACTCGTTTGATTGATTACCTAATTCTTCAATCTGTAATCTTTGTTCTTCAGCGATACAAGCCCCAATCAATTCTTCCAGTTGTCCTTCAATGACACTCTCTAAAGGAAAGTTAACTCCTAGACGATGATCAGTAGTACGATTATCTTTATAGTTATATGTTCGAATCTTTTCACTTCTATCACCCGTTCCAACTTGCGCTAATCGAGCAGAACGTTCTTTTTTATTCGCTTCAGCAATTTCCCGTTCCAATAATTTAGCTCTTAAGATTTCAATCGCTCTTTCTCTATTTTGCAACTGAGAACGTTCTTGTGTACAAAAAACTCTGATGCCAGTTGGCTTATGCAATAAATCAACAGCAGTTTCAACTTTATTGACATTCTGGCCACCTGCACCTCCTGATCTTGCCGTACTAATTTCTAAATCAGTAGGTTCAAGTTTAACTTCTACTGGGTCAGCTTCGGGCATCACAGCCACTGTGGCAGTTGAAGTATGGACTCTTCCTTGAGATTCTGTAGCAGGTACACGTTGAACTCGATGCACTCCTGCTTCAAATTTCAATTGACTAAAAACGGCTTCTCCCTTAACTGAAATAATTAATTCACGAAAACCACCTAAGTCTGCTTCGGTAGAACTAATTGGCTTAACTGACCATCCAATTTTTAATCCATATCTTTCATACATTCTCGCCAAGTCACCGGCCCATATGCATGCTTCATCTCCACCAGCACCAGCGCGAATCTCTAACATTACACTTCTATCATCTCTAGGATCTTTCGGCAAAAGTGCAATGGTTAAACGATCAATGAGAGTCTTCTCAAGATCCTCTAACCGCTTTAATTCCTCCTGAGCCAACAACTCCATCTCTTTATCTGACTTGCTTTCTCTCAACAACTCCTTAGCTTCTACAAACTCAATATCTATAGACTGAAGTTGTTGATAATCTAAAACTAAAGGCTCTAATCGAGCCCTCTCCCTAGCAATAATTTCCAAACGTTTTGGATCAGA
>QCPL01000030.1 GCA_003212515.1 Prochlorococcus sp. AG-436-M02
ATTGGTGGCTCAGAAATTAGATGGGAGCTTATAGACGATTCTTCAATCGAAGGCCCATCTTTTGTTGATTCAAATGAGGCTTTATATGAATCTCCTAAAGCAATAAAAGAATCACTATTCTTCTCTAATTCAATTGAGTTAGAAGAGTCAGAAGTTTTTAAACCTATTCGCCTTGGTATTATTTTCCCTACTAATCATAGCTTGCCTAAATATAGCCAATCGCATTTAGTTTACTCATTATCAACTTTTAGCCATGGTGGGGCTGCAGGAGGTTCAGGTAATCAGAATTATGCATATATGTTTGATTATGGTTTAGATGAGAATACTCAGGTTTCTTCATTTTATTCAGTAGCTGATGACCCTTTGTATTCATATTTTGATAGTAATCAAATTGTAAATAATTATTGGGAAGTCTATGGTGCATCTATAAAAAGAAAGATTTTTGATAATGAGAAATGGTCTCTTTCAATTTCTAGCTCTCTAGAGTCTTGGGTAATAAGGAATGGAGATAATGTAAATGGTAATATATTTGATTCTAGCGGATTAACTCTTTCAAGCAAAAACCTTATAGGTTCTGTCTCTTTCCCGTTCT
Source organism: Prochlorococcus sp. AG-436-M02 (assembly GCA_003212515.1). Taxonomy (GTDB): domain Bacteria; phylum Cyanobacteriota; class Cyanobacteriia; order PCC-6307; family Cyanobiaceae; genus Prochlorococcus_E. Next base: position 593 of record QCPL01000030.1, read on the forward strand.
CTAGGAAAATAAATGATAACTTGGACTTGCACTTTTTAGCAGGCGGAGTATTTTTGCCTTCTCGATTAGGGGGTATTAGTAACAGCACTAATTTTTATAGTAATAATTTTTATATTGGTTCAGGATTATCTTGGGAAGCAAGAAAAAATATGAACTCTTTTGTCTCAATAGTTACACCTCTAGGGCCAGGTACTAATACATTCAATTCAAATAAGTATTTTTATAGAGTCCCAATTTATAATATTGGCATTAATTATGATTTCAATCCTATTATTGGGTTAAAGATAGGTATCTCTAATAGTTTTGGAGGAACACCTTCTACTTCTTTGTTGAGTATTCCTTCTGAAAATAAATTACTTTATTTTGCGGGCTTATCTTATAAGCCTTTTGCTCTTGATTCTTTTCAAAGTGAACTCTCGGATCGTCAGAACTTGCTTAGTTTTAATGGACTTAGCGTTAGCTCTGCTTTGATACCACCTCGCTCCAAAACATTTATTTCATTGAATGCTGATACTAAGGGAAATTTATTTGGATCTATATCTAGATCACTTTCTAATATATTCCAGTTGGATTTCGTTGGCCTTGGATCTTTTTACAATGAAAAAAGTGCTGTCTCAGACCCTAATCCTTTTATTGGAACTTACTTGAATGAATCTAATTATAATACTCGGTTGGGCGGTAAGATAGTCTTGATGACTCCTTTAAGGCAAAACGCATCATGGCTTTCTTCTAGACTAAGTGTTGGTAGGAATCAACAAAATAAACAAGGTTATTTATTTCATGAGTGGATAAATACTTTTGAAATAAATAATAAGATGGCTATTAATCTTAATCCCAAAATGGTCACAAGTGGTATAGGAAGTCTATATGCTTTTGGAATTTCTTCAAATATACATTTGTCAAATGCATATCAATTAATACCAGAATTAAATATTGGTTTATCTAAGTTTGCTCAGACTAATTCGACTTTTGCATTAAGGCGAGTTTTTAAAGACAGTTTATTCTTAGACTTTTATCTGAGTTCTGCTTCTGGTTTTCAAGATTTAGGACAGTTGTTAAATGCTAATGGCATTAGAAAAGGGATTAAAATAAATTTAATATTTTAATCTCTATCCCTAAATCATGTGAAATTAAAGTTTAAATATAATTACTTTTTAAACTAAATCTATTTATTTAATAATCTTCTTTATGGTACAAATATTTTTTTTAATTTACTTGAATGACGTATTTTTGCTGGAAATTATATTGAATCAAAAATAGTTTAAGTATAACCATTAGGGTTTAATTTTTCCCACTTCCATCCATCTCTACATATATCAGAAAGATCGCGCTTTGGCTTCCATCCTAAAGTTGAAGTGGCTAAATTATTTTTGGCAAAAGAAATTGCTACATCACCAGGCCTCCTATCAACAAAAATAAAAGGTATTTTACATGAATTAACTTCTTCATAAGTTTTTATAAGCTCTAAAACACTAGTCCCCTTGCCTGTACCAATATTTAAACTAAGGAACCCCGAGTTCTTCTTTTTTAACAAGTATTTTAAAGCCAGATAGTGAGCATTAGCAAGATCCATTATATGAATATAATCACGAACACCAGTACCATCTAAGGTAGGCCAGTTATTGCCAAAAATCCTTAATTCCTTTATAGCGCCACTTGCAACTCTGTTTAAGTAGGGGAATAAGTTATTAATCTCACCACGAGGATCTTCCCCAATCATTCCAGAGGAATGTGCACCTACTGGATTGAAATATCTTAAATTAATAATTCTCCAATCCATACGCTTATTTTTATATAAACTAAATAAGAGATTTTCAACAGCTGCTTTTGTCTGTCCATATGTGTTTATAGGTTTAATCTCACACTCTTCAGATAAAGGCGACTTGCAATTGCAATTGTATATAGTCGCACTACTACTAAAAACTATATTTCTACAATTGTATTGCTCCATTATTCTGAGTAAAGTAATAGATCCACCTACATTGACCTCCCAATATAGAGATGGATTAAATACAGATTCTTCTACAGATTTGAGACCAGCAAAATGAATAACAGCTTCTATTGGCATCTTATTATTGATTGCATCTTTAAAAATCGATTCAAGAAGTATTTTGTCTCTTATATCACCTTTAATCAGTTTAAATTGCTCCTTGAAGCTTTGTCTACTCCCAGAAAACAAACTATTTAGCCTTTGAACTATTTTTGGAGAACTATTAATATAAGAGTCTATTACAATTAGATAATAGCCATTTTTCAAAAGTTCGAGACATGTATGACTACCAATAAAACCAGCACCTCCTGTAACCAAAATTGATCTCATTTCTGCTCAGTCAAAATAAGATTATTACAACTTTTACTTTATAGACATTCTAAGATTTCTTCCTATAATTATCTTGAAATAAGCAATTATAGCTTACTTTTACTTCTATTAGGAATTAGAATAAAGAATGGTAAAAAAGGCTTTTATTACTGGGATTACAGGGCAAGATGGAAGCTATCTTGCTGAATTTCTTTTAGATAAGGGCTATGAAGTACATGGATTGAAAAGAAGGGCAAGCAGTCTTAATACAAGTAGGATAGATCATCTTTATCAAGACCCTCATGAAGACAATCCGAGCTTAATCCTTCATTACGGTGATCTTACAGATAGTACAAATCTCATTCGAATAATCCAATATATTCAACCAGATGAAATTTATAATCTTGGTGCTCAAAGTCATGTAGCTGTGAGTTTCGAAACTCCCGAATATACAGCTAATAGTGATGCTATTGGTACTTTGAGAATCCTTGAGGCAGTAAGGATTCTTGGCCTAAAGAATAAAACACGAATCTATCAAGCAAGTACAAGTGAGCTTTATGGAAAAATACAAGAAATTCCTCAGACAGAAAAAACCCCGTTTTACCCAAGAAGTCCATATGGAGTAGCTAAGCTATATGCCTATTGGATAACAGTTAATTATAGAGAAGCTTATGGATTGTACGCCTGCAATGGAATTCTTTTCAATCATGAAAGCCCAAGAAGAGGAGAAACATTTGTAACAAGAAAGATTACTAGAGGACTTACCAGAATAGATGCTGGACTTGAAGATTGCTTGTTTATGGGTAATCTTGATGCTAAAAGAGATTGGGGTCATGCAAAAGATTATGTTGCTATGCAATGGTTAATGCTTCAGCAACAAGAACCCGATGATTTTGTTATAGCAACAGGAAGAATGGAAACTGTTAGAAGATTCCTTGAAATAAGTGCTGAGAAGCTTGAATGGAATAAAGAAACTAAAGGTAGTTCTATTATTTGGGAAGGGGAAGGAATAAATGAAGTTGGACGTCGTCCAGATACCAAAGAAATAGTAATAAGAATTGACCCTAGATATTTTCGTCCGACTGAAGTCGATCAATTAATTGGCTCGCCAGTCAAAGCATCAGAAAAGCTTGGATGGCTTCCTAAAATAACTTTGGAGCAAATAATATCAGAAATGATATCTAAAGATAAGGAAGAAGCCTTAAAAGAAGCAATTTTAAGAAGAAAAGGATTTAAAATATCAGGCTCAATAGAATCTCCTCCAATTAAATAAAAGACAATTTAAAATTCTATTATCATGATTAAGAAAATATTATTTAATGAAAAGATTTTTATTGCTGGCGCTAGTGGGATGGCGGGAAGTGCAATATATAGGAGGCTTAAAAAAGCTGGTTATGGTAAACCTGAAAATGGTGGAATCATACTTGCCCCAACCAGAAAAGAGTTGGATCTACTTAACATGGAAGCAGTAAAATCTTGGTTTGAATTAAATAAACCAACAATAGTAATTTTAGCAGCTGCAAGAGTAGGAGGCATCTTTGCCAATTCAATCCAACCGGCGAGCTTTCTTTTAGATAACATTAAAATTGAAACAAATGTAATTGAGGCCGCTTGGCTTTTTGGAGCTAAAAGATTACTTTTTCTTGGTAGTAGCTGTATTTACCCCAAATTTGCACATCAACCTATTCGAGAAGAAGCATTACTACAAGGAGCTCTTGAGGTTACAAATGAAGGTTATGCACTTGCAAAAATTGCAGGAATAAAACTCTGTGAAGCATTGCGTATTCAACATGGTTTTGATGCAATCTCTTTGATGCCTACAAATCTTTATGGTCCAGGTGATAATTATGACCCGATTCAAAGTCATGTTATGGCAGCTTTAATTAAAAAATTTTGTGACGCCGTTAATGAATCATCTCCTACAGTGACATGTTGGGGTTCGGGCTCTCCAATGAGAGAATTCCTTCATGTAAATGATCTTGGTGATGCGGCGGTTTTTGTTTTAGAAAATTGGGACCCAGGTTCAATTAATGCACCTGTTTGTGAATTAGGTAAACCTTTAACTTATTTGAATGTTGGAACTGGATTGGATATTTCTATAAAAGACTTGGCTAACAAAATCGCACAATTCACCGGATTTAATGGTCAGATATTGTGGGATGAAAGCAAGCCTGATGGAACAGCTAGGAAGCAATTAAATATAAATAGACTGAAAGATCTGGGCTGGCAACCTTCAATAAAAATAAATGAAGGTATAAAAAAAACTGTGGCTGAATACAAATATAATATTATGTAGTTAATTATTAAAAAGATACAGTATCTATGAAAATTAATAACATTTGTTGTATTGGTGCGGGCTATGTGGGAGGCCCAACAATGTCAGTAATCGCCGATCGATGCCCTCATATACAGGTTAATGTTGTTGACATTAATCAAGAACGCATAAATAGTTGGAATGACTCTAATTTAATGAATCTACCAATTTATGAGCCAGGCCTAGATCAAATTGTTGGAAGGTGTAGAGGTAAAAATCTCCATTTTTCTACTGACTTAGAAAGACATATTTCACAAGCAGACATGATATTTATTTCTGTAAATACGCCAACAAAAACAAAAGGAATTGGAGCTGGAAAAGCAAGTGATCTTAAATGGGTAGAAGCATCTGCAAGAAAAGTAGCTAGTTTTGCTAGAGGACATACAATCGTCGTAGAAAAAAGCACTTTGCCTGTAAGAACTGCTGAAGTAATCCAACAAATTCTTCAGGTAGAGGAAAGATCGGGCAAGAAACAGGAGCAAGGACCAACCTTTGACGTATTATCAAACCCAGAATTCTTGTCGGAAGGTTCTGCTGTCAAAGATCTTGAAGAGCCAGATAGAGTTTTAATTGGAGGAGATAATGATGAGGCAATAGAAGCTTTAAGTAGAATTTATAAAAAATGGGTTCCTGAAGAAAACATTTTACACACCAATATATGGAGTAGCGAATTAGCAAAACTTACCGCTAATGCTTTCTTGGCTCAACGAATTAGTTCTATTAACTCTATCGCTGCTTTGTGTGAGGCAACTGGAGGTGATGTGAGGGAAGTGGCTAGAGCAATTGGTTCAGATAGTCGAATTGGTGCAAGGTTTTTAGATTCAGGACCTGGATTTGGAGGTAGTTGTTTTAAAAAAGATATTCTGAACCTTGTTTATTTATCAAGGTTTTTTGGATTGTCAGAGGTTGCAGATTTTTGGGGAGGAGTAGTTACTTTAAATCAGTGGCATCAACATAGAGTTTCAACATTAATCGTTAAAAAGCTTTTTGGAACTTTGGCCTCAAAGAAGATTGCTGTGTTGGGATTTGCCTTTAAGGCAAATACAAATGACACTCGCGAATCTGCTGCAATACAGATTTGTAAAGACTTAATAGATGAGGGGGCAATTCTGTTTATTCATGACCCGAAGGCAAGTCCTAATCAAATAGAGATTGATTTAGGTATTAAGCCATTAGATAAATGTATAGACGGCTCTAATTCAAAAGAAACATCTAAAGATGGAACCTGGTGCTTTGCGAGTAAAATCATCGATGCTGCTGATCAAGCGGATGCCATTTTGGTACTGACTGAATGGGAAGAGTATACGCAAATAAATTGGTTAGAGATTGCTAATAGAATGAGAAAACCAGCTTGGGTTTTTGATTCAAGATCGATTCTTAAATATGAAGAAGTAATACATGCTGGACTTAACTTCTGGAGAATTGGAATGGGCTAAAATTTGAGAAATAAGAAATCAAATACCCTGGCTTAATTACTAATGCCTCAAAAATGCATTTTTTAAAGAGAGTTAATTTAAAAATATAACTCTTGCCTTTTAAACTTTTTTAATAGCTATTTTTAATTTGGAGGTACAAATTAGCACAATAGGTTATATATACTTTTAAGTAAAATAGAATTGACTTATAAACCTTGTTCAATAATTGTTTTGGTTGTATAAATTCCTATAAAAGGTTCAGTTATTGCTCTTAATGTTCCAGATGTTCTTCCTAGAATACTATTCTTAACAGATATTAAATCACCATCTAATAAGAATGGATTTTGTTGCGATCCTGGAGTAGCTTCCGAAGAATATTTAATATTTTTTCTTAATAAAGATCCATCTCGATTATATCTAATTAAATAAATTTTTCCTGACAGTGGCTTTCTAGGGCCTGTTAAATTCATTGCATCAGAAAGACTTCCTTCAATTGGAATCTCTACAATCCCAGGATTTTCTATTCGACCTTTAATTGATACAGTTATAAATTTTGGAGATAAACCAGAAAGTATTGAACTAGGAATAATGCTTATATCTCTTTCTTTAAGACGAGGAATAAAGATATCATCTCCATCAAATAGTCGAATATCAGATGAGGTGTCTGCATTTCGTATATAAGATTCAAAGTTAACTATGGCTCGTTTTTTTCCACCTCCTTTGCCAAAGGGGATATCTCTGGTTACTTCTATCTTGGAAATATCACTATAAGAAGTTAAACCGCCTGCTTGTTGAATTGCATTTGTAAGAGTAGTGAGATAAGAACTATTGCTTTTAATTGAAGAACCTAAATTTATATCATTGTTAGTAGATAAAACTGGAGAAGTTGAGTTGAGATAACCTTCACTTGAATTAATATCATTATATAAGCTTGATTGCTTATTATCTAAATTATCTAAAGATTCTCTAGCATCTTTTCTAACATAAGCAGAAAGTATTTTTAAGCCAGGTACTTTTACCTCACCTCTTATAGAAATTCTAACAGGCTTGAATTCAGCAATTCTTATATAGATCTCTGGATTTAAAAGAAATTCTTTATAACGTTCTTCTAGTAATTGAGTAAGTTCTCTAATTGTTAGACCTCTAACATAAGTATACTTTAATCGTTTGAAATATATTTCTCCTTGCTCATCAATAATATAGGAGAGAGAAAGTTCAGGAATACCGACAAATTCAATATTCAATTTATCTCCAGTATCTAGAATATAATCCTCAAGTTCATTCTTTGATTCTAAGTATGAGGTATCTAAGGAAACTGCTCCCTTTTCAATAACTTGCTGAGCTTGCACATTGATAAGGCTTGATAGGAAAATAAAGCCTGTAAATTTTAATAAAAGAAGTTTTTTAATCTGATTTGACCTGGTGAACACTACTATAAGATAATAATTATATACCTATGTTAATCGATGGTTGAGTTTTTAAGGTAAATTATTTAAAAGTTAGCATTTTTCTATTATTGCATTTTTACAATAATTATATAGATACCTTGCTATATCAAGCAATGCGAGAGTGCTGTTCTTTCTAACGGTAATTGACATAACAGCATACTATAATAACCCCTGGGGCCATAGCTCAGCAGGTAGATCATCTACATGGCACGCAGCCTTGAAGACCGCGAAATGCGTTGAAGTGAATGCGATATTAGAAAACTGGAAAATCAATAATGCGAATAATGTTGCTCAATTATAATATGTGATTTACTTCTAACAAATAAAATTTATCCATTGAGCTAACTCTAGAGTTATTGTTTTTTTGCTTATATATTCTTCACTCGAAGAAAATGGATCTGGAGTGCCTGATCTCCAAGAAGGATTAAGGTCAAGATGTGGATCCTTAGGATCAAAAGTATTCAACACCCAAAATATTCCAATAAAAGAAAGAAAAATTAGAAATACTATAACTTCCATTAAAGTGATATGTCGATGAAGCAGAACTTGTTGGCTCTCAATCGACATTACCCAATTTTTTAAACTAATGACATCTATTGCATGCGTTAAAGAAATAGGATTTATTAAAAGCGAACTACCCAAGAAGAGATTCTCCTTGTCCTTCTTATAGTAGGGATAAGGCAAGGATTTTAGGTGGTCAAATCATTTGATTTTCTGCTGTGCAGTAAGTAGTCATTAACCACCAACCCTAGAGAAATCTAGGTAAAATTTATGAAAATTAAATTAGGAGAGGCTTGAAATGTTAAAAAATTTGATCTTTTGGCTTCATCAAAAAAGTGCATTTAACCGCTTACGAAATACTGTTTTAATTTTGACTGCTTTGATAATGAGCTCCTCCTTAACTATACTAGAATCAAAAAAATGTTCAATATTAAAAAATCCAGGTAACGTTAATAAAAGAAAGGAAATATATTATGCATGTAGTTTAATCAGTCCAATTATTAACAGTGCTGAATATCTCAATAAAGGAGCTCTATACACTTCAAATATTATTTTAGGAAGTTTAAAATTACGGTCTTTTTCTCCAGAATTATTACCTGTTTTAAGTAGAAGGCCAAAAGCTAGAGCAAGATTTATAGATAAGGAAGCTGGAATGACCTTTAATTTAGATTTAAAGGATAATAAATCCGAAGGCTACTTCATAACTTCTCTTTTACATAAAAAGAACCAGGGTGGTCAAAAAATTCAAATTTGGGATTTAAAAAATAAAAGCAAACTATATGAATATGATCTAAATTCTATTAACTTTAATTCATTATATAAAAAATCAAATAGAAATATAGACTCAAGTTCAGCCACTGTAATAAGTAATCCAGTAGTAACTAGTGATGGAAATCTTGTTTTCTTAGCTTTTACAACAGATAATAAATATAGTGCAGTAGTAAAAATAGATAAGTGTTCAAATATTATCAATTTCAATAATGATTTTCTTTACCATCATTCACTTGAAGTTGATACTGATGGCTCAGTATATGTACCTATTAGAAAGCCACCAAAAGATAAAAAGTATGCATTAGTGCCTGATTACCTAAATGAGGGTTTTGCAATACTTAATTCTTCTCTTGAGACCAGAAAAGCATACTCCTTAATAGAAATTTTTAGAAAATCTAACAACTCTCATTATTTATATTCGCAAGGAGGAAAATATAATAATGACCCCTTTCACTTAAATGATGTACACCCATTAACATTGAAAGATGGAAGGAAAATTGTTTATTTAAGTTTAAGAAGTCCTTCTATGCTTATGGCCTATGATTTAGCAAATGAGCATGTTATATGGCAATTAAATGGTTTAACATCATTACAACATGACATAACGCCTATCTCTAAAGATGGAAATTCAATAACAGTATTTGATAATAATATCTCCTCAATACCCTATTCAAAAAACAGTAATTTTTTGAGATCAGATTCATATAATAGATTTATAAAAATCTCAGGCTTGCCTAATAAAAGAGATTTAGTGTCAACTAGCCAAATATTCTATAACCCCATAACCATTAAAGACTCTAATTTAGAATTTATGGTTTATGATTTCAAATTATTACCTTCTAAAGACAGACCAAGAACCATATCATCAGGTAGTGGCTCTATCAATAGCAATCATGATTCTATTTTTATCGAGGAGTCAAACTACGGTAGAGCTTTTGAATATAATATAATTACAAATTCATTTAATTGGGAATATCACAATAAAGATAAAAAGAGTCAGAATATGTTAATGTTCTATAATACAAAAATGGATGATCTTCCTATTTCAAAGGAAGAATTTCATAATCTAACTTGCAATTTATTAATTAAAAAGAATGACTAGTATAATAAGACTTATTGTTGTACTCTTTTTATTAGAAGTTTGTATAGGGATACCAGTTAAAGCATATGCTGGACCTGGCGTAGCTATTGGAGCAATGATTGTGTTTATAACAGTTATTTTATCATTTTCTGCTTCTATTTTTATATCAGTATTGAATTTTATAAAACGTATTATTAAAATGAAAAAAGGAAGCAAAAATAATTTGAATAGCAAACAAAATAAGACTAAGAGATGAGAAGTATGACTTTAATCTTTACTATTACAATGCTTTTTGTACAGTCTTTTATAATTTATAAATACATATCCCTTCTTGAAATAAAAAAATCTATCCACCTATATAAGAAAAGTTTATTTGATCTATTGAAATCAAAAATAAAAACACAAGAAATTATAAAATCTAAATTAGATAAAATAAGTCTATATGGCATGACTATCTTTGTTAAACTTTTAATTATATCTATACCTTATATATTTTTATTTTACTTACTTAAAATTGATGATAATAATTTTTATTTAAGCTTATTATTACCTATGCTCCCCTATTTTACATTAATCTTTAGACGTGATGTCTAATTATTCCAAGCTCGACAAGACACTCCATAGACTATTCTTAGATAGAGGTCCTTTATCTGAATTTTTATTTCAAAGACTTTTAAAGAAATCAAGATTAAAAAGTAATTCTTTAAAATTATCTCACATTTTTGTTACAGGACTTCCAAGGGCTGGTACTACAGCAGTCTTAAATAATATTTATCTTTCTCAAGATGTCGGTAGTTTCCTTTACAAATTTATGCCGTTTATCTTGTCACCAAGATTAGCTAAGCTTTTTTCTGAAAACCTCACCCAAGAAGATCATTCTTTAACTGAAAGATTACACAAAGACAAAATTTATATTAATAGTAATTCTCCAGAATGCCTTGATGAAATTTTCTGGATTAAGGCTAGCAAGGATTATTTTGAATCATCTTCCATTAAGGAAGACTTAGTTAGACACTGTACACTCGATGCTTATAATTATATGCTAACAGAATTTGCCAATCTTCAAAATGTTCAAAGGCTTGTTATTAAAAATAATAATAGTCACACTAGGTTATCTTCATTAATAAGATACTTTGACAGTTCTTATTTTATTTTTCTTTTCAGAGATCCATTATTTCACTCAAAATCTCTTTTAAAGACACATATAAATTTTTTGGAGCTACAGAAGAATGATCCATTTATTTTAGAGTACATGAATTTAATAGGTCATAGAGAGTTCGGACAAAATATTGTGCCCTTTCATTACAATAATCAATATCAATCTAAATCAAAAGAGATTTTAGACCCTACAAACATAAATTACTGGTTAAACCAATGGATAGAAACACATCAATGGCTATTAAAGAGTTTATTTATAAATAATAATAATTTTTATTTATTGTCTTATGAGAAGGTTTGTATGAACAATCAAATATTTTTGGATCTTTGTAATGAGATCAATCTTAAACACCTTCCAATTAATCCAATATTAACCTTAAAGAATTCACCAAAGGATTTAGATGAGCTTAGTTTTGATAAAAACTTAGAAGAAGAAGCTTATGATTTATATGCACAATTATGTAGTCTTTCATTTTATGAATAAGATAAAGTGAATTGAAAAACTAGCTTTACAGTGGTGGATCTATTTGTTTCTTTTAAAGAATATTTAATAGCAAATCAAATATAAATTAGATCGTACCATAACTAACTTTCTTTTAAATTTTTAACTAAGATACAGTTGTTTCCATTGTGGCTTTAAATTTATCTCCATCGCTTGTCTAAACTTCAAAAGTTAACTTATCGACAGTTCTGAATCCGCTGTAGTATTCTAGGTTTGGTTTCGATTCTTCCCATTACTAAGGAATAAAAGTAGTTTCTCTTTAGCATCTTCTAGATGTCTAAGAGTTGCTTGAGTTGAAGGACTCCCTTTATCTCTATTCCCCAAGAATACTATCCCTCGCCGTTCTCAGGTTTGATGGGTTTGCGAAGAAATTTCTGCTAATCAGCGTTAGAAGCCACTCTGTGATTCGCAATCCATTGCGCATATTGTTGCGCAGAATTGCTATTTCAGCCACTATCAAGGGATCTGGAGCTTAACTTCTTACCCTTGTGAACTGTTGATAACACAGTCTTTAGAACGATTTGGGGCCATAGCTCAGCTGGTAGAGCACCTGCATGGCATGCAGGGGGTCAGCGGTTCGAGTCCGCTTGGCTCCACTTGAACATAGGCATGAAGTTAAATGGGCAATAAGCGTGATCTATTTAGTTGCACCGTTAATAATTGCGCTTGCTTGCCTTGTGAAAGCTGATTTAGGTGCGGCGGACTCAAGTCCCAAAATAGAAGCTATAGAACAAACTAAATTCGATGCTTGGTGCGAAAAAAATATGCTGATTGTCTAGCAAAGCTTGAGAATGGACGGTTAATTATTGATAAAGGTAGAGGTATTTCTTCTGAGCAAGTAATTAATTTGTCGAGAAATTATGTCTATAAACAGCCCACAGGATTGATAAATTATATTGCTCCACATCACTTATACGTATATATAATTAGGTATCAGGCAAGTAATGGGAAGATAAAAGAAGGAAGAATCGTTTCTCAGAATACTAAGTGTGTAGATAGGTTTTATGAAAGATTAAAAGATTGCTCTCTTGCAAACATATCCTTTCCCTCCCAACCTCCAATCATTTACAAGATCCCATGTGCAAATAACATTTTTACAATATCCCCCACCTACATAACCGAAACCACCAGGACATTTGTTGCCAGTATTCCTGATTTTGTCTAAATCCATTGTGACTTTTGTTTCAGACCCTGAATTATTTAAGAAAGTAATCATTGTAAAGATCCCAGTTCCACCAACTCCTATCAAAACAATGCGGCTCCCCTGAGCATCCATTTGGTGGAAGAATCCATAATTTTTCTTTGACCAGACTTTTTTATTAGTTTATTTGGATTATTTTATCCAGAGTAATTATTATTAAAGATTCAAATTTTAGCAGGCCTCAAAATAATATATTTAAAATTGTCTTTAATATATATAATAAATCACTTTTGAAAGATAAAGTATCTATATATTTTATATTTAAGTTTACCTTGTCAGGATAAATTACTTCATTATTATACTTAATTGGATCTTTAACCTTAGAAAGTATATATTCTTCATTTCGGTATTTTAATGTTGCTGGGCCAGTAATACCAGGTCTGACTGATAAAATAATACATTTTTCTTCTTCCTCCAGTCTATCTGCATAACCCTGAACGTCTGGCCTAGGTCCAACAAAGCTCATTTCTCCAATAAAAACATTCCAGAGTTGAGGTAATTCGTCTATTTTCAATCTTCTTATTATTGAGCCAATCTTAGTTATCCTGGGATCAGAAGATTGTGTGATTGTAGATGTGAAAGAATTTGATCTAGACATTGTTCTTATCTTGTTTACTTTAAATAGACGGCCATTTTTACCTACACGTACTTGCCGGTAAAACCCATTAGCACCTGTATCAAAAGTAGAAAATAGCCATGCAATTAGTATCAACCAAGAGAATATAATTAAACCAAGTATTGA
>QCPL01000031.1 GCA_003212515.1 Prochlorococcus sp. AG-436-M02
GGTAATTATAAGAAACTGAGTATATGAAAGCAAAAATCAGTTGTTGAAGAATTTTTCAACTGTTCATTTTGTCCGGCTTATAGGCAATGTTTTTATTGTTTTACTCTAAACAATGCCATAGAACTATCGGGTGAATAGCTTGAGCAACGCAAAAAGAAGCTCCATAAGTTACTTCGACAACTGATCAGTAGACATGGCTCAAGATTTCTAGTACTAACATACTGTCCGTTAATTTTTCAGTGCTGTCTGCGCCTTCCAGTCAGGCCGGGTGTGTTATGTTCAAATGATCTCAGACGAGATAAAGATAGAGATCGGCTTCTCCACAGAAGTGATATTGGGGAAGAATCCAATTCATTAGAGCCTAAACCACATGAGTTTTATGACCAAAACAGAGTTAAAAAAAGCATATGCAAAAAAGATTCTGCAAGCGAATCAGGCATCAGGTAGAAGAGAAGCTATGGATCTGTATAAGGAAGCAAGGTCAATCAAAAAGAAACTATATGAAGAGCAAATTGATTTCTAAAGAATTTTCAATCTATTTCAGTTAAAAAGATAACATTCAAGCTATCTCAAACAAAAATAATAAGAGATTTGCATCATAGAAAATTATATAGTTTAATTCTGGGGCAAGCGCTGTAAAAACTTGATTAAGGAAAAGAATATTAAAGAGAAAATTCTTTAAAAAGCAACCAATAAATAAAATCAACCTTTCATTAATCAAAAAGTCCGTAAGAGAAGAAAGAGCCGAGACATGAATCCTATTAACTAGCAATCTGATCAGTCAACAATGATTTGTCCAACTTACGCTTGCAGTCCAAGCACAAAGTTAATCCTTTCTGCTTCCAGAAGATACTTAATGTATCTTTCTTGCAGAGCTCGCAATAGATTTTGGAGACTTGCTTCATTGTTTAGGTTTAAAGCCAATTCTTCTTAGCTTCCTCAGCAAGTTTTTTAGAGATCCTCAAAGCTTCAGCACTGTCGTACTTGAGCTCAACCTCAGAGTATTTCTTCTTGGAATTTTCTTTTGTAGCAGTAGGCACTTGTCTTTACCTGGATTTAATTATTCACGTAGAAGATTTTTTCATAACCACTACCCTTTTGAGTATATTAAACCCTTAAGTAATAATTAAAAAGCAATCAGGTGTCCATGTAAGTTAATTCTACATAAGGAAGAAGCATCTAATTAAAAATCCAATGGCATGAAGTAAACAGGCTAGCTCCTTCCTTTAAAAATCACTTTCTTCATGAAGATAGCAGATACTTTAACCAAATAATTAGATTAAATCATCATCTAAGCTTCAGAAACCTTACCTAGAACTAACGAGTCATACATTAAACAAGAACTCCATAACATCTCCTTCGCTCACAACGTATTCTTTTCCTTCGCTTCGAATCCAACCATTGTTCTTTGCTTCTACTAAAGACCCAGCTTCCAACAACTTTTCACAATTAATTGTTTGAGCACGAATAAAACCTCTTTCAAAGTCAGTGTGAATTACACCTGCAGCTTCTGGAGCAGTCATGCCTGAGTTTATTGTCCAAGCTTTAGTTTCTTTTTCTCCCGTAGTAAAATAAGTCCTCAATCCAAGCAAGTCATATGATGCTCTTATTAAACTCTGCAATCCACCTTCTTTGACTCCAAGACTTTTTAAATAATCTAATCTTTCACTCACTTTCAATTCAACTAGCTCCGCCTCTACTTGTGCAGATATTTTTATACATTCAGCAGCTTCACTCTTAGCCAGATCAATAACATTACTTGAATATGTATTTCCTGAAGAAAGCTCATCTTCACAAAGATTTGATGCATATATTATTGGTTTAGCTGTTAAAAGGCCTAAAGATACTATTAACTTATTTTCTTCCTCAGTTAAAGGTACACTCCTAGCTGCTCCTCCTTGTTGAATTTCTAAATAGATTCTTTCCAAAATCTCATCTTCAAGTTGACTTTCCTTATTGGTACGTATTTGTTTCTTTATACGTTCCCTTCTTTTTTCTATTTGAGAGATGTCTGACAAACCAAGTTCTAAGTTAATAATCTCAATATCTCTTAATGGATCAACTGAACCTGATACATGAACAACGTTCTCATCTTCAAAACAACGGACCACATGAACAATCGCATCCACCTCACGAATATTGGACAAAAATTTATTTCCCAAGCCCTCTCCCTGACTGGCTCCTTCAACTAAACCAGCAATATCTACAAATTCAATTCTAGTAGGAATCAATACTTTGCTCTTACTGAGGGAGCCAAGTAAATTCAATCTGTCATCAGGGACTGATACAGTCCCTACATTAGGCTCAATAGTGCAAAATGGAAAATTAGCTGCTGTTGCTTGGGCATTTGCAACTAAAGCGTTAAACAAAGTGGACTTTCCAACGTTTGGGAGTCCAACTATTCCTACTTTCAACATCAGAAAAAGACTAAAAGCAACAGCCAGGGGGTTATTCTGACCAAACTAATCGCTCTAGCGTATTTAAACCAGCCAAAGAAAGAAACCTAAATCGACTCACCCTAAAAGAACCTTAAAAACAATGCCAGGTCTAAATCGAAAACAACTTATCAGCCTCTTTGCTTTTGTGTTAGTACTTACTGGTAGCAATATTGTTTGGAATTCAAATAGTGATAAAAATAATAGGAGAGATTTATCCATGTATACAATTATTGTTGAGGAAGGCACTCTCCCTTCTTTAATTTCAACAAGTGGAGAACTACAAGCTGAAAGAAGTTTAAACGTGAATCCTTTTCGGCAAGGTATAATTGAAGAAATCTATGTATCTGAAGGGGAGCAAGTTTTAAAGAATCAATTAATTGCAAAAATAGAAAACCGAGATATTAAATTCAAATTAAATGTGGTGCAAGCAGATTTTGAAAATTCCGAATCTGCTTTTCAACGTAGAAAGCAATTATTTTTAGAAGGGGGGCTAAGCAAAGAGAAATATGAAGAGTTTCGTAAGACTTTTCTAATTAGCAAAGCAAAACTTAATCAAGTACTTGTAGAAGAAAAAGAATTGTTCATAAGATCTCCTTTAAAAGGAATAATTACAGCAAGGTATGCTGAGCCTGGAACATTTGTCTCTCCAAATTCACCTCGTTCTAATACAGAAACTATTAGCAAAAGTTCAGTGGTTGAAATTTCACAAGGAATCGAGGTGATTTCAAAAGTACCTGAAAGTGATATTGGTCGAATTCAAATAGGACAAAAAGGTAGTATTCGAGTAGAGGCTTTCCCAGATGAGCGTTTCACTTCTATTGTCAAAGAGATAAGTCCAAGAGCAATTCGCAACAATAATGTAACTTCATTTGAAGTCAAGCTATCACTTATTAATCCACCGAAAAAACTACGTATTGGGATGACAGCAGATATAGAGTTTCAAACTGGAAGCACAGGTCTAAGAACGATTATTCCAACAGTTGCAATAGTAACCGAGGATGGTACTCCTGGAGTGTTAGCAGTTGGCCAAAACAAAGAACCTTTTTTTCAAAAAGTCGAGCTTGGATCAAGCAGTGGGGATAGGACGGCCATATTAAATGGAATTAAACCTGGTGAAAAGATTTTCATTGATATTCCCCCATGGTCAAAAAGAAAACGCCAATAGGTTCAACAACAGAAGTATCAAACTAATCAAACTATGTCTCAACAAAAAGAAAAACCTATTTTGCTTCTTGTTGATGGACATTCTCTTGCGTTTAGAAGTTTCTATGCCTTCAGCAAAGGTGGAGAAGGGGGCCTAAAAACAAAAGATGGTTTGCCAACAAGTGTGACATATGGTTTTCTCAAAAGCCTTTTAGACAATTGCAAAATACTCAGTCCTCAAGGAGTAACAATAGCTTTCGATACAGCCGAACCAACTTTTCGTCATGAAGCTGATCCCAACTACAAAGCAAACCGTGATGTTGCTCCAGAAATTTTCTTCCAAGATCTTGGGCAACTTCAACAAATCCTGAAAGAAGATCTCAATCTTCCTATCATTACAGCACCTGGATATGAAGCAGATGACGTACTAGGGACACTAGCCCAAAGAGCCTCTGAGAATGAATGGAGAGTGAGAATCCTTACTGGTGATCGAGATCTATTCCAATTAGTAGATGACCAGAAAGATATTGCTGTTTTATACATGGGTGGAGGCCCTTATTCAAAAAGTGGTAGCCCTTTACTAATCAATGAAGAAGGCGTAATTAAAAAGCTTGGGGTTACTCCTACAAAAGTAATAGATTTGAAAGCCCTAACAGGAGATAGTTCTGATAATATTCCAGGAATTAAAGGAGTAGGTCCTAAAACAGCCATTAATTTACTAAATGAGAATGGTGATTTAGATGGTATTTTTAAATCACTAGAATCCTTGGAAGCAAAAGGAGAGAAAGCTACTCAAGGAGCTATTAAAGGTGCAGTGAAAATAAAATTAAAACAAGGGAAAGAGAATGCCTACCTCTCAAGAAAATTAGCCGAAATAATGGTTGAGGTTCCAGTTAAAAGTCCGAATAAATTAGAGTTCTCTAAAATCAATAAAGAGCTTTTAGGCACTTCACTTGAGAAACTTGAACTTTTTTCTCTTGTCAATCAAATCCCAAGTTTTGTTGCGAGCTTCTCTAATGGCGGATATAAAGCTAACAAAGAAAGCATTCCCAGTAATCAATCAAACGTAAAAAGAGCCAATGAAAGAGTTGAGAGAAATGAGCATAATCAAAATCATTCAAATCAACCTCCAAAAATCACTCCGAAAATCATCCAAGACCTAGCAGAACTTCAAGTACTTGTAAATTGTCTACAGGAATTCAAGAACCCACAATACCCAGTCGCCATTGATACAGAAACAACTGATTTAAATCCATTTAAGGCTGAGCTTGTTGGTATTGGGTTTTGTTGGGGAGAGTCCCTTAATCAAATAGCATATATACCCCTAACGCACAATACTCAAGAAAAATTAAACTTTAATGGGGACATAAATTTAAAGTGTCAACTACCTCTTCAAAAAGTTATAGCAGCTCTTTTACCGTGGTTGCAGAGCTCAAAGCATCCGAAAGTCCTGCAAAATGCCAAATTTGATCGACTAGTTTTTCTTCACCATGGGATCCCTTTAGAAGGAGTTGTTCTAGACACACTCCTTGCAGATTATCTTTGTAACTCAACGAATAAGCATAGTCTCGATGAAATAACAAAACGAGAATTCGGGTTTACTCCTATAAGTTTTAAACAACTTGTAGAGAAAGGAAAATCTTTTAAAGACGTTGATATTGAAGATGCAAGTATTTACTGTGGCATGGATGTATACATCACAAGAAAACTTTCTTTTGTCATCAGGTCTAAGCTTCAAGAAATGGGAGCAGATTTAATAAAACTTTTAGAAAAAATAGAACAACCTCTCGAGCCAATTCTTGCAGAAATGGAAGCAAGGGGAATCTGCATAGATATTCCTTACCTAAATGAATTGTCAAACGAATTACATCAGACCCTCAGACGATTAGAGAACCAAGCACATAAAGAGGCTGGGGTTGAATTCAATTTAAACTCTCCAAAACAACTAGGCGATATTCTTTTCGACAGACTGGGACTAGATAAAAGGAAGTCTCGTAAAACAAAAACTGGATGGAGTACTGATGCAAATGTTCTCGAGAAACTTGAGAAAGACCATCCTTTAATACCACTGTTGATAGAACAAAGAACTCTTAGCAAACTCTTGAACACATACGTAGATGCTCTTCCTCTCCTAATTGAAAAAGAAACAGGTAGAGTCCATACAGATTTCAATCAAGCAGTCACTGCAACCGGTCGTTTAAGTAGCAGCAACCCAAACCTTCAAAACATTCCTATCCGTACAGAATTCAGTAGGCGTATTAGGAAAGCATTCCTTCCCCAAGAACATTGGAAACTAATAAGTGCAGATTATTCTCAAATAGAATTACGTATTCTTGCTCATCTTTCTGGTGAGGGAATACTTCAACAGGCCTATAAGAATAACGAAGATGTTCATACGCTCACTGCAAAGATTCTGTTAGAAAAGGAGTCAATTACTCCTGAAGAAAGGCGGTTAGGTAAAACAATTAATTTTGGAGTAATTTATGGAATGGGTGCCCAACGTTTCGCAAGATCAGTAGGTGTTACGACTTCTGAAGCAAAAAATTTCCTAATCAAATACAAAGAAAGGTATCCAAAAGTTTTTAATTTTCTCGAGCTGCAAGAGAGACTTGCACTAAGTAAAGGCTACGTCTCAACTTTATTTGGAAGGCGAAGATATTTTAATTTTGACAA
Organism: Prochlorococcus sp. AG-436-M02; assembly: GCA_003212515.1. Taxonomy (GTDB): domain Bacteria; phylum Cyanobacteriota; class Cyanobacteriia; order PCC-6307; family Cyanobiaceae; genus Prochlorococcus_E. Next base: position 6,255 of record QCPL01000031.1, read on the forward strand.
GAATGGACTAGGTCGCTTACTTGGCAGTGATCCTATAGAAATAGACCTTCAGGTTGCACGACGTGCAGGGATGGAAGCACAACAACTTCGAGCAGCTGCCAACGCTCCGATTCAAGGCTCTAGTGCTGACATTATTAAAATAGCGATGGTGCAGCTAGCACACAAAATCAAATCGAATGGTTTCCCTGCAAATCTTCTATTACAAGTTCATGATGAATTAGTTTTAGAAGTTGATCCATCTGTAGTAACCGAAGTAAAAAATTTAGTTATAAGTACAATGGAGAATGCTGTAAAACTTTCTGTTCCATTAGTTGTACAAGCATCTATTGGAGAAAATTGGATGGATGCAAAATGAAAGGACATATCTATGAAAGTTCTTTCTATCCAAATCTTTAAAAAACAAAGTGTCTTTAAAACTAACAAACACCCTTACAAAAAGGTTAGAAACATTTAAATCGCTAAAACCAGGGGAAGTAAGTATTTATTGCTGTGGTGTTACTGTCTACGATCTTTGCCACTTAGGTCATGCACGGAGCTATATTGCCTGGGATGTTTTAAGACGATACTTAATTTCACAAGGCTACCAGGTCACTTTTATTCAAAATTTCACAGATATTGACGACAAAATCCTTGCTAAGGCAGCGAAAGAACATTCAACAATGTCTCAAGTTAGCGAGAAGAATATTAAAGAATTCCACAAAGATATGGATGCACTCGGCATCATAAGACCAAGTCGCATGCCTCGTGCAACTAGATGCCTTAATGGTATAAGAGAGATGATTCATAAACTAGAGAAAAAAGGAGCGGCTTATTCAGTCGATGGAGATGTCTATTTTGCAGTAATGAAACATATCGACTATGGAAAGCTAAGTAGCCGTGACCTATCTGAACAACAACTAAATGCTGATGGAAGAATAGAAAAAGAAGAAGAAGCTCGCAAACAAAGCCCATTTGATTTTGCACTTTGGAAAGCAGCTAAAGAAGGAGAACCGAGCTTCCCTTCTCCATGGGGGGAAGGGCGGCCTGGCTGGCATATTGAATGCTCCGCCATGGTTCTTCAGGAACTCGGTGAAACTATAGATATTCACCTTGGTGGATCTGATCTAATCTTTCCCCATCATGAGAATGAAATTGCTCAATCCGAAATGGCTAATGGCAAACAACTAGCAAATTATTGGCTTCACAACGGAATGGTAAATGTAGGAGGTCAGAAAATGAGCAAATCTCTAGGGAATTTTACAACAATCAGAGCTCTTTTAAACAATGGGGTCTCTCCCATGACTCTTAGACTATTTATACTTCAAGCTCACTACAGAAAACCTTTAGATTTTACAAACGAATCTATCGCAGCGGCTTCAAAAGGTTGGGCAAGACTAAATAGTGCCCTCTGTGTAGGTTTGAAAAATCATCAACAACTTAATTGGCCAAAGCCTGAGGCTCAAGAGCAAACTTTTAGCAATCTCAAAAAATACATCTCAGATGAGAGCCTATCTAACTCTTGCCAACAATTTATAGATGCACTAGATGATGATCTAAATACTTCAGTAGCTATATCTGTATTATTTGATCTTAGCCGTCCTCTCAGTTCCTTAGCTAATCAACTGAAACGAGGTTTTTCTCCTCTAGGAGATGAAGCGGAAAATAAAGAACTGCAATCAAAGTGGAGCTTCCTAGTAGGACTAGCAAATGTTTTAGGACTTCAGCCTGAACTATCTCAAAAAGAAAAATCACCCCAAAACCAAATGCACAATGAAATTGAAATAATAGAGGCTATAAAAGAACGTAAGGCTGCCAAATTATCTAAAAATTACGCTCAAGCCGATAAAATAAGGCAAGAACTAAAAGATAAAGGAATTGAATTAATTGATAAAAAGAACGGGGTAACAGAGTGGATTAAAAATTAAGGTATTTCTAAATTAATAGCCAGATCATTAACTTTTTTCCCTGAATTAAACCATCAAATGAGAGACTAGTAAAAATTGCTTGGACATCGTGAAAGCAATCAGTGTTTTGGGATCCACTGGTTCGATTGGCACTCAAACTCTGGAGATAGTCCAAGAGTGCCCAGATCAATTCAAAGTAGTTGCCTTAACTGCAGGAAATAACCTTGACTTACTTATTGAGCAAATCAAGAATCACCAGCCGGAGGTAGTTGCACTCGCCGAAGAGAAAAACTTACCTGAACTTCAAAAACGCTTAGAAAATTTAAATAATCAAGAACGATCCAATAACATTCCCCACTTAGTAGCTGGGGCAGAAGGGCTGCAAACAGCCGCTTCATGGGAAGGAGCAGATCTTGTTGTTACTGGGATTGTTGGTTGCGCAGGGCTTCTACCTACTCTCGCTGCAATTAAAGCAGGAAAAGATATTGCACTAGCCAATAAAGAAACATTAATTGCAGCAGGGCCAGTTGTGCTCCCAGAATTAAAGCGAAGTGGGAGTCGTTTATTCCCAGCCGATTCAGAACATTCAGCTATTTTTCAATGCTTACAAGGAACACCTTGGGCAGATAACGCTCGTCTCTCAACAGGAGTTCCTACTCCTGGTTTAAGAAATATTCAACTAACAGCTTCTGGAGGAGCTTTCCGAGACTGGTCCACGGAAGCTTTGAAAAATGCCACTGTAAAAGATGCTACTAGTCATCCAAATTGGAGCATGGGAAAAAAAATTACTGTTGATTCTGCAACACTTATGAATAAAGGGCTTGAAGTAATAGAAGCTCACTATTTATTTGGTCTTGATTACGACCACATAGAAATAGTTATTCATCCACAAAGCATTATCCATTCAATGATTGAATTAAATGATTCATCCGTTTTAGCTCAGATGGGTTGGCCTGATATGAAACTGCCAATCTTATATGCAATGAGTTGGCCAAATAGAGTTGAAACAAAATGGAAAAGGTTAAATCTGCCAGAAGTTGGTCAATTAACTTTCCGTGATCCAGATACATCAAAATATCCATGTATGCAACTTGCTTATTCAGCTGGGAAAGCAGCTGGGACAATGCCAGCTGTTCTTAATGCAGCTAATGAACAAGCCGTTGCTCTGTTCCTAAAAGAAAAAATTCATTTTCTAAGCATTCCTAAAGTTATTGAACAAACTTGTGAAAAACATAAACAAGATTTAAAAGCAGATCCTCAACTAGAGGATGTAATTGAAGTAGATAATTGGGCTCGACAAGAAGTAGATTCTCTAGTGAGAAAAAACTCTCAAGATATTACAATGTCTACTTTTAGAAGATGAGCTTAAAAGTTAGTCACCATCTTTTACTATGTGTACCAAATAAGACTTCATCATTATGTTCTAATCTGGCACAAAGCAAACAAAGTTGGGAGCAGCTAAAATTTATCTTGAAAAAACTAAGGCTCGAAGAGCCTAATCGACCTGAAGGAATAGTTCTACGTAGCAAAGTTGATTGCTTGAGAATATGTAAGTCAGGTCCAATCCTTTTAATCTGGCCAGAAGGAATCTGGTATCAAAAAGTTTTCCCTAATCGCGTCGAACCAATCATCAATAGACATATCATAAAAGGACAACCAATAAAAGAATGGGTCCTTAAAAACACGCCTTTAAGAAATTTAGGCAACAAGGTTCATTAACCAACTCCTAACAACTTCATCACCCCAGCATCCATTTAAGCCATGAAAACCATTATGACCGCCATAATCAGTCAAGCAAATATCTACATCGGGAGCTGAATTTTTAATTTGTAAATTCTGTAAAGGATGAGAAGGTACCCATGGATCGTCAAGGGAATGGACTAAAAGTGTCTTTGGGATACCTTTGAAACCATTTGCAAGAAAATAATTTATGGGAGAAGACTGCCTGTAGTAGTCATCTACATTATTAAAACCCCACCTTGGAGCAGTTATAAATGAATCAAATTCTCGTATAGATGAGGTAAATGAAGATCTCCAAACATTGCTTTGTTCTAAAAACTTTCTTTCAAGTTCAGTCACACCAAATGGATCTTCAAGAGTTTGTTGAATCAATCTCTTCAACAACCAAGCTTGGTAAAAACTATTTCTAGGTCTCTCAATAGAAGCGCTACATGCTTCTAAATTTAATGGGCTACTAATACAAACCAATCCATCTAAAGCAATCTCTGTTGAATAAGAAAAAAATCCCAAACAAGCATTTAGCAGAATAGTTCCTCCTAAGGAAATACCTACTCCAAAAAGTGGAATCGGACCGTTTTGAGAATCACTCCTATTCCCAAGCAAATTACAAATTTTCCTAGCTTTCTCTAATGCAGGGAAGATATCAGCATTGCAATTAGCAGAGTATGTTCCGGATGCAAATTTCCTGCCAGGATCAGCTCCCCGAAGATTTAATCTCAAAACAGCAAACCCTGAATTCAACAATTCAGAAGCCATACGCCTCAGTCCTCTTCTTCTACTAGAGCCTCCTAATCCATGAATCATCAAAATCAAACCCTTAGGGCGCAATGGCTTTGGGGGCTTATTTAGAAAAGCTATTAAATGCTCTTTATTTTTACTTCCAAAATTTTTTGATGGTACCTGTATCAAAACAACTTCTCCATTTTTAAGAAATAAATTTTCATCAACAAAAGTATCTCGGAGAGTCTGAAGATCTCCACCAATCCATGGGAAACGCTGCTTAAAAGGTTTTATCCCAAGGTTTTCAAAATTATTTTCAGATGTCTCAGTTCTTACCACTAATACCTAGTTCTTTAAGTTCCACTAAAAGATCACCTAAAACTTTCTTTGCATCACCAAAAACCATAGATGTATTTGCTAAGTCAAACAGATCATTCTTAATTCCAGAATAGCCAGCACTCATACCTCTTTTGACCACAAAAACAGTACGTGCTTCTTGTACATCAAGTACTGGCATCCCATATAAAGGTGAACTCGGGTCATTCTTAGCTTGAGGGTTCACAACATCGTTAGCACCCAAAACAAGAACAACATCTGTGGCAGGGAATTCAGGGTTAACAATGTCCATTTCCTTTAACTGGTCATAAGGAACATCTGCTTCTGCCAAAAGAACATTCATGTGGCCAGGCATTCGGCCAGCTACCGGGTGAATAGCATAAGAGACTTCAACACCATTAGCTTCCAAAGCCCTTGTTACTTCTCTAAGTGTGTGTTGAGCCTGCGCTACAGCCAAGCCGTACCCTGGAACAATTACAACTCGTTCAGCCGCTTCAAGTGTTAAAGCACACTCTTCTACGCTGCAACTAGTAATATTTATATATTCAGCTGAGCCAGAAAGACCTTCGGCAGTAATAGAACCAAGAGCACCACCAAATAAAACTGATATCAGAGACCTATTCATACCATTACACATAACCTGAGTCAGAATCAATCCAGCAGCTCCTACCATTGCTCCTGCCACTATGAGAAGTTGACTCCCTACAACAAATCCTGCAGCTGCAGCGGCTACTCCTGAATAGCTATTTAAAAGTGAAATAACTACTGGCATATCTGCACCACCAATGGGAAGTGTTACACCAATACCCAGAAGCGCGGAACCAACAATGAGTAATAAAAGGCCCCTCTCATCTCCACTCACAAGAGAGCTAATAGATATAAGTGAAACAACTCCCAAAGCAATATTTATAAAATGGCGCACCTTGCTTTGCATCCATGCAGGAGTAGGAAGCCACCCTTGCAATTTTGCCATAGCAACCATTGAGCCAGTAAAAGTTATTGACCCAACAAAAACAGAAATTACAATTGAAATCCTTTCCACCAAAACAGAACTTAGCTCTCCGTTGGAATTACTTAATGGGAAAATAGCCACAGCTAAAGCAACCAACAAAGAAGACATCCCTCCACATCCGTTAAAAAGAGCGACTGTCTCCGGCATTGCAGTCATGGCAACTCTCCTAGCAACTACTGCTCCCAGTAAAGTACCTACAAGAGAACCAGCTATTATCCAGATCCATGCATTAAAAGAAATTCCTGAACTGCCTAATGAATCAAGCAAAACACCTACTACAGCAAGCGACATTGCTATTGCGGCAAGTCGATTAGCATCACGAGCTGAACGAACCTTAGATAACCCTTTAATGCCTAAGGCTAAAAGGAAAACAGCTAAAAGATCAATCGAAAACTTCAGTATCTCAGAAAAAGTCATTAATAAAGCTCCTTATTTACGTGAGGATTTACGACTGAACATTGCAAGCATCCTGTCTGTTACAAGGAATCCACCAACAACATTAAAAAGTGCAAACCCCAAAGAAACTGCTCCCAGAACTAACAATGGAAGATTAGTACCTGCTTTTATTATTAATGTAAGTGCAGCAAGCATTGTTATTCCCGAAATAGCATTTGCACCACTCATTAATGGAGTATGCAAAGTAGGAGGAACTTTGCCTATTAATTCCAAACCAAGAAGACTACCCAACAAAAGTACCCAAAAAGCTTCACTTAAAAAAGACATTAATTTAACCCTCCTGAATTGATGATTTGAGCATGACGAATGACACCATCTTTGCTTATCAAAGCTCCTTCAATTAATTCGTCTTCAGCATTCAGGATAAGCTGTCCATCATTAATTAAAGGCCTAAGTAAAGCAAAAAGATTTCTAGCATATAAAGAGCTTGCATGATTAGGGACAGTACAAGGCAAGTCTGAGGCTCCAATAAGTTTTACTCCCTTTCTCAAGACAGTCTCGCCAAGATTAGTTCCTTCACAATTACCTCCTTGAGCCACAGCGAGGTCAACAACAACTGCTCCTGGCCTCATTTGGTCAAGCATTTCTTCATCAATAAGACGCGGAGCCTTCTTACCAGGTACTTGAGCTGTACATATAGCCACATCAGCTTCAGCTAAATGTTTTGAGAGTTGCTTTCGCTGAGCTAATAGAAAAGACTGGGAAACTTGACTGGCATATACAGCAGAATTAGAAGGTTCATCTTTAACTACGGGGGGTTCAATGAATCTTCCACCCAAAGACTCAACTTGTTCCTTTACTGCTGGTCGAATATCACTCACATAAACAACAGCTCCTAAGCGCTTAGCTGTAGCAACTGCTTGCAGACCAGCCACACCAGCACCTAGTACAACAACCTTTGCAGGCTGAACAGTTCCCGCAGCAGTCATTAGCATAGGGAAATATCTATCTAGAGCACTTGCCCCTACTAAAACTGCTTTGTAGCCTGCAATATTAGCCTGTGAAGACAGAGCATCCGCAGCTTGGGCTCTGCTAATTCGAGGCAAGAGTTCTAAAGACAAGACTGAAAGCCCTGCTTTTTCTATATTTTTAGCAAGAGCTTGATTACCATATGGAGCTAGCAAACCTACTAATAATGTTCCAGGCTTAAGCTTCAACAAAAACTCCTCTCGAGGAGAATTAACACATAAGACTAAATCGATTTCCTTGCAAGCATCTTCACTTATATCAGAAAATAATTCAGCCCCAGCCTTGAGAAAACTATCATCTAAAAAACCTGCAAGGATTCCTGCTCCTTGCTGAATAGAGACTTTGAAGCCAAGAGAAATTAATTTCTTAACA
>QCPL01000032.1 GCA_003212515.1 Prochlorococcus sp. AG-436-M02
TGCGTTCCAGAACAGAGCTCGTGGTGTTTAATCTTTCTTTTTACAAAATATTCTCTTTTTTCATCAAATGACAAATTTCTTTAATCAAAAAAAACTTCAGAGACTTTTTCTAGGGCTAGGTTTTTTTAGCCTTTGCTTTTTCTCAAGACCAGCTTTTGCTGAGGATTGGTCTGAATTTGGATCTGTTTCATCATGCAGCGACCTAGGAGAAAATCCTGCTGATTTGTCTGGGGCTGATGCTACTTCAAGTGAGGGGCATACAGGTTGTTTTCAAACTCCTTCCAAATATCAAATAACCCTTTATAAGCTTGGTATATGCACTTCTGATCCATTTGGTGAAGATGCTTCTGTAAGTGTCAGTCCAGATGATAAATGTACCTGGACAATGGATACCCCTGCAGGAACAACAGTTGATCTTGGTGCAGCATTAAATACACCAATAGGACTTCCTACGGCTAGTGAAAATCCATCTTCGGGAACATACACGCACATGATGATTGTTATGGGCAATCAAATAACTGTGAATGGATCGATTGTTACGCAAGGTGGTACTTATTACACGAAACCTAATCCAGACCCAACAGACTCTGCTGGATTGTTTGATAAAGATCTAACTTCAGCTCAGGACTTTACACATGAATTTACTACATATGGATTTAATATCCGTGATGACTGTAGCTACCATTATCAAAGAACAATTACAGGTGAAGGGGTTGTTAGAGGTGTCATTGCTAATTCAAATTTAGTAACACAAACCACATGTTCTGATCCAACAAGAATTGTTGGTGTTTTTAATCCTGAAAATGATTTAGTGATTACAGATGCCACACAAGGAATCGAAGTTAAATTCACTATTTCTGACGGAGGGATGCGAGTTGAAACTCATCCCACGGCGGATAGCAGCCAACCCAGATGGGCATTTTCTGGTGATTTCAGACCAACTTTCACATCATTTTAATTTAAGATAGCCATTTGCTCCAAAGCAATCACTAGGTAGTATTTTGAAGCTGACTTTTTGCTTATATTTATACTATATCTAGAAAAAGTGGGGATCTTTAGCTTGGTTAGATGCTGAGAATATTTTTTTAGAAAAGCTTTTGTTATAACTCATCGATCTTGAACAAAAACAGAGCTGCAGCTAGATAAACCTTTCTTAGCTTAATAAGCTTTCAATATTATATTGTTCGATCTCTACAACTTTCGATTTGCTAATACTTAGAGTTGAAATAATCAAATTAATATATAATTCAATTGCTAAGCTCTAAAATTTATCTTCTTAACAAGGAATTATTTATACGTCAATATTGAATCTATACGAACCATTGTCTAATATTTTTGGCATTGTATTTAAGCTAAGAGTTAAGCGATTATCTTCCTTGTTTGGAATATAATAGCCATGAGCCTGATGGCTACGCCAAACAATAACTTGTCCCTCTTTGATATCTAAACCAATATTTCTTGCAGTATAAATTGTTTTATCTTCTGACTTTAGAATATCTATTATTGGACCATTAGGTGTGCTTTGCCTCGTTACCCTATCATTCTCAAACGTTAAAGAGCTATGAACTTCAGGATTAAAATTAATAAAGTAATTTGCAGAAACATATGAATTACTATGAAAATGATAATTTAGAGTTGATCCCTTTTGAGAATTATTTAACCAAGCAGAGTTTATTACTATCTCATCACATAAATAACCAATCTTTTGAATATAGGCAATTACAATTTTCTCAAGATCAAGTTTCAATTCATTGAGGATTGGGAATGCTTTAAAAAGGTTTTGATTACTTGCATTACACAAATGTTTTGTATAGGGCTCAAACTCAAACTGTTGGAATAGTTCACCTGGTGCATCATCCCAAATTAATTGAAGACTTTTCTTGTATTTTAAATGATCTTTCAAAGGCAAAGTAAAAATTCCAATAGGTTCTGGATTGATATCTGCTATCGCAAAGTGAATATCTTCCTTGGCTTCTTCCACTTTAAAGATCAATAATCAATATTCTAGATATAATATTAGATATTCATGACTTATCAACTGATGTCTTTTCGAATGCAATAAAGAATTGTTTTTGGAGACTCTAATAAAGAATATTCCTTTTCATAATTACATAAGGAAATTATTTGTAATAGAAAAAAAATAAGGATGCCTCCAATTATCAATCCTTCTCCAAATCCCATCCAAAAGACTTCATATTCACTTAATCCAAACCTGGCTTTCCATCTTTTTACTCTTTTTTGATGTCTTATGAGTAACTTTGCGAACATTTTCTTGCCTAATTAAACAAAGGAATTAATTTAGTTAGTTTATGCGCTAATTTTTAGGATCCACCAAGGTTTTAATATAGTAGATATGATTTTAACGTTCGAAATTAGATTTATTGAACTTTTCAGGACTCTTAAAAAATACAAGATTCTTGGGTCTAAACACTTTTGATACTCTTGCGACATCTATTCTGATTGTTTTGAATTCAATAATGACGCTATCCGACAGATCATATTTATGAATTCAGTCTCTCCAGTGTTTTAGGGAGGCTACTTTCTAAATAACTCAAGTATCTGCTTGACTTTCGAATCTATGTTTCCCAGGCTTGATTGTTCATGACTATTCAATCACTCTATTTTCGGCTATCATTTGGTTAAATTGTTCATTTCTGAGCATTGTCTTTTCTCAGAATCACAATCATTCAAAAGTTATGAAAGAGTCATCTCATCAATTCTCATCATTCAGTTTGAAACAGAGGTTAGCGTCCTTAAGGAATATTTCTCAGCAAGACGCTAACGGTTTTACCTTGGTTGAATTAATTGTGGTAATTATGATGATTGGAATCCTTTCATCTATTGCTATACCTCAATTTATGTCTGCTGCTAATAAAGCTAAACAGAAAGAAGCTTCAACAATTGTTGGGTCTGTCCTAAGGGCTGTTGGTGCTTATTACACAGAATATGGCTCAACCCCTGAAAATATTGACGAGTTAACTGAATTTGCACGATTCCAGGAATGTCAAGTAGAGGATGCTGACAGTGATACTGATGGAGGAGCAAAGGTCTGCAAAGGAAAAATCCCTGGACTTGCATCAGGTGCCGATAGTACAAGTTGGGTGTCACCTTCTGGGAATTATGAATGCAGGATTGCGGGGGAGGTAGCTTCAGCTGGCAAAACGTTATTTCAAATAACTTGCGATCCCAATGGATCTGGATACAGCGGTGATGGTGGTGCAGTACAAGGTTGCTACAACGCAAGTGATTCAACAGTGTTAGTTAAAGAATGGAAACTTAATAATGATGAAAAAGGTAAACAGGCTGTAGAACTTGATTGTGCAACGGCTGACACCGATTAAGCTACTCCAGCTAAGAAAATAATTTCTGACTTTAATTACTCCAAAAAAGAGCAATTAAAGATGAATAATAAATACCTCAAGATTAATTCTTTTAAAGAAGCTAAGGATAATGGTTTTGCTATACCTCAGATATTGATACTGGGGATTGGTGTAGCCGTTGCTTTAAGTGGCTTAATGGCAGCTTCTATTTTGAATCTGACTGGTTCAAGATTTTCTAGACAAGAGTTAATGGCTAAAGCTGCATCTGAATCAGGTGTTACTACAATTAGGAATTTCTTTAATGATAGTGGCAATAGCTTTTTGCATTATTTTTGGCTTAGTGATAGTTGCTCTGAGTCTGGAACTAATTGCCCAACAAATGTTTCTGCAAATACAATTCCTAACCCTCCAAAAGAATACTGGTCTGATGATCAATGGTGCGAAGGCGATAATTCGTGTAAAGGCCGCCAAAAAGCACCAATGTGCTCATCAACTTCATCCATAGATTGGGAAAATTCTTATAAAATAGCGTTTACTGATTATATGGATGATATCCCCGAGCGAGTTGGCAGTGACTTATTAGGCGCAGAACGACAATTTAATCAAACTTTTAATATTAAATCTACAGATTATACGGGCACTGAAAAGTCAGGAATTAATTCTATTGTTGTAGAAGGATATGCAACTGCAAAAAGCTCATCTAAAAATACAGCTTTTAATAAATTACGAGTCAACATACAGGTCAACAAAGAAACACCTTATAGTGGGTTTGGCTTCCTTGGTGTAGGAGAAACTGAGGCTGATGGGAATGGCTCGCTTTTTCTAGGAAATCTATCTTTTACTAGTTCTGATGATATAAAAGCGGGGTCAATCATCTGGAGGAGGAATTTAAAAGACCAAACTATATGTGGCGATTTTGTTAATGAAACTGGTTTAACTGATTCAAGTACTTTGCCAAATTCAAGTTTAGGAAATGGGGGTATTTGGATTCAACCAATAGCTCTTCCAAAGCAACCTAGACTTTCAAATGTTAAGGATTTAGATATTCTAGTTTGTACTCCTGTCGTTATTCAAAGAGATGGTACTAATTGTAAACTAGGACAAGATTTAACTAGTAATCAAACATTTAGAATTGACTCTCTTTTTGCAACAGGACCAGGTTCTTCTTTTGAAGTCTCGACCAGTGATGAGTCAAAAGTAATTTTAGAGATTATGGGTGATTTAGATATAAGTAATGAAGGTATTTTTTGTCATAGGAATGCAACTGACGCTTGTGGAACAGGTAAACCTCAAAATCTAACTATACTTTTTAAGCAGAAAACAAAACAAACTGGAAATGAGATTTCTTGTAATCGTTTCTCTGGAGGATTAGATTTAATTAAAGGCGTTCCTATTGATCTAAATTCTTTTGATAATGACTTTTTACCAAATAATAGTTTTTTAATAGATAATACAGGGTCTACACAAAATGATCAATTCAGAGCATTTGTATATGGACCAGAAACCACATTTTTTTCAGAAATACCTAAAAGTAGTTGGGTCCAATCTCTCTCAAATAATTCTGAATGGGCTCCAATGATTGTAACTACTAGAGGTACTTATGGTTGGATTAGGAATACCTTAGGTACTACTCAGAGAGATAAAATGACAAATATTATTATTACTGAATCAGGCGAATTGATTCCTTATTTAGATACCTCAGATGATTCTTTAAAAGTTGAGATTATTGGCATAGGTAATAGAATCAATCCTTTTCCTGTAGGTTCAACTATGAATAGTGACAATGTATTTCTTATTTATGATAGTAATCCTACGCTTGGATCTACTTCTTATTACCTTAGAGGTTTTGATGTAGTTGATAATTTAAATCCCCATTCTACAAATAGCTCGCAGTACTCCTATCCTGGAGCAGCAGCTATATTGAAAAATAAAACTGTTAGTAATCATGTCAACCTAGGAGATGTCTTAGACCTTACAGATGGTTCGGAAACTAAGAATTGGTTGGAAGTCTATAATATAAATGTTCAAGAAAGAAACACAAATCACTATCGAAATTTTGCGGGAGCTGCTTGGGCTAAAAATATATGTTTTGATACAGGTCAAGAAATAACATGGGATTTTTCTAAGGAATTTATTGACGGTTTAGTTGATTGGCATGGCCCTGATTTTAATTGGGGTGTTAGCAAGTATAGAGGTAGATCAATTATCCTTTGGGATACTTTGCGGGAATTCTCTAGTTCATCTTGAAAGAAATATGGCGCTTAAGTTCAATAAATTATTAAAATCAAAAAATAATATTATCCAAGATGGATTTGGGCTTGTAGATGCTATCGTTAGTATACTTCTGTTGGGTGGAGTTGTTACTTATGGAGTATACTTTTCAACTCAAAGATTAAATACTGTTTATCAATCGACTTTAATAGGTGCAGTTAATAAAGAAATTCAAAGAGATATAGAACGTTTAAAGCTAGAACTTTGGAGTATGAATTTTAATAATAATGGAACTTATCAATTAGCTGAAGAAGATTGTCTTGATATAACAGACAATATACTCACAATGCCTGGATGGAAGATTGTTTCAACAAGACCTTACCCTTCATCACCACCTCCACCAAGCGTTGATAACGAAATGGTTCAATATTGGTGGCCAGACTCAACTCGAAGTAAAGTTTTTAAAGGTAGAAAAGTTTTAATTGTAAGGGAATTAGAAGTGCAACAACCTAGTCAAAGAATATCGATGGATAGTAGTATTGCCAGTGTTGGATATAGAGTGCAATGGGCTGATAAAAATATACATTGGCTAAGCATTCTGCTAAGTAGTGAAGCACATGGTTGGTGTAAGTAAGTGTCTAGTTATGATTAAATCTCCGAACCTAATGAAGAATGATGGCTTTACTCTTATTGAGTTAGCAATTACAGTAGGCATCTTTGCAATCATTTCAACATTACTTGTTCCTTCTACAATCAATTGGGTTAGGAACGAGAAAGTTAATGCTTATACTCGTGAACTTAGAGAATTCATGAGAACTGTTCGACTTGAAGCCAGACGCTGGGGAGCAAGTTGTTTTGTAAAAACAGAAAATCTTCCTTATGATTCAATTGCTAATGGTGAAGATTCTTATGGCTTCACTGTAAAGTGTCAATATTCAAGTACGCTATCTGATGATTTTAAACAACAAGGAAAAGTCGAGTCTATTATTCCTCCAATAAATAATTCTATTTTTCAAGTTGTAAGCTCAGATTTTCAAGTAATCCCTAATGGAAGGATTAGTTCTAATAATTCTATTATTATAGTAATAGGGTCTAAGTATTTTACTCAAAAAGTAAAGATGTTGAATTGTTTAGTTATTAATTCACCAACTGGAATGATCAGGAAAGGCAAGTTCTCTAAAAATTCTTTAATCTCTAATAATATGCCAATTAGCCAATTATCTTCTAACGATTTACTTGTTGATGAAAATTGCCTTATTCCTGAAGACTGATAAAGTATAAATGAGAAAAATGATATATAAAAAAAATGGATTTACTATCATAGAGTTGCTATTAGCAGCTTCGATTTCAATTTCAACTTTGGCGATTGCATTTTCTTTAATTCAGATAGCATTAAAAGGAAATAGAATTCAGGAAAATCAATTAGGCTTGAAAGGAAGAGTTAATGATGCTCTTGACTTTATTGTAGATGATGTCAATAAAGGGAAAAGGATTATAGATAGGGAAGATGATATAACAGAAGAAAATAGCAACTGCTCATTCCCAGATCAGAATGGCCAATCTTTTTTATTTGGAATAAGTTTACCTGATCAAGCACTTGTTAAGGATGATTATATGCCTGGGGGCAGCTTTAATTTATATCAAGTTGAATGTCCTATAGTTTATTCATTGAGGCCAAGCTCTCTTAATGAAAAGCCATCATATATTCTAGAACGCTATGGCCCTAGTTTTAATAATAAGGGTTATTTTATATCTCCAGTTTATCAAGAATATAGGTCAAGTATAATCTTGGATGGTATTAGTTCAGGAAACAATTATACAAAGATTGAATGTCCAGGGCTTGATAAAGGTTGGAATCCTCTTGTAACTGTTCAAGGAGTAAGCTTTTGTATTGACAAAAATAATAAATCAATTCAACTTCAAATTGAGGCAAAAGATCTTCAGAAGGGTCTTGAAAATAATCCATCTAATGTTATTAGTTCTATCACTGCATTTAGTAGGATCCAAGATGATAAGCAAATTAATTATTTACCTCCATTAGCCTCAGACTCTGAGGCTCCCAAATGTTCAGGTGCTTCCTGTTGCTGGTTAGGAGCCTGTTTAAAATCTAATAAAATAACCTATATGATTGACAAGTCATATTCTATGAATAAGGATTACGATCAGCATCCTAATGGAGTAATAATTGATGGACAATGGACAGAAATATCTCCTTCTAAGATTTCCCCGATAATTAATGGGAATTATTTATTTGACTCTGCAAAGATAACTTTAAAACAAGCAATTGATAGCCGAAAATAGAGTGATTGAATAGTCATGAACAATCAAGCCTGGGAAACATAGATTCGAAAGTCAAGCAGATACTTGAGTTATTTAGAAAGTAGCCTCCCTAAAACACTGGAGAGACTGAATTCATAAATATGATCTGTCGGATAGCGTCATTATTGAATTCAAAACAATCAGAATAGATGTCGCAAGAGTATCAAAAGTGTTTAGACCCAAGAATCTTGTATTTTTTAAGAGTCCTGAAAAGTTCAATAAATCTAATTTCGAACGTTAAAATCATATCTACTATATTAAAACCTTGGTGGATCCTAAAAATTAGCGCATAAACTAACTAAATTAATTCCTTTGTTTAATTAGGCAAGAAAATGTTCGCAAAGTTACTCATAAGACATCAAAAAAGAGTAAAAAGATGGAAAGCCAGGTTTGGATTAAGTGAATATGAAGTCTTTTGGATGGGATTTGGAGAAGGATTGATAATTGGAGGCATCCTTATTTTTTTTCTATTACAAATAATTTCCTTATGTAATTATGAAAAGGAATATTCTTTATTAGAGTCTCCAAAAACAATTCTTTATTGCATTCGAAAAGACATCAGTTGATAAGTCATGAATATCTAATATTATATCTAGAATATTGATTATTGATCTTTAAAGTGGAAGAAGCCAAGGAAGATATTCACTTTGCGATAGCAGATATCAATCCAGAACCTATTGGAATTTTTACTTTGCCTTTGAAAGATCATTTAAAATACAAGAAAAGTCTTCAATTAATTTGGGATGATGCACCAGGTGAACTATTCCAACAGTTTGAGTTTGAGCCCTATACAAAACATTTGTGTAATGCAAGTAATCAAAACCTTTTTAAAGCATTCCCAATCCTCAATGAATTGAAACTTGATCTTGAGAAAATTGTAATTGCCTATATTCAAAAGATTGGTTATTTATGTGATGAGATAGTAATAAACTCTGCTTGGTTAAATAATTCTCAAAAGGGATCAACTCTAAATTATCATTTTCATAGTAATTCATATGTTTCTGCAAATTACTTTATTAATTTTAATCCTGAAGTTCATAGCTCTTTAACGTTTGAGAATGATAGGGTAACGAGGCAAAGCACACCTAATGGTCCAATAATAGATATTCTAAAGTCAGAAGATAAAACAATTTATACTGCAAGAAATATTGGTTTAGATATCAAAGAGGGACAAGTTATTGTTTGGCGTAGCCATCAGGCTCATGGCTATTATATTCCAAACAAGGAAGATAATCGCTTAACTCTTAGCTTAAATACAATGCCAAAAATATTAGACAATGGTTCGTATAGATTCAATATTGACGTATAAATAATTCCTTGTTAAGAAGATAAATTTTAGAGCTTAGCAATTGAATTATATATTAATTTGATTATTTCAACTCTAAGTATTAGCAAATCGAAAGTTGTAGAGATCGAACAATATAATATTGAAAGCTTATTAAGCTAAGAAAGGTTTATCTAGCTGCAGCTCTGTTTTTGTTCAAGATCGATGAGTTATAACAAAAGCTTTTCTAAAAAAATATTCTCAGCATCTAACCAAGCTAAAGATCCCCACTTTTTCTAGATATAGTATAAATATAAGCAAAAAGTCAGCTTCAAAATACTACCTAGTGATTGCTTTGGAGCAAATGGCTATCTTAAATTAAAATGATGTGAAAGTTGGTCTGAAATCACCAGAAAATGCCCATCTGGGTTGGCTGCTATCCGCCGTGGGATGAGTTTCAACTCGCATCCCTCCGTCAGAAATAGTGAATTTAACTTCGATTCCTTGTGTGGCATCTGTAATCACTAAATCATTTTCAGGATTAAAAACACCAACAATTCTTGTTGGATCAGAACATGTGGTTTGTGTTACTAAATTTGAATTAGCAATGACACCTCTAACAACCCCTTCACCTGTAATTGTTCTTTGATAATGGTAGCTACAGTCATCACGGATATTAAATCCATATGTAGTAAATTCATGTGTAAAGTCCTGAGCTGAAGTTAGATCTTTATCAAACAATCCAGCAGAGTCTGTTGGGTCTGGATTAGGTTTCGTGTAATAAGTACCACCTTGCGTAACAATCGATCCATTCACAGTTATTTGATTGCCCATAACAATCATCATGTGCGTGTATGTTCCCGAAGATGGATTTTCACTAGCCGTAGGAAGTCCTATTGGTGTATTTAATGCTGCACCAAGATCAACTGTTGTTCCTGCAGGGGTATCCATTGTCCAGGTACATTTATCATCTGGACTGACACTTACAGAAGCATCTTCACCAAATGGATCAGAAGTGCATATACCAAGCTTATAAAGGGTTATTTGATATTTGGAAGGAGTTTGAAAACAACCTGTATGCCCCTCACTTGAAGTAGCATCAGCCCCAGACAAATCAGCAGGATTTTCTCCTAGGTCGCTGCATGATGAAACAGATCCAAATTCAGACCAATCCTCAGCAAAAGCTGGTCTTGAGAAAAAGCAAAGGCTAAAAAAACCTAGCCCTAGAAAAAGTCTCTGAAGTTTTTTTTGATTAAAGAAATTTGTCATTTGATGAAAAAAGAGAATATTTTGTAAAAAGAAAGATTAAACACCACGAGCTCTGTTCTGGAACGCA
>QCPL01000033.1 GCA_003212515.1 Prochlorococcus sp. AG-436-M02
ATTTGGATTAATCTAGAAACCGCTGCAAAGAATGATGACCTTTCTAAAACAGCTGACTATAGTCTTGCTGTCAAAAGTATTCAACAACTTTCATTAGAGATTAATTGCTTCACAATTGAACATTTCAGCGAGCTTATTTTTAATAAGCTCGAAGCTTTATATGGAGTGGTGCCTATTAAAATCCTTTTGAAAAAGTGTAATCCCCCAATTGATGGTTTTAGTGGAAGTGTATCTATTAACCGGGGTAGAAACATGCATTTAATTTAACTATTTTGAGTAGCCTTATAAGACCATTGGTATTAGTTCATGGATTATGGAATAATCCGATGATCTTCAGGCGCTTGCAATCTGTTTTAAAACAACCGCCATCAATGATATTTTCCCCATTTCTACCTCACGGTTGTGGTAGGAAAGATATTAGATCATTGGCTAAAAATCTTGATGATCAGATTGTCTCTCTTTTTGGTCATGATACTCAAATTGATCTACTAGGCTTTTCTATGGGTGGTTTGATTTCCAGAGTTTGGCTGCAGGAAATGCTTGGTTATCGAAGAACTATGAGATTTTTTAGCGTTGGATGCCCTCATCAAGGAACACTTACTGCCCAGTGTGTTCCCTATAATTTATTTCCTGGGATAGCAGAAATGAAACTCGGGAGTGATTTTTTGAAGTCTTTAAATAATTCGTCAAATTATCTAAAAGAAATAAATTGTAGAAGTTATTTTTGTTATTGTGATTTGATGGTTTTCCCAGGATTTAGAGCCATTCTGCCTTTTGGTTCTTCGAAGTCAATTCAAGTTTTTTCTCATAAAAGTTTGATTAAAAATTCTAAAGCTATTGATTTGATATCTGCCGATATCCTAGAAGGAACGGGTCTTAAATCCTGAGTGTCTGATTAGAGAATCTGTGTTGGCTGGCCTTCCTCTAAACAGTTTAAATATTTCATCAGGATGCCTACTCCCACCTAGGCTAAGGATTGTTTCCCTAAATTTTTTACCTATTTCCTTGATTTGGTTTTCATTTTCTAATCCAGCTTCCTCAAAACTAGAGAAAGCATCTGCACTTAAAACCTCTGCCCACTTGTAGGAGTAATAACCTGCTGAGTATCCTCCAGCGAAAATATGACTAAAACTACAAAGAAATTTATCTTCTGGAATAGGTGGTATTAATGAAGTACTTTTGGCTATATCTCTTCGCAATTCATCTGGGCTTAAACCCAGATCCTTATCCCATTGGCTATGAAGCTTTAGGTCAGTTAACGCAAAATGAATTTGTCTAAGTGTACTAAGACCTGAATTGAAAGTTTGATTTTGACGCAATTTACTAACTTCACTCTCAGGGAGAGATTCATTTGTTTTCCAATGCTTTGCTATATCATGTATTGTCCGTCTGTCTAGGCACCAATTCTCCATGAATTGGCTAGGGAGCTCAACAGCATCCCATTCTATATTGTTTATACCAGCAGCTTGAGGTAGCTCAACATTTGTAAGCATATGCTGTAAACCATGACCAAATTCATGAAAAAGTGTTGTTACTTCCTCAAAGCTCATAAGGCTCGGTGTATCAGAGGTTGGAGGTGTTTGGTTGCAAATTAAATAAGCTACAGGTAAAATCTTTTCCCCATTTTCTTTCGAACCTTTTGTTAAGCATTCATCCATCCACGCTCCACCTTTTTTGCTAGAAGGTCTTGAATATGGATCTAAATAAAATGAGGCTATTTGAGAACCATCACTATCAAAAACATTGAAGAGCTGAACATCTTCATGCCAGACGGGATATTTATCTATATTTGGCTTTATGGAGATTTCAAATAGCCTTTCACATAGTTTAAATAATCCATCCAAGACTTGTGAAAGAGGGAACCATGCACGAAGAGTTTCTTGATTAAGATCAAAGAGATTTTCCCTGAGCTTTTCTGACCAGTAGCTTATATCCCACGGTGCAAGCTTGAAATTTTCATTGCCAGTGATTTTAAGCGCAAAATTTTGAAGTGTTTCTAATTCGATAGCGGCAGATATAATTGCAGCCTCTCTCAGTTCCTCTAGTAATTTCTCAACTTCCGAAACATCCTTTGCCATTTTACTGGCAAGACTCACTTCAGCCCAATTATTAAACCCAAGAAGTTCTGCTTGTCTTTTCCTAATTATTAGAATTTCATCTATAACTTTTTCATTATTTAGCTTGCCACTACTAGCTCTACTTATAAATGCTTTGTAAAGAGTCTCACGCAAGGATCGATCTTTAGCATATGTCATGAAAGGTATATAAGTAGGCATGTCGAGTTTTAGTAGCCACTTCTCATCCCCACTTGCTGAATGAGACTCATCTCCTAATTGTGAAGGAAAATATTCTTCAGCTGCATGTGCCATTGCTGCCAGATTTCGTTTCGGTATCCCCTCAATTTGCTCTTTCTTAGTTAATAGGAGATTCCAGTCATTTGTCGCATCCAATAAGTTATTACTAAATAAAGTAGATAATTTAGCAAGGCGTTCGGTGTTGTTATTAAACTCGATTTTATTAGATCCTTCCAGTCCAACACCTCGTGTCTTCATTGATAGAAGCTGAGACTCAAGGACTCTTCTTTGTGATTTATCCAAGCAGGTTTTGCTTTTCTCAGCAATTGATGCGAGAGATTGGAAGAGTATATTGCTTTGACCTAGTCGATTAGAAAAACGAACTATTTTTGATTGTTGAGTTACATATGCTTCACGTAGTTCAGGTGAATTTGATACACCATTTAAATGTGAGACTGTACCCCAACTCCAACGAAGACTTTCTTCAATTTTATAAAGGGGCTTCATCACTTCATCCCATGTAAGAACCTCGCTATTGACTAATTTGTTTTTTAGATCAGCTTCTAAAGCTGAGAATTCATTGTTGAGTTGATCTAATAAAAGTGGAATTGACTGTTCAACTTCTTGGGATGTAATTTCTTTGAAATCTGGAAGTCCTTCTCCTGCTAATAAAGGTGAGATGCTTTCTAGATTCTTCATTTAAGTAAGTGAGCTAATTTGTAGAATTGCAAGAAGGTTTTGTGCAGCGAGATTATTAGCAATTGCATTGCTAGAACTTTCAAAAATATTAGTAACAACTTTAGGCCAGAAACCTATTAGTAATGTGGGGGCTAAGAGGCTTAGTGCAATAAATAGTTCTCTTGTATCCATTTCATTAACCATGGCTAACGCAGGTATTCTTGGGCCGAAAAATACTCTTCTGCACATTGATAAAAGGTATATGGGTGTTAACACTAGACCGACCGCCGCAATAAATATTGCAATAGATCTGAAGGTCGAGGTGAATATTTCTTGACTTGTCACTCCCAAAAAGATGGTGATCTCACTAATAAAACCACTCATACCTGGTAAAGCTAGAGATGCAAGAGAACTTGTTAAGAAAAGTGCGAAGGTTATAGGAAGAGCTTTTGCTAGTCCTCCCATGTTTGGGATAGAGAGTGTATTTGTTCGTTCATAGAATGAGCCAGTTACAAAGAACATTGCAGCTGCAATTAAACCGTGGCTAATCATTTGAAGCATCGCACCATTAATTCCGAGTGTATTGATTGCTCCTATCCCAACTAAAACAAATCCCATATGACTCACAGAGCTGCATGCAATTCTTCGTTTTACATTGTCTTGAGCAAAAGCATTTAGGGCTCCATAAATGATATTTACTATCCCTATAATTATTAAGGCGGGTGCTAATTGTATATGACATTCAGGGAACATTTGGACGTTAAATCTAATCAATGCATATCCACCCATTTTTAATAGTATTCCAGCTAAAAGCATTGATACAGGTGCATTTGCTTCTCCATGAGCATCTGGGAGCCAAGTATGTAGAGGAAAGATAGGTAGCTTTACACCAAATCCAATAAGAAAACCTAAATAACAAAGTAAACCAAAGGTCCCAGATGGAGATCTTGATGCAAGTTCTGTAAGATTTAATGAAAAATTATTTCCTGATAAGGCTAGGGCAAGGCCACTAATTAATATTAAAAGTGATGCAAGTGCGGTATATAGGATGAACTTTGTTGCTGCATATAATCTTTTTTTCCCTCCCCATATTGCAATTAACAGATATACTGGGACAAGTTCTAATTCCCATGCAAGAAAGAAAAGTAAGAAATCTTGTGATAGGAATACAAGACATTGAGCTGAAGCTTGGATAAGTAATAGCGAAAAATAAAGTTTTGGCTTGTTGGTAATTTTCCAACTAGCTGCTGCAGCTAAAAGTGTTATTAATCCGCTTAAAGCAACTAATGGTGCAGATATTCCATCTACACCAAGAGACCATTCAAGTCCTATCGATGGCAACCAGCTTACTCTTTCTATTAATTGTAAGCTGCTATCTTTACTATTAAAGAATCTGCTAAGGACTAAAATTATAAAAAGAAAGTCAGCAGCAAGAAAACCTATTGCAAAATTACGGAATGCTATGAAGCTTTCTTTAGAATTTTGTGGTAAAAATTGAAGTATTAGTGCGCCAATTGCGGGAAGAAGAACTATTAATGAAAGCCATGGGAAGTTAGCGTTGGACGCGGCGGTTGTAAGTAGAGTTGCGTCCATAATCTGAAAGAGAATGAGAATGAACTTTATCAGCTCTTGCGCAGTTTAGTAAGTAGAATTACTTACTGCTAGCCATGGGACCAGGTTGACCCAGCCGTTTGAAGGCTGAGTAAAGGAGCGCGACTCGCAACACCCTCGCTTTCCCAGGCTCTGACCATAGCTTGGCTAATGGCCTTGCCTTGCTCTTCTTTGCATAAGGCTAGAATACTTGGCCCAGCACCACTAATCGCACAACCAAAGGCTCCTGCTGCAATAGCTGCTTGGCAAACTTGGGGGCCACCTTTTATTAATTTCCATCTATAAGGTTCATGTAATCGATCATGCATTCCGTCAGATATCAAATCTTCACTGCCTGTTCTTAGGCCTTGTAGCAATAGTGTTAGTGAGCCAAGATTCATAACTGCATCTGATACGGGAACGGTCTTAGGCATTACTCGTCTTGCTTCGCTTGTGCTTAACCTGAGAGATGGTATCGCAACAACAGCTTTTATTGATTGATCCCATTCACATTTTACAACTCGCCACCTTTGAGAAGCTGCTTTTGCTGTAAAACACAAGCCACCAAGTAGAGAAGGTACAACATTGTCTGGGTGACCTTCTATATCGATTGCAAGCTCAAGAAGTTTTTCTTTGCTCAATGGATCGCTAATAAGTGCATTGGCTCCTACTAATCCTGCCACTATTGCTGTCGCACTGCTCCCTAGGCCTCGAGCTGGAGGAACAGCTAATTTAACTCTTGCCTCTAATGCAAATGGCTCTACTTCCGCTGTCTGCCAAACCCTTTGAGCAGCTCTATAAAATAAATTTTCCGGTCCCCCTCTTAGATGATTACCCTCCGTGCTTTCCATAATTAATTCAAATCTTTCACTAGAACCTTCTATCCTCATTATTTGGAAATAGTTTTTTAGGCCTAAGGCTGCACCTAGACAGTCAAAGCCAGGCCCTAGGTTTGCTGTGGTCGAAGGGACTTCTACTAAAACTTTTTTGCCTATTGGCGGCTGAGTCATTATTTTTATTTATTCATTTAAATTTGAGATTTGAATCGACCATTAGATGCGCTTTGCATGCAGCGCCAAATAATCCTGATTCTGGATCAATGAGGACCATAATTGGTAATTTTTCAAGATAATTTGAGAATCGACCTTTGTTTTTTAAAGCATTTAGGAAAACCCCGGAGCGAAAATTTTCTAAATGTTTAACGGCTGTTCCCCCTCCGATCCATAAGCCAGAAGAACAGAGTTCTTGAAGCGCGAAATCACCTGATGCCGATCCATATGCACTTAGCCACATTTCTAAAACTTCTTTCATTAGAGGATCTCCTGCTTTTGCTGCATCACATATCATCTGTGAGCTATTTTTTTTTAAGTTGACATTAGTATTAGCTTCTTTTGAAAGTCTCCAACGAGCAATGTTTGTTAAACCAGAGCCACTAATTACTCTTTCAATTGATAACCTTTTTAGGTTCATATCAGTCTTTAACCATTGAGATAAATCCCACTCATTTTGATTTCTGGGAGCAAATTCTTTATGACCTCCCTCACTAGATAGGGCTATAATTTCATTTTGATTAATTATTCCCTTAGCCATTCCGAGGCCAGTTCCAGCTCCAATTATTGCAACAATATTGTTTTGAGGGATTTGACTGGATTCAGATGATTGAATAGCTTTATATTGATTCCTATCTAGAAATGGGATGGCGTAAATTAGACATGAAAAATCATTTATAATAGATAATTTATCTATTTTTGTAGTCTTAATTAGATCACTAAGGTTTAATTCCCAGCTTAAATTAGTTAACTTAACAGTGTTGTTTATTATATTACCAGCTACGCCAATACAACCTTGTTTCGGATATGAAAGATTTGGAGGTAATTTTTCAAAGAAGTCTATTATTATTGATTCGAAACTCTCCCATTGAGAAGAGATGTAATGTTTTTTATATAACAGTATTATTTTACCATCAAATTTATAAATACCAAGAAGAGTTTTTGTCCCTCCAATATCAGCAGCAAATAAATTCATTAGTATTAATAATTGATTTGATTAATGGAATTTATGTTTAATCATTAATTGAATTTAGATAAGAATTTTTTTGCTAGCTTTTAAACTAATTGATTTATTAAGCAACTCTTCGAACTTCTCATTAGTCATTACTCCAAGATCCTTCCCATCCATTGTTCTCACTGAAACTGTACCCGAATCTTGCTCTTTGTCTCCAATAATTATTAAATAAGGTATCCGTTGCAAGGTGTGCTCTCTAATCTTGTAACCTACTTTCTCATTTCTTGTGTCTGCAATTGATCTAAAGCCTTTTTTAATTAGGTTGTTAGATAGAGTGATGCAGGCTTGTGAATTTCTGTTTGTTATTCCAATAAAAACAACTTGAATAGGTGCCAGCCATGGAGGGAGCTTTCCTTCGTACTCTTCAATTAAAATACCTATAAATCTTTCAAAAGAACCAAGTATGGCCCTATGAAGCATAACTGGCTCTTTCCTTTGGCTATTTTCGTCTATATAACTAGCCCCAAGTCTTCCTGGCATTGAAAAATCAACTTGAATCGTTCCACATTGCCAAACTCTGTCAAGGCAATCCTTTAATGAAAATTCAATCTTGGGACCATAAAAAGCACCTTCCCCAGGGAGGAATGCCCAGTCAAGTTCCTTTTGGTTTAATGCATCTTCAAGAGCCTTCTCTGATTTATCCCAGATCGAATCACTTCCTACACGCTTTTCTGGTCTTGTAGATAATTTAATAATAATTGAGTCAAATCCAAATGACTTATATACATGAAATACAAGATCAATAAATTTTGATACCTCCTCCTGGATTTGTTCCTCAGTACAAAAAATATGAGCATCATCTTGAACAAAGTTTCTAACTCTCATAAGGCCGTGCAGTGCTCCGGATGGTTCGTTCCTATGGCATGAACCGAATTCAGAAAGTCGTATTGGTAAATCTCTATAACTTTTTAAACCTTGATTAAATACTTGTATATGGCAAGGACAATTCATTGGTTTAATTGCATATTCTCTATTTTCAGAGGTTGTGGTAAACATATCGTCCTTAAATTTATCCCAATGTCCAGACTTCTCCCAGAGAGACCTGTCTACTGCTTGTGGAGTTTTGATTTCTTGGTAGTCATTTAGTAAAAGTATTTCACGTATATATTGTTCAAGAACTTGATAAATAGACCACCCTTTTGGGTGCCAGAAAATCATACCAGGTGCTTCTTCCTGAGTATGAAATAGATTAAGCTTTTTGCCAATTTTCCTGTGATCTCTTTTCTCTGATTCTTCTAATTTATTGATATATTTCTTGAGATCTTTTGAGTTCCCCCATGCTGTTCCATAGATCCTTTGAAGCATTTCATTATCTGAGTTACCTCTCCAGTAAGCACCAGATACTTTCAAAAGTGCGAATGACCTAAGATGACTTGTATTTGGTACATGTGGACCTCTACACATATCAATATATTCAAGATGCTTATATAGTTTTATTGTTTCATCATCACCTATCTGATCTATTATTTGTAACTTATAAGGCTCATCTCTCATTTTAAAAGTCTTACGTGCTACTTCCTTAGAAACCACTTCAACTTTTACTTCATAATTTTGTTTAATTAGTTCTGTAATTCTTAATTCAATTTTCTTTAAATCTTCAGGTGAAAAACTTTCCTTATAAGATATATCATAATAGAAACCATTCTCAATTACAGGACCTATTGCCATCTTTGCAGTTGGATATAATTGTTTCACAGCATGTCCAACTAAATGAGCAAATGAATGGCGAATAATATCAACACCTTCGCTGTCTTTGGCTGTAATGATCCTTATGCTTGCATCAAAATCTATTGGTATAGATACGTCTAATAAATCACCATTTACTTCCCCGGCAATTGCAGCATTAGCTAAGCCTGGTCCAATAGAAGCAGCTATTTCCGCTATTGATATAGGCTTGGAAAAATTTTTCTGAGTTCCATCAGGGAGAGTGATTATTGGCATTAGATATTTATAGTCTCAAGAAAACCAAGAGCCTCTCTTACTCTTTGTAATGTATGCCCTGAAAGTGTTTTTGCATTATTTGTTCCTTCTTTCAGAATTCTATTTAACTCAGAAGGGTCTTTAATAAGATCATTATACTTTTGTTGAATTGGCTGAAGAGAAGTTATGACTGCGTCAGTAAGAAGTGGTTTGAACTTTCCCCAGCCTATTTCAGAGCATTCTTCTGCAACTTTTTCTCTTGATTGGTTTGTAACCATTGAATAAATGCCTAAAAGGTTATCTGACTCAGGTCTTTCTGGATTAGAAAACTCTAGACCAAAGTGCGGATCTGTTTTGGCTTTTTTGATTTTTTTTTGAATTGCATCTGGATCGTCTAGAAGTCCAATTCTACTATTTTCGTTTGGGTCACTTTTGCTCATTTTATTTTTACCATCGCAAAGGCTCATGATTTTTGCACCTTCTTTCAGAATTAATGGTTTTGGCACCTTTAGTATCGGATTATTGTTCTTGCTAAATCGAGAATTAATTCTTTGCTGAGCAATATCCCGTGCTAATTCAAGATGCTGTTTTTGATCTTCTCCAACGGGAACTAGATCTGCATCATATAAAAGAATATCTGCAGCCATTAGTACTGGGTAGTCGAGCAACCCAAGTGATACGTTGTCGCCTTGTTTTAAGGCTTTCTCTTTAAATTGGATCATTCTTTCCATCCAATTTAATGGGGTTACGCAATTTAATAGCCAGCAAAGTTCACTATGGGCGGGGATATGACTTTGAATGAATATTGAACATTCTCTAGGATCCATACCACATGCAACATATAAGGCAGCAGTTGATAAGGTATCTGATTTAAGTTTTTCTGCGTTATGAGGAACGGTGATGGCGTGCAGATCAACTACACAAACGTAGGTATCATATTCTTTTTGAAGTTCTACCCAGTTGCGTATCGCACCTAGCCAATTTCCTATATGAAGAGAACCTGTTGGTTGTACTCCAGATAAAATTCGTTTCTTGGTCACTTAATTTTAAAAGGTAAAGGATTTGTTTTTTTTTAATTCATTAACAATCTATTGATTAGATTCTTCTGTTGATTTCTTCTCATCTTCTTGATTGGTTGCATTCTGACTTTCATCGGTATCTTTAGAT
>QCPL01000034.1 GCA_003212515.1 Prochlorococcus sp. AG-436-M02
GAAAAGCTCCTGCTAAAACAGCAGCTAAACTTGCTTAAATAGTTTCACCTTTAAACAAAAGTACAGAGAAGCGTAATCTCCTCTGTACTTTTTATGCTGCAATCTGACCTCTAAAGCCTCTATCTCTACTCCCCTTGAACCATTTTGACTTAATCAGGAGATTTTCTCCCTGATTAAGATGACTAGTACTCGTATTAGGTTGCTTGTTATTAGGATCTTTGAGAATTTCTTTATTTTTTTTCGTTGATAGATTTGATACTGATAATTGAGAAGGCATGGTTCTAGGCCCTTTATATAGATAATGCCCTGATAATTAGAAGAAGGCGTTCATTATGAACCCTTTAGTTCTATTGTTTGGAAAATAAGATTGATTGAGATTGCAGATTCTTTAGGTTTGTTTTGAGCTTTTCAAGATGTTCCTAACCTTTATTTGATGTGTTGTTTCCTTTTCCTATTGAATGTTCGTGATTTCTTTGCTTTTGCTTGTGTTCTATTCTTATTCAGTCAAAATGATTAAGAACAAATATTCTTTCTTCTGCTTTTAGAGGAAAAAGGATTTTATGAAAACAAACGTAATTGTTGCAGTGGCTTCTTCTACCGTTGGTCTATTAGTTGGAACGCAACTGCCTAGAGATGTTGTTACGGAGCCTGTCTCTATAACTACATTTAAGATTAGTGTTCCATTTGATCAGTGGGCTGTAGCATTTGATAGTAAAGAGACTGGCAAGATGCATAAAAAAAATAATATCAAGCCACTTTTTAGAGGAGTCAGTATTGACAATCGAGATCAAGTTGTAGTCATTCACCAGTCTCAACCAGGTGTTGTCAAGAAACTCCTCTCAGATAATGCAGAAATGATTGAGTCTTTGGGACATATTATGAGAACAACAAAAACTAGCAATTGGTCATTTGAATAAAAAGTGAAGGCTTTTTCGTTGGAACTACTAATGTTTTCCAGGGTATATTTCTCATTGAGTTAATTTCCAAGAGTGAGCACAAAAATTATGGCGTCTAAAAACGTTTTAGGGACCGAGCTACAGTCATGTAGCTGTAGCCCTATGACTGGTTGGTATCGAGATGGTTCCTGCAAAACAGATGCAACTGATATGGGTATGCATACAGTTTGCGCAGTAATGACAGAACAATTTCTTTCTTATAGCAAGGCGCAAGGGAATGATCTGTCAACTCCTCAAATAGGTTTCCAAGGTCTGCAGCCAGGTGATCATTGGTGTCTTTGTGCCCCAAGATGGAAACAGGCGTATGACGATGGTATGGCTCCTTTTGTCAATCTTGAAGCAACTGAAGAAAGTACTTTGAATATAATTGATTTAGAGATTTTAAAGCAGTTTGCCTTTAAAAATAGTTGATACTTATTATTATTTTTTACTAAGTTTCTAAGACTATATTTTCAAGCCTTACAGTCAAAAACATCATCATTTTTGTATTGATAGCGTAGTTTACTAAAAGATTTATTCTTTTCGGATTGCTTTCTTTTTAGTTGAGATGAGACTTTTCTTGTTCGTTATACATTAGACTCATCATTGAATTTAGACAATTCTATGCAGTTGATAGAGATTAAAATTTAGGGTTTATACTTAAGTTTTACTTAATCTGGAGGGACTACTAATTAGTCATTTTGAGCGAATATATTATGGAGATCTCGAAAGTATCGAGCGTTGCTAATATTTAATTGGAATCAAAATCTTGTCTTCTTTGATTTATATTTCATTACCGTTTCTATCTAAAATGAATCCATTGCAAATTATTTGCACAATTATTTCCGCAGCATTTATTCTTTATTTGCTTTTCCTTGGGATAGGTTTTTGGGGCGTACGTCAAAACCGTAAAGTACAAGGATTATTTGGGAAGGATGAAGATAAAATGATCTAGTACCAATTTTTGAGGTAACTCTAATGTGTCTTCAAGATTTCCTTTGAGAGTCCTAACAGTCAGCCCTAAACCTTCCTTCCGATCATTTAGCCAGCAATTAAATTTATATTTTTATTGCCACTAGAAATACTGTTTGCTTTTAACCTATTGATTCTTCCATGATCCCAAATCTAAAAAATAGGGTCAGCTGCTTTTGCTTTACGTAAATCCTCTCTGTTACGCAAACTAATAGGAGTAAATTCTTTCCTTGGACCAAAATTACTTTCACGCACTGCTTGATTCAATACAATGCTGCCCTCTAAGCCTGAAGCAGATTGGTGAAAAGTACCTGCAGGTATCTGAAGCGCGCCCATTCTTTGATTTAGGTAAATCACATGATGAGGTTCGTCCCATTCAGGATTCAACAAGGTAAAAGCCCGCGTTCCCTGTAATACCAAGTTTTGATCAATCTGATGATGATGGTCGTAATATTGCTCAAAGTTCTCGTCATTAGGAGGAGAGACTGCACTCACATGATGAATCACAACATCCGATCCATTTGATTCCTTTATCCCTGCATCAAAGAATTTGACTTGAGGCGTTTCTCTAAAAACATTAGTAGGAATAAAATTTAGATATACCTTGCTTTTCTTTTTAACTTGGCACCAGTGAAGCTTGATTTTTAGGGAGTTATTTAAATTTCTCAAAACAGGGCAATCTTTTATAGACTCCTTAAGAATCTTTAATTGATGAGTGTTTAAATTGGATGGCATCTCAATTTTAAATCCTAAGGATTCAATCTTGCGAGGCCCATGTGCTGTCATTTTCTTTTCTATTTCAACTGATATCTCATCAAGTCGCCAACCTCTTTCTTTCGCGGTAATTCCCATCACTGTAAGAAAACAAGTGCCTAAAGCGGTAGCAAGTAAATCAGTTGGGGCAAAGTTTTCTCCTTTGCCTGCATGGTCAACAGGTGAATCAGTTTGAAGCCTTACACCAGATTGCTCATGCTGGACTTCTGTATGCAAATCCCCCAAATAGGGACAAAAAAGCTTGTTTACACTTCATAGAGCTTACAAATAGATTTATTGGGGTTAAGTTTGCATTCTTCTTCCCAAAATTCATTGGGCTTTTCATTAAGTAATTTATAAGAAAAATCTTGTATGTGATCAATATCTCTAACTGGATTTGAAATGATAGTAAAAGGAGTTCTTAGTTTTATAGTTCTCCTGTTCGGTTGCTTTATTTCTAACACATTTTTTCGGATTAGATATAGGGCTTCTACTAAAGTAATTAGGTTTATTGGGTCTCACTAAGCCTAATTTTATTAAACATTTGTGAGCGATAGTTAGTCTATTAATTTGTAACTTTCCAGAATTATTCTTGCTTGGGAATGAGCCCAAAGTAAAAGGTCTGATGAATAGGAGATTATTCACATAATTTTCAGCAAAAATTTTTTGGTTGTTTTATTTTATTAGGATTGCTTATGCTGAATTAGATACACAAAGAGAAGAAATGAAATTTACTTAAAGGGAGACAGCAAAAACTCTATGACCAGTAGCTTCTACTATATAGAGTTCAAGTAGTCCAACTTATTGCAGAGGAGCAAAATTGTTGCAGGATTGTTGGAGCTTTAACTAGGACTAGAAGCTATAGGAATAGAAGGACATAAGTACTTTTGCAATTACAGAAATTCTTGCCCAATGGGCGTTGTCCTTTTTATCCCTTACTTAATTATTTTAAAACCTGTGCCACATCCACTAGCTTGCGCACCTTCTGGAGCACTAATTAAAAATCCTCCTCCGCTTAAATCACAAAAATAATCAAGCTTTAAACCTTCCAATAAAGTAAGTTGCCTTGATGGTGCGAAGAGTGTTATCCCATCAGTTCTTGCAATAGGAACACCCTCTTTATGACCACATCTTAAACGAATATAAAACCAGCCTTCATCAAAACTATCGGGTAATAAATCAATATGCATGGTACCAGGAGTTCCTCCAAAGGCTGATTGCCTTATCAATTCAGAAGCCGCAGATTTGGAAATAGTAAGGTTACAAGCCATTAGCCGTTTGCTGTGGACATTTATTTTAAAAGTTTAGATTAATCAACTTGCTTTGGGAACACTAGAATTCAGGTCCGACTCTTATCGATAAAATGAAAATTTGTTTTGAATTAATGAGTAGACATGCTTGTTTTTTCCATGTCGCAAGAATCTCTGGCCCATTCCCTTCTCTTTCTTTATGATAGATAAATGGAAAATGACTTTGCAGCTACTTTTCAAAAATATTTTTTCTTATTGCTTGTGGCCATTGCTCTGCTATTAGCTATTGGGATAGTAATATTTTTTATTTCTTCAATACTATGAAAGAAAATATAAGACTTAATAATGAGGCATTAGATCATTCAGAAGAATATTGGACTGAAGATTTTATTGACGATGAGGATAAACCATACTTTCCTCTTGAAGAATCAAAGCCACCTCACTATTAATTGATTGAAAACCATCTGGTCATACCTAGTAGCATTCACAGTAAAGCTGCATAAGATAAGTTAAGACAACAATTGTGATGCCTGTTATGACTAGCGAGAAATTGACGAAGATGACTTTGCGTGCAATGGTACGAGAGCATGCCTACCCTGCATTGGCAGCAGTAAGTACACTTATACTTGCAATAACCTCTTTTTCTGTCATTGAAGCGTCT
Organism: Prochlorococcus sp. AG-436-M02; assembly: GCA_003212515.1. GTDB lineage: Bacteria > Cyanobacteriota > Cyanobacteriia > PCC-6307 > Cyanobiaceae > Prochlorococcus_E. The sequence continues at coordinate 4,572 of QCPL01000034.1, forward strand.
AAAGATTTAAAAAATGCGTCAAAAGCTTTAGAAAAGGTGTCTCAATCTATTGAACCTATTTCGACATGGGCTGATACACAGAATGATTGTGTTGAAAGGACTTTTCGTATTAACGGAAAAGATACAAGAGGTCTGGCTTCTAAAGTGTGGAGTTGTAATGGTGGAGGCGATTAAATTACAGCTATTTTGCATTCACTTTTTGTTTTTGGCCTCGGTTTCATTTAAACAAATACAGTAAATAAATATTATTTGATCAATAGGTTTTTATCATTTTTGAAAAATCATTATTGGAAAGAATGGATTCAAAGACTGAGGTTCTAAGGGGTATTTCCTTAGAGAATAATTAAAAGCAGAAACGCAATCTAACGAAAATTAGATCTCCAAGGTGCTTAAAGATATTGAGCATTAGCATTAGTTACATCAGAACATATAAAAGTAAGACAAAAGACCTTTCCTCTTTTTAATAGTGAAAGTTGTAATTTGCTAAATCTCACTATGGCTATTTTTTGAACATTTATCTAGTATGAGGTTATATGAATTTTATCGAATGGGAAAGAAGTCAAAGAAATGTTCTTCTGGCAATAGTAGAAGAATACTTTGGTATGCATTTACTTCATTAGGATTAGGCGCAAGAGGTTTGACAGCCCTTGCCCTTGTTGCGATTTCCATTAAAATGCACCCAATTAAATACCAATCGAAGTTCTTTAATGTTTGTGTTGAAGAAATGAGGGAGACTGGCAGTTCTATATCAGACTCAGTGAGGTTTTGTAATGGGGGAGATGATTGAGTTATGTAATAGAACCTCCCTTAAAGATCCAACAAATCACATGAATACATAATCTACTCAAAATATGGCAATAATTGTTCTATGCAAATGTAGGTATCCTTTCAGAGGTAATAGATTAATTTTCTAAACTTGGATTTTTATTGATGAACCCTATTTATTTCTTAAAGGAATTATTTAATACCTATAGAAAACAAGAAAGATACAAAGATAGACAAATGAAAAGAGTTTTTCAGTGGAGAAGGTATTTAGGATGGAAGGAGCTGAGCAAGGAAGAAAAACTATTTGCAAAACGATTGTTGTTTGTCCTAATAGCTACTTATTTTGTATTTACTTTTTTGAATCAACATTCTCTTACTCTTGTTTTCTTGATATGCCTGTATTTCTTATATAAGAAGTTTGAGAAAGGTAAGCTCATGAAATGAGAGGACTATATCTATTCGCTATTTACCTAAAAATTACCAACACACCTCTCAAGTTTTGAAGCCAATCGTTTTAATATCTATTGTAAATAGACCTAGGATTATGAATTACGATAATCAATTTTCCTAAAATAAAAAAATCTCTCTAACTTTTAGAGAGACTTACTCTGATCCGAGGGATCCCCATCACCCAGCCAGTAATCAAAGATTAGCAAGTATCATTAAACTTGAAAAAAAGTGTAACACTAGATGTAGGAAAAATAAAAGAAAATAAGATTCTAGGCACCACCTCTAGTGAAAATTCCCCTTATTCAAAATAGACTTCTGAATAGTATTTCTATCACTTTGACGGCAAACACACTATCCATAGGGTCACTTTTGTTTAAGGAGGACGTTTAGATTGTTTTTAATCTAAAGCAGAAAAAGTCTGTGGAAAACTTTTTTTTTCGAAAAGATGCCCTCAGCAAGGGAATTGTTACAAACTTTTTTGCTTAATCCTTTTCTCTCTATTTTTAATGAAGAAACTTTCCCTATTGTGAAGATAGGGGGCTCTATTTTTGTTAGATGAATACCTGCGAGGATTTTAGACTTCCTAGCATTTTTGATTGGCAATGCCCCAATTTATTTTTAGGCAGCTTTTTTTGCTTGGTTAAAGATGAAAGCAAGCATCAACATCATGCCAATTGCAGGTAAAAGATTTTTTAAAAGATGAACGAGAAAAAGAACCCCTACCCCACCAGCAGCAAAAATAATCCATCTAGGAGAGCGTCTTGTTGAATCTCTACTCATAGAGTTATGAGGAGGGATTATCTCTGGGTCAATTGCCATTCTGATTAAATCACTATTTTAAGCGTAAGAGCTTTTATGAAAACAGCAATTTTCCAACTTTAAATTGTCTTTAAATATTAGAGATTAGAATAGAGGTCTGGTTTTAGTTAAACCATGCCAAGAAACGAGATAGAAGCTATATGGATAGAAATTGAAGGTCAATTTTCGACCTGTAACTATAAGAAACAACCAACATCATAGGCTAATTCCTTTTAAAGGAATTCAAAAATGGTTGACGATTCTTTGTCTTTTGACAACTCTTCTTCTTTGGTTGAGTATGAGCTGGCTTTCGTAAAATTGGTCACTTTTGTTAGATTGAATTGATCCACATCTAATGCATTGCTTCACATCTGAATAGACGTCATCACTTAATTGCTTTAGGTATATATAAAACTTGCTTTGCTTGCTTTGGAAAATTATCTTATTCATACTGAATGGTCTGCTCCTCTCGGACTATCAGCACCTGCATGGGGAGTTCTTACTTTGATTGGTTACTTCCTTTTCGTGAGATTAGCTCAAAAGAGATAAAGCAACTTCCTGATTTTTGCTCAACAGCTAAGCAATCAAGGCTAGTTTACCCAAACTTCTTCTGATAATTTAGCTTTCAAAAGAGTCCTCCATTAGACGCTTATGAGATAACAGATTGGGAGAAACTTGTTTTACTGTGATGGGGAAATCGTTTTAATGAAAATATCTGATTTTTCTATATTTCTCAGGACCTCATTAGATTAATTCGCTCTACTTTCATTAAAAGTGTCTTGAGAAGGGTTGAAGAAAGTTCAAACTGAAAGGATTTCTTTTAAAGCTTGATCATTTAGAAATGAATGTTTGCTTCATGGATTGACTCTGCCCATTTTATCGTTAGAAAGAAGGAAAGGTTTTTAAGTTAGATGATGCTTCACTTCATAGCGCTTGATACGCTAGTGTTATCTTTGCTTGCAATATGGATTATTCAGAGAAGTACTAAAAAGTCAGAGAAGGTTTAGACAGGTCAGCAAGTCTTTGCCCTAAGAGTTGCTATTAGTATGATGAATCCAAACCAAATATAAAAGAAAGTCATCATTGCATTGGTTCATAACGTTTACTGATGAGAGGTAGCTGAGGCTCGAATACTGGCCCAGGTCTCTTGTCTGCAACATAGCTTCTGTTTACAGAATCCCAAGACATGTTGACACATGGTTGAATGGATAAATGAAACGGCTTTTGGAGCGCTTTAAATGGCATTGAAGAAATTGTCGAAATCATTTCCGATATTGACTAGTATTGACTCATAGTACAGAAGTACTATGAGAAGGTCAAGAGGTTTTTGCGTTTTCTGGCAGGGCAAAAGAAAGTAAGGCGGTTCAAGTGGGGGTTGTTTGAGAACTATTTGACGGAGAGGGCTATAAT
>QCPL01000035.1 GCA_003212515.1 Prochlorococcus sp. AG-436-M02
GCATTCAAATGAAGCAATCAAAAAGTCAAAGGGAGTTATTTACTCAAGAAGATTTCTATAAAAATCCAATCTCATTAGGCAATGAGTTGCCCTATTCAAAAGAACTAATAAAAACATGGCAAAAAAGAATTCAGACTTATCAAGAGCCTCATTTTAAAAAAGTAGAAAGCACTACTATCCAAAAATCTTTTTTTGAATCTATTAAGGTTGAACCTGTTGATCCCTTCCCTAATATTCAAGACCTAGTCCCTTTACCGCTTAATTTCTGGCGATGGCCACAAAACCCACATAATGGACCAGCTATTTACATAGTGATGGATAAGCCCAAAGACCTAAAATGTCATGTTCTACTTTATATAGGTGAAACAATTGCATCTGAGAAACGCTGGAAAGGTGATCATGACTGCAAGCAATATCTTCAAGCATATTCAGAAGCTTGTAATAAGGCTGGATTAAAAACTCAGCTAAGCATTCGCTTTTGGAAAGATGTTCCACACGACACGATTTGTAGAAGAACTTTAGAACAAAAACTTATTCAAAAATGGCTCCCAGCATTTAATAAAGAAACAAGAGGTTTTTGGAACACACCTTTTACTAACTAGATTAATTAAGCCAAACAGTTAGCATTATTAAACACAAACAAAGCACATGAAAATCACTATACAAAATAATGATCTTCAAGATTGGTCAGGGACCGTTCTTGTAATCGGGATATTTGAAGAAAAAATCCAATCGCAAATTGAGGCTTTAAATGGGATATCTCAGCCTGAATTATTAATAAAGCATCTAGAGGCAAAAGATTTCTCTGGCAAAAATGGAGAGAAATTAGTTATTCAACTTCTAGGAGAGTCCATCAAAAAACTAATCTTCGTTGGCCTAGGAGACTCTGAGAATCTTCTCTTAAATAATCTACGAGAAGGAGCTTCCCTTGCAGCCAAAGAAAGCATCAACTCGAATGGAGCAATGGGTATCATTTTCCCTTGGGATAAATTTAATTCAAAAATTGCTGCAAAGGCAGTCGCAGAATCTATTAGGCTTTCTTTTTTTAAAGATCAACGCTTTCAAAGCGATCCTAAACCTGCAACACATCCAGGAGAAATTAATTTAATTGGAATCCATGAAGATATTGGAGAAACTCTTAAACAGGTAAATTCAACTTGTTCAGGCGTAGAGCTTGCAAGAGAACTTGTAGGTGCTCCACCTAATGAATTAACCCCAGCGGGCTTGGCCAGAACAGCAATTGAAATTGCAAAAGAATTTAAATTGGAATACAAAATTCTTGAAAAAAAGGACTGTGAGAAGTTAGGGATGGGAGCTTACTTAGCAGTTGCGCAAGGTTCTGATTTAGACCCTAAATTCATTCATTTAACATACAAACCCCCAGGCAAAGTTCTTCGCAGACTTGCCTTCGTAGGCAAAGGCCTAACCTTTGATTCTGGAGGATATAACTTAAAAGTTGGTGCCTCTAAAATAGAAATGATGAAATACGATATGGGTGGCAGTGCTGCCGTTATAGGTGCTGCCCGCTCAATCGGAGAAATTGCACCAGAATCAACAGAAATTCACTTTATAGTTGCGTCCTGTGAAAACATGGTTAATGGATCTGCAGTTCACCCTGGCGACATAATAAAAGCTTCCAATGGCACAACAATTGAAATAAATAATACTGATGCAGAAGGAAGATTAACGCTAGCAGATGCACTTATCTATGCATGCAAGCAAAAGCCTGATGCAATTGTTGATTTAGCTACTCTTACAGGTGCATGCGTAATTGCTCTAGGGGAGGAAATAGCAGGCTTATGGTCTAATGACGATGAACTGGCAGATGAATTAGAAGAAGCATCAAGTTCTTGTGGTGAAAATCTTTGGCGTATGCCGTTGCAGTTGACTTATAAGGAAGGTCTGAAATCTATGCTTGCTGATATGAAAAACACTGGTCCTAGAGCCGGCGGATCTATCACCGCAGCACTATTTCTCAAAGAGTTTATTGAAGAAGGCATATCATGGGCTCATATTGATATTGCAGGTCCATGTTGGTCTGACAAGGGTTTTGGAGCAAACCCTTCAGGGGCAACTGGTTATGGTGTTCAAACCCTTGTGAATTGGGCATGCAGAAAAGTATCTAACTAAATTGGTAAAGAAACCTTTCTTTTAAGAAGCTTTCGGCAAAAGGTCTTGTCTTAAGACAAAATCTCTTTTTTCATCTAATGAACTACTCTCGGGTTTTTCTAAACAATGTATCTGCCAACTAGCCTTCTTAGAAGAAGTCAAAAGAATTCTAGGAAGATCATCGGATGCATGTTTTGTAGTCAAATAAGGTCCTATATATCTTTTTGAAAAACCGTCTTTAATAATTAATAAATACACTTCATTCACCTCCACAAACTCTGATGGGATAATATTTTAATTGCAGGAGTTAGAAAAAAAAATCAGAAGATCTTAATCACAAAACATAATTTTTTATTATTTTCTTAAGCTTCGGGCTTAACAATCATTTAAGCCAGTCTTTCCCCTTGCGCGCATTCACACCCCAAACTTCTTCCAATCTCTGATCTCTTTGACAACTATACCGATAAAAATTATATTTTATTCTATTTCGTTCTGCATAATTTTGATGATAATCTTCTGCAAGCCAAAATGTACTTTTAGGTTGAATTGCAACCCCTACTTTCTTCCGAGGAATTGACAATTCTTTTACCACATTTTCTAGACTCAAATTAGCTGATTTCATCTGCAATTCATTACTAAAATAAATGATTGGACGATATGAATCACCTCTATCGCAAAATTGTCCCGAAAAATCATAAGGATCTATATTTCTCCAATAACTCTTCAATAGATCTTGATAACTTAAGTCTGAAGAGTTAAAAGAAACTCTTACAGCTTCTTGGTGACCCTTATGATTTTCATATGAGGGATTATCAATTTCGCCTCCTGTATATCCACTCTCAACAGATATAACTCCTGGTATCTCCTCCAAATCATGTTCTAAACACCAAAAACAGCCTCCAGCAAAAATAGCAGTTTCTTCTAATGCATTTACTGAGCTAACAGATACTAGTAAAAAAAGACAACTAATAATAAGAAGAGAGAAATAAAACCTGAATATTCCTTTGAAAAAATTCATTTTCCTACTAAGTCAATGATTTCTTTAGCGGCCCTTTCTGTAACACCAGGGGAACCTAAATCACATCTTAGTCTTTGATAGCCTTCTAATATTCTTCTACGTTCCGACTCATTCTCAAGCAAAGATCTCGCTAAAGTATAAATTCCATTAGCTGTAAATTCATTTTGAACTAGTTCTGGGACTAATCTTTCATTTAACAAGAGATTTACTGGAGATATATGATCTACTTCAAAATTAAGAACTCTCTTAGCTAAGAATGCAGTAACTCGACTTACTTTGTAAGCTACAATTTGAGGTATAGAATGAAGTGCTAACTCCATATTAATTGTTCCAGACTTAGCAAGAGCAAGTTCAGCAACTTTAAATAAGTTTGGTTTAAATTGGTCGGCATTTTTTGCAGAAAATACTTTACCTGAAACACCTGATTCTAACAATGCTTTTTTTAAGGAATTCTCAAAACTTTCTTGACCAGCTGGTAAAAGAACAAAAATCGAAGGGTCTTTTTTTTGCAATAAAAAGGCAGCCTTAAGCAACGTAGGCAATAGATATCTTAACTCTTGTGACCTCGAAGCTGGAAGAACTAATAAGAATTTGCGAGAAGCATCAATTCCTAATTCTTTACATGCTTGATCTCTATCAGGCAACCTCTTTAGAGTATCAAGCATGGGATGCCCAACCCATTTAACATTTCCTCCTCTAGAAGAATAAAAATCAGCCTCCTTACGAAAAATTGCCAAGATTTTATCTGTAAAGCTAATCAAATCTGTAGAACCTCCTTCTCCTATTCTCCAAGCCCATTCTTGTGGAGCAATGTAATAAATAATTGGAATGGATGGAAGCAATTTACTTAACTTGTTCCCAAGTCTGATGTTTGGGCCCATGTAATCAATGAGGACAACACCATCTGGTGGGTGATCAAATAATAAGTCATCGACTTTCTTTTGAGCTCTAAGAGTAGGTATTAAGTAAGGCAACGCCTCCCAGAAACCAATTGCTCCTATAGAAGATGTATTTGTAATAAGTTTCGCTCCAGCTTCTTTCATACGCTGGCCCCCAAGAGCTACAACCTCTAAAGACATAGAACGTCTTTTTGACTCTTTCAAAAGAGCATCAACTAAAAGACCCCCTTGTAAATCTCCAGAGACTTCTCCAGTACTTATAAGCAATCGCATTACTTAAGTTTCTGTGATTGCGAGTAAGGCATAGGTCCTCTTCGCCCCTGTTCCATTGAAGCCTCAAGAAACTGGCAAAAATGTTTAGCTGCTTTAAGAAGCTTTTTCTCCTTTGCCAATTCCAAACCCTTCGTATAAACATGACCAGATTTGTAAATCAAATTCCAAGTTTCCTGCAATTGCTTAAACTCATCAGGGTTTTGGCTCCCCAAGCCTCTTCTACGAATTCCAACACGATTTAATCCACGTACTCTGCCAGGGTGACCTTCTACCAAGCAATAAGGTGGGACATCCCTATCTACTCTTGTCATACCACCAACCATTGCAAGCGATCCAATATGAACAAACTGATGAATGCCTAAAGAACCTCCAATAACAGCCTTATCCTCAATAACAACTTCTCCTGCGACCTGAACACTATTAGCAATAACTACTTCATTACCGATATCACAACCATGAGCGATATGTGTATAAGCCATTAAAAGACTACTGTTACCAATCCTAGTTTGCTCTCCATCATTAGTTGCTCTATTAACTGTTACACACTCACGGAATGTATTGTTGTCTCCAATAACTACTTCTGTAGGAGCTCCTTTATATTTCAAATCTTGAGGTTCAAGCCCTATGCAAGCCCCAGGGAAAATTTTATTATTTGAACCTATCTTGAGTCTTCCATCAAGAACAACATTAGGTCCGATGACTGTTTTTTCTCCTACTCTTACATCTGGTCCAATAACCGCACCAGCACCTACAATCACACCCTTAGCAAGTTCAGCTTTGGGATGAACAACTGCTGAGGGATGAATCTCTACTTCTGAATGATCAATCATCTCAGGTGAAAAATTAATATTTTCCATCATGTAATCAATCCACCAAGGAGAACATCAACTCGCCAGAGCAGGCTAACTTCCCATCTACTCTGGCTTCTCCCTTTACTTTGCCAAAGCGCTGCCTTTTTATACTGATTAATTCGCAATTTATGAGCAATTGATCTCCAGGGACCACTGGGCGACGGAAACGAACACTATCAATACCAGCAAAAACAAACAAGCCCTTAGGTAGATCTGGCATCTGAGTCACAATCAAGCCTCCAACTTGAGCCATGGCTTCAACAATTAAAACCCCTGGCATTAAAGGTCTCCCAGGGAAATGTCCTTGAAAATGAGGCTCATTGATCGTCACATTTTTAATAGCCGTTGCGCTTTTCCCAGCCTCATAATCGACAACACGGTCAACTAATGCAAAAGGATAGCGGTGAGGGAGAAGACCCATTATCTCTTCATTAGATAAGACAACAGGTTTTTCAGAAGAGTTAGTCAAGGCAAGTTTCTGCTATAGAAAATCTTTAGAAAGAGAATCAGCAAGTTCCGCATGCAGTGCATGAGAACCTCTGTACACCAAAATCTGAGCTTTAGGCAACCCAACAAGTGCCAAGTCACCTACTAAATCCAACAGTTTGTGTCGAACAGGTTCATCAGCAAATCTCAAAGGCGGGTTCACCCAAGAAGTGCCATCACAAACCAATGAATTTTTTAAATCACCTCCTTTTATTAAGCCTGCCTCTATTAAATGATCTATTTGATCCTTAAAACCAAATGTTCTTGCAGGTGCAAGATGTTTTACAAAAGAACTTGGTGTTAATTCCAAAGAAAAATGTTGCTTGCCTATAGCAGGATAAGGGAAATCAATCATGCCTATCAAATAACAACTATCAGATGGTGTGGCCGTTATTACACTAGATCCTTTATGAATCATCAAAGGCTTTTTTAAAACAGGAGCAAGATTATTAGGAGCATCTAACTGAATAATCCCTACTTCTTCAATAGCCTCAATCCATCCAATTGACGAGCCATCTAAAAGGGGTATTTCATTACCTGAAACGATGATGTGAACATGAGTCAATCCACATCCAGCAATAGCAGCTAAAAGATGCTCAACAGTTGACAGCCTATGATTACCTAAAACAAGTGTCGTGCATAATTGGCTATTTATAACTTGTTCTGGCTTAAGCCTAATAGGAGACTCAGCATCGTTCATCCAAGACACATAGAAACCAAAATCTTCAGAGGGACAAAGAGTTACTTCTGTTTCTACACCGCTATGCAAGCAAACACCCTTGCGAGTTACAACTCCTCCCAAGGTACAAGAATTACCATATTTTTCAGGTAACCAATCCACACTAAAACTTCCAACCAAATCCAACGTTATAACGCCAATCCCCTTCTAAGTCTTTACTTGCAGCTTCTATTCGCAAAGGTCCAACAGGAGTATTAAAAGATAAACCAGAGCCCACAGAAAATCCAGAGCCTTGTTTGCCTAAAAGTTTCCCTGGGTTGCCTGGAACATCCTTTTGTGAACCAAAATCAGTTCCTGCATCTACAAACATATTTGCAGAAATCATTCTCCAAACAGGAAAACGATATTCAGCAGTAGCTTCTCCATACCTCCTAGCGACAGCCAAATCACATGAGCTCCAACCTCTAATAGAT
>QCPL01000036.1 GCA_003212515.1 Prochlorococcus sp. AG-436-M02
CAATTCTCCTTTGCAATTAATAATCCAATCCCTTTAGGACCATAAATTTTATGACCGCTAATACTTACAAAATCAATTCCTATATTCTTAAAGTCAATTGGAACATTACCAAATCCTTGTACAGCATCTGAATGAAAGGTAATTCCATAAGATTCACATAAAGAAGCAATTTGACTAATAGGTTGTAAAACTCCAATTTCATTGTTAGCAAGCATCACACTAACCAAGAAAGTATCTTCTTTAAATGCATCTTTTAAACTATCTAAATTAATTATTCCATCAGAGTTAGGACTTAGCTCCGTCAATCGAAAACCTTCTTTTTGTAATTGTCTCAATGGCTCAATTACAGCATGATGCTCAGTCGTTATTGTTATCAAATGACCAGGGCTTCCATATTCCAAGGCTTTTGCCCTTGCATGACCAAGCAAAGCTAAATTATTGGCTTCTGTAGCACCACTGGTGAAGATGAGTCTTGTGGAGGGAATTCCAAGCAGATCTCCTAATTTCTCTCTCGCAACAGTTATAGCTGCTGACGCATTAAGAGCATGACGATTTTGTTTACTAGAAGGGTTACCCCAAATCTCATTCCAATAAGGTGCCATGGCCTTCAGAACCTCATCAGAACAGGGTGTAGTTGATTGATAATCAAAAGCTAGCGGGGTTGTCTTCATTAACTCATTTGTGAAAGTCAACCAAACATCAATATCCTGGATGATATTGCTTTATGAGTCCCAAAGTCTCAATACTAAATTTCATGGAAGAACTCAAAACTCCAAATCAAGAAAAACAAGAAAAAGCTCGCATCTTACTAGTCGATGATGAGCCTGGCCTTAGAAAGGCTGTTCAAGCCTACTTAAATGACGAAGGTTTTGATGTTACAACTGCACTTGATGGAGAAGATGGCTTCCAAAAAGCTACGCAAATTATGCCCGATGTTGTCATTACTGACGTAATGATGCCTAGGTGCGATGGATATGAACTATTGAAAAAACTTCGTACAGATGAACGACTTGGCGGAACACCCGTGATTTTCTTAACTGCTAAAGGAATGACCTTAGATAGAACTCAGGGTTATGAAGCGGGAGTAGATGACTACATTTCCAAACCATTTGATCCTGATGAATTAGTTGCAAGAGTTAAGAATGTAGTCAGAAGACAAGAACGTTTGTTAGCAGAAGCTGCACGTTTTGCAGATACAGATGTTGGTCAAATGGCTAAGCAAATTACAGAGATTAAATCAATGCTTACACAGAATGATACAAATGCTGCCAGACAAGATTTGATCCTTCCAAGTTTTACACCTAGAGAAGCAAGCGTGCTTCAGCTCGTTGCAGAAGGACTCATGAATAAAGAAATAGCAAGACAACTTGAGACTTCTATCAGGAATGTAGAGAAGTATGTAAGCCGACTATTCATAAAGACAGGAACATCCAGTAGAACAGAATTAGTTAGGTATGCACTTGAGAATCATCTTGTAACTTAAACACCATCTGCTTTTTCAAACTCAATTAATTGAGAAAAATAAAAAGGTGCCTGATTAAGTTTTCTTCTTTTAATTCTAAAACCACAATTAATTGCTGCATCAACTATTCCTTTTTCCCTAAGAATATAAGCTCTTGTTGTTTTACTTGGTCCAGGAAAAAATTGACCAATTGCTTTTAATAAAGCTAGTAAAGGAGTATATGGTGCAAAGCTAACAATTAACCTTTGATCAGTTAAATTACATAAATGACGCACCATTTCTTCAGCTGCTTTCTGAGGGTAATGAATAAATACATCCAGGCAAATAACCGTGTGAAAGGAACCTTTTAAACTCTCTAAATCAGATATTTTAAAAGTCATTCGAGTTAAATCTAGACCCTCTAATTCTGCTCTTCGCTTAGTCTCTGCAACCATTGCTTCTGAAATATCACTTGCTGTAACTGCAGCAGCACCCAATTCCACAAGAGGCAAAGAAAGACTCCCAACACCACAACCTGCATCGCAAAAAGTTTTCTGAGCAATTCCCTCAGCTTCTTTAATCCAAGAAATAACATCATCAACAGTCTTCTGATGTCCTATTCGAATATTCCGTTGAACCTTATTGACATCATCACTATTGCTATAAATTCTGTTCCACCTTTCAAAGCCAGTGCCATTGAAATAAGTCAAAACTTCAACTTTTTCAGATTGCTTTTGCTCTTGTAAACCTTCTTCTTTCATAGAAAAAAAGATTGTTAAAGAAGATACTACTCAGCTGGCTTCCAATTAAGTAAATTAGATCCCAAATTAAACTTCCATCTCAATAATTCCTTAAGGGAACGTCCAATAAAGAATTCCTGAATTTTTTTCCTTTTTTGCAATAAAAGTCTAGGCGAAACTGTAGCTGCCCATATAGCAGAAGAAGGATCTCCAGTCCATTTAGCAAGTCTTTTACAGCCGTCCAATAAACATAAAGTTGTTCCAGCTAAAGTGCCGTCTTTTAATCGACAAGAATCCTTTTCAATCAATAACTCTCGTTTATCCCATGTCGAATGATTATGTTGAAGACCATAAGGAGCCAAAGCATCGCTAACCAAAAAAAGCCGATTAGAAGCCAACTTATGCAAAATCACAACCACCTTAGGATGCACATGAACACCATCTGCTATCAATCCAAGTGCAATCTCATCTTGTAAGAGGGCTGCTCCAAGAGGGCCTGGTTCTCGATGATTAAGTCCAGGCATCGCATTAAAGCAATGGGTAAGCATGCTTACACCTAACTGAAAAGAAGTAAGAGATTCATCAGTCGAAGCAGCAGAATGTCCTAAGGAAATCAGAATTCCAAGCTCCTTCAATTTTCTTATAACTTCCATAGAACCTTGCAACTCTGGGGCAAGAGTGACTAAAGAAATTTCATTTTCAAACCCTAGGATGCGTTCATTCAAAGCATCCAAACTTGGCAAGCAAAGCTGCTTAGGATCATGAGCTCCTTTGAAGGCTTGCGACAGAAAAGGACCTTCAATATGCGCTCCAAGCAATTTGCATCTGCTAAGAGAGCACTGCTCTCGTGCTTTCCTAAAAACCATTAAAGAATGCCTTAAGGATGAAACACTACAACTAACCAATGTTGGCGCAATTGCTTCAACACCATCACTCCAAAGAAGATCCAACAATTTTGTTAACTGCGGTAATTGTTCAAAAGTTAGATCTGTAAATGACAAACCAAGTCCACCATTTATCTGAAGATCTATACCTCTTGGACTCAACCAATCACCATTCCAATCTTCAGCATGAAGATATTTCGCTGCTCCAGATAACATTGGTTTTAAAGCGCATATCGAATCATTTTCATCAATCTGAATATTCCACAACTGCTGCTTTAAAGAAGCATGCAAGGCTTCTGGAATTCTAATATTAATTAAATTACGCATGTCAGAAAATAATTCGAACAGCCAGTGCAGAATTTATAATTCTCGTCATTATTATTAGTGAAACTTGCTTCCTAAAACGTGACTTCAGCAAATGCTGAACAATGCACCTTAGTAGCTGTGATAATGGGTAGCGACTCAGATTTACCTTCACTGCATCCAGCTATTGAAATTTTAGAAGATTTTGATATCAAAGTAGAAACACGAATTCTTTCAGCACATAGAACTCCACTAAAGATGATTGAATTCGCAAGTGAAGCAGCAAACAAGGGTCTCAAAGTTATCATTGCTGGCGCTGGTGGAGCTGCTCATTTGCCCGGTATGGTTGCATCGCTTACAAATCTCCCTGTGATTGGAGTACCAATTCAAACCAAATCCCTAAAAGGTATTGATTCCTTATACTCCATTGTGCAAATGCCCGGAGGGATACCAGTTGCAACAGTCGCAATCAACGGCGGTTTAAATGCAGGCCTATTAGCAGCTCAAATATTAAGCACATCTATTCCATCATTAAGCGCAAAAATTTCAAACTATAGAAAAAGTCTAAGGAATGATGTTATAAGCAAAGATAAGAAACTAACTAATCTTGGAGCATCAAAGTATATCTCAGAAAGTTGACCTATCTTTTTTCAAATATTTCTAATTCAATTAATTTGCTGATCACATCACCAACACATTCATCTAAATTTCTCAATCCAGTATCAACCTTCAGATCAGGATTTTGTGGCTCTTCATAGGGACTAGAAATACCAGTGAAATCTTGAATCTGACCAGCTCTAGCTTTTGCATAAAGACCCTTAGTATCACGTTTCTCGCATACATCTAAATTCGCTGAGCAATAAATCTCCAAAAAATCATTTTGCTTCACCAGACTTCTAGCCTTGTCTCTATCACTCCTAAAAGGCGATACAAAAGCTGTCAAAACGATAATTCCAGCATCTAAAAATAACTTTGACACCTCACCTATCCTTCGAATATTTTCTTCCCTATCTGAATCAGAAAACCCTAAATCTTTACATAACCCATGTCGAATATTATCTCCATCAAGTACATAGGAAGATAATCCTTTTTTGAACAAAGCAGCATTTACAGCATTAGCCAACGTGCTCTTACCTGATCCTGATAATCCTGTGAACCACAGAATGATACTTTTATGATTTCGTTTACGCTCCAAAGACTCTCTGCCGACTGAAGTCTTATGCCAAACAATATTTGATGAATTAGTAGTCATTTCTCTTGTTAGATCTTTAAGCGTTTTCAATCACAATTTTTGCATGCTAGTGGGATCTATTTCTTAGTTTATCCACCAGCTTGCCTTGGCTGAAAACCATCTTTTTTTAAAAATTCTATTGCAGATTGAATCTGATCACCCTGCAATTCTATAGTTTCTTCTTTTACTGTTCCGCCAGTACCACATCTATTTTTGAGTTGTTTCAAAAGCTTTCGTAATTCAACTGCATTCAAATCTAAGCCGGTAATAATCGTCACGGTTTTACCACTCCTTCCGCCTCTTACCCGTTGAACTCTTACTACCCGATCAACTTTTGCTTTAACATTACTAAGTTTTTTATCGCTGGTATTTTCTACAGGATGTTGAAATTCCCGCCAAATTCCTTTAGGCATTTTCTTGTAAGTCTCTAACCTATTAAATATCTTGCCTCTTCATCAGGTGACAGGTCCACTTTCTTCACAGCCAAAAGATCATGCTCTTGCTATTAGTGCACGTCCCTCTTCTCTAGGAAGATTTGGTCGTTATGGAGGCCAATATGTCCCAGAAACACTAATACCTGCTTTAACTGAGCTAGAGCTCGCAGCAAAGTCAGCTTGGCAAGACCAAACTTTTACGCAAGAACTATCTGTATTATTAAAAACTTATGTAGGTCGAGAGACACCATTATATGAAGCGAAGAGGCTCAGTGCGCACTATCGAGGGGCAAATAGTGGGGCAAGAATTTGGCTTAAAAGAGAAGATTTAAATCACACTGGGGCCCACAAAATAAACAACGCCTTGGGACAAGCTCTTTTAGCTATCAGAATGGGCAAGAAAAGAATAATTGCAGAAACAGGAGCAGGGCAACATGGAGTTGCAACAGCCACTGTGTGTGCTCGTTTTGGACTGGAATGCGTTATTTATATGGGCAAAGAAGATATGAAAAGACAAGCATTAAATGTTTTCAGGATGAAATTACTCGGAGCCAAAGTTCATCCTGTCTTGGCTGGAACTGCAACACTAAAAGATGCAACTAGCGAAGCAATTCGTGATTGGGTAACAAATGTAGAAACAACTCACTATATTCTTGGATCAGTTGCTGGACCACACCCTTATCCAATGTTAGTGAGGGATTTCCATGCAGTCATTGGCGAAGAAGCAAAGCAACAATGTAATCAAGCCTTTGGGAGATCCCCCGATATCCTTCTAGCCTGCGTAGGTGGAGGTTCAAATGCAATGGGTTTATTCCATCCCTTTATAGAAGATAAATCCGTAAGAATGATTGGAGTCGAAGCTGCAGGGGAAGGAGTAAATACAGAGAGGCATGCAGCCACAATTACAGAAGGTCGAATAGGTGTTTTACATGGTGCCATGAGTCTTCTCCTTCAAGACTCAAATGGACAAGTACAAGAAGCCCATTCAATTAGTGCTGGACTCGATTACCCAGGAGTTGGTCCTGAGCATAGTTACTTAAAAGAGATTGGGAGAGCAGAATACGTAGCGGTAACAGATAAAGATGCACTTAAGGCATTGCAATTAGTAAGTGAAAAAGAGGGTATTATTCCTGCTCTAGAGACTGCTCATGCTTTTGCATTCCTCGAAAAACTTTGTCCAGATCTACCGCAAGGAACAGAGCTAGTTATTAATTGTTCTGGACGAGGAGATAAAGATGTAAACACAGTTGCTAAACAACTTAAATATATGGATTAATTTTCTCTATCAATATCTAGGGACTGAATCGTCAACTAAAGTACTCCAGGCATCAATACCTCCATTAAGATTCCAGACTTGATAACCATGGTCTTGCTCTAGAAGCCAAACCCCAAAGTTCCAACTTCTTACACCTGAATGGCAAATAACTACAATTTTCTTTTCTAAAGATAAAAGCTGAGAATAAGTTTTAGACCACATTGAGAAACCACTTAATGGTAAATGCAAAATTTTGTACGAAAAGGGTGCTATAGACAGCTCTTCTTTTTCTCTTACATCCACTAGAGTGAGACTAGACAAATCATCTTTTATCCATTCCTTCAAGGTTAATGATGAAATATCTAAAGGAATTTTCTGATTCATTTCGTTATTTTATAGAGCTTAGAGAGTTTTAATTGCTTATAAAGAAGATGAACTAAGCTAAACGATTAAAGCATATGAAGGTAAA
>QCPL01000037.1 GCA_003212515.1 Prochlorococcus sp. AG-436-M02
TATCCAGTACAGATTGGACATATGCTATTAATTACAAAAACATGGAAACCTCAGGATGGTTGGCTTGAAAAACAAGATCTAGAAGCATTACTTACTGTTGAAGCAGATACATCCGGGCTATGGTTCTTTAATAGCTGTCCTAAATCTGGAGCAAGTCAACCTCATAGACATATACAATTGCTCAGACGATCTAGCAATGAAAGTATTTGTCCTCTTGAGTCTTGGTATAATAGAGAAGATAGAGAGAAAATACTTCAACATAAGATATTATCACGTAATATTTTTTCAACACTAAGATCCATGAATATGGACTCCTCAAATACTACTTATTTTAAGTACCTAGATCTCTGTGAAAGGGCAGGTTTAGGTAATCCAAATAATAATGAAAAACCAGATTTTCCTTACAATTTATTAATAACACCATCATGGATGGCAATAATTAAACGATCAAAGGAATTTGCTTACGGGTTTGGTTTAAATGCACTAGCATTTGCTGGATATTTATTATCAACAGGTCAATCAGATGAATTATGGCTAGAAAGAAATGGGCCAATTAGTCTATTAGAGGAAGTAGTTGCTGATAATTTAATCTGATTGCATCGAATCTCTGTTAATTTGGTCCTCTAAAGTCTGAATAGAAGCATTAATAGCAGCAATTCTTCTTTCAAGTGAATCCCTATAGATTGAAAGTACCTCTAGTTTTCTTTTATGAAATGAATTTCTCCTTTGACTTGGAGAAATGGCGGGATTACAAAGGTCTGCTATGAACATGGTTTAATAAAATATCTTTAATCATAGTTACAAAAAGCTGATTATGTGAAACTTCAAAGAATTCATCAGAAAATGCATACTAAAAACAAATACTCCCTTGCAAAATGTAAAAAGAATCTCAATGATGGCACCAAATCAAAATAGCCAATTAATGTAAAAAGAGTTGACCCCCATCTGTGTCACTACCTGACAATGACGGTTTAAGAAGAATATCAGTAGATCTACCAAATGATTTAATAGAGCGTTTTGACGAATTAAAGAATCAATGGGGCTTAAGAAGGCGAGGAGCTGTATTAGAAAGATTACTTGAAACTCTTTTTGAGGAAGAGAATGAGGAAGAGAAAGAGAAAAATAACTCAATAGATACTACAATTAATGTCGACATTAAAGATGATATTAATAGAAAGTCAGAAGTAAAACAAAAGGAATTTCTTGATGACAATTCTATTATATTAATAAATTCTGATAACGTCGAAAAGATTGAAGCCAATATAGATGAAGATAATTCAGATATAAAAACTCTTAAAAATAATAATCAAAAAGATACATCACATCATCATGCAAAAGGGATTGATTTACCAGGATTTGTAAGAAAGAGAACAGAGAAGCTCAAAACTAGCCTTGGTAAAAAACAAAGAGTATACAGAGAATATGATTCCATAATTCACGCTGTTAAACAATCAGATGTTAATCAATGCGTAGATGAAGCACTTTCTCACTGGATGAAGTTATATGGCAATAAGCCAAAGGAAGAGGTTGTTGAAGCATGTATGATTTGGTTAGCAAGGGAGATTTGGCCATATATAGATGATACTGAACAATTACCATTTACCTGGTTTGCAGCTAACAACCTAATGATGAAATTTTGTCCCTCTTGGGAGAAAAAAGAACCCTCCTTTGAGCAAATCATGGTGATTGCTGGTGTATTAGAAGATCCTTTTGCTACAAAAACACTTAGAGAAAGAATACCAACCCTAATAAGACGCTTCGTGAATAGTTTTAAGCGAAGACATAACGTAACTTCCTTTCAAACTCTTGAATCAACAATGACGGTACATGGGGCGCTTAAGCTTCTTGAATTACCAATAACAGCTGGAGAGTCAATATCACTTTCAGCTATTAGGGAATCTTATAAAAAACAAGCATTATGTAATCATCCTGATTCAGGAGGATCAACGGACGCGATGAGAAAAATAAATGAGGCCTATCAATTATTGAAAGACCTATATAAGAAGAAAAAATAGTTAGTCTCATATTACTCATATAGGACTTAGGTCAAGTCTAGCTATAAGACTAGAATAAGACAAGTGGACCTACTCGGCGAGTGACAAAAGCAAGGTCTGGGTATCAATCATCTTGAATAAGACTCAATACTAGTCTCATTACGTGACTAGTATTAGACATATAAACAGGATTTTTTTGAATTTTCACTTGTATTACATGACATTTAATACCAAGTAGTCAATAAAAATACTAATTCGAATTAGAGGAAATTACTCAGGACAGTAAATACGGGAGATTGCTGTACAATACTTGGCCAGTTTACGGCACATCCTCCAGACTCATTGCTATGACATCATCTATTGCCTTGCGTAACTGTCTCTCAAGCAGTTACGCAAGGCAATAGCTCTTTTGCACAGAGTAAGCATTTTTGGTCAACGCTTAGCGGATTTACCAGTCTTCAACGAGACTCATTAGTAGACTATTTTTGAGTCTTATATGATATAGCTAAGATAGATTATTTTGGCTAATTTTTTATTAACTTTGTATTTCGACTAATATTGCCTGAATCAAAATCTATTAGTTCAGGAAGAGTGCTCTATGTTCTATGTAAGGACATAGACAAGGATGGTAATGGGATTTGTGTTTACAATAAACAAATAATTATTGTGCCGGGTTTAATACCAGAAGAGGAAGCCCTTATTAAATGTTCATATAATAAAAATAATGTTTGGTATGGTAATTTAATTACTCTTAAGAAATTTTCTAAGCATAGGAAAGAAGCAATATGTAAGGTTTTTGATATTTGTGGTGGTTGTTCCTTACAACACATTGATTATGACTTTCAATCTCAATTAAAAAATAAATCATTGCTAGATAATCTTCATAGAATAGGTAAAATTACAAAACACCCAGAAGTTACAATTAATAATTCAGTCAATTCTTTGCAATACCGAAATAAAACTATCATTCCAATCTTTCAAAGTACCAATGATGATTTTAAGGCCGGTTACTATAAGTCAAAAAGTCACGAAATAGTTGATATTGAATTTTGTCCTATTCTATACGAGGAGATTAATGAGGTTTTTCTTACTATTAGGAATAAATTAATTGAAAAAAGCATTTTAGCCAATCCTGATATCAGTAGGAAAGGAGTATTGAAAAATGTCGTTATAAAGCAAGCCTTTTATACAAAGGAAATCCTAATCGGTTTTATAACCTCTTATCCTGCAAAACATCTATATCAAGAAATAGCGCACTATTTAGTTGAGGAACATTGTAATATTGTTTCTATTATCAATAATATTCAACCAAAGAATTCAAATAGATTAATAGGTTCAATCAATAATGTAATTTATGGTCGAAGTTATATAATAGAGAATTTTTGTGATCTAATTTTTCATATAGGTATAGAATCATTTTTTCAAATTAATATATTAGAAGCAGAAAAAGCAGTAAAGACTATTGTTGATCATATTACTCAAGAAGCTAGCCCATCCAGAATCATAGATGCTTACTCTGGCATTGGCACTATTTCTCTCCCAATTGCTAAATTAGATATTCCAGTTGTAGGAATTGAAGCAAATTTAGAAGCATATAATTTTTCGATCTCTAATATGTTATTAAATAATATTGGCTCAGCTAAATATTTTCATGGCAATGTTGAACAATATCTGAATAATATCTTAAGAGATTCTGACTATTTAATTGTTGATCCGCCAAGAAAGGGTTTAAGTCCTGATGTCTTAGATTTAATTATAAAGAAAAGACCAAGGTATATTTCTTATCTTAGTTGTAATCATTCTACACTATCTCGAGATCTTAATTTTCTATGTGAGGATAATACCTATTTTATATACAGTATCTCATCATTTGATTTCTTCCCACAAACAACACATTTAGAAACTCTGGTTATTTTAAGATTACTAACTTCGTAGTTCAATTTCAAGGCTATTTTGTAATTTAGTTATTATTTTATTATGTATTGGGTGTATTTCAGTCTCTGTCAGTGTATGACTTTTTTTTCTATAAATAAGTCTAAAGGTTAAACTAAGCTTATCTGAGGCTATTTCTTTGCCTTCATACCTATCTATCAACTCCACATTCTCTATCAAAGGTTTGCCTGCCTTTCTAACTATATTAATTATATCCAATGTATTAATATTTTTATCTATTATGAATGAGATATCTCTATCGATAGATGGGACAGTTGGGAATGTCTCAAACTTAGTTGTGATTTTATTTTTTCTACTACAAGCATCCAATAGCATATCTAAATCAAGGTCAAAAAGAAAAAGATTATTATCTATTTTATAAAAATCAGACTTTTCAGGATGCAATTGTCCAAATCGACCAATTATTCTACCTTCAACAATTAGATTTGAAGATTTGCCAGGATGAAATAATGGATCATCTCTTAGTTTTTTGTCACTAACATCAAGTTTAATTGATCTAAAAACAGATTCAAGGTAACCTCTTGCATTATAAAAGTCTATGTGTTCTGATTTATAATCTTTATGCCATTTGCCAAATTTTCTGTTACCTATAAGCGCTCCACTTAACAATTTCTTTTCTGAGTATATAGTATCATTCTGCAAATAGATCCTTCCAATTTCAAATATCCAACATCCATTTTGACCAGAATCAATATTTCTTTTACAAATTGATAAATGTTCTTCCCACAAATTTGTTCTTAAGAAACTTGTTTCTGATAAAAGTGGATTTCTGATAGCTATCCTATTTCTATTTATTTTGTCTTCAGGAACAAGAGACATTGTTGTTATTTCCTGAAAGCCGGAGGATATAAAAAATCTCCTAATATTCCTTTCAACTTGCTGACGATGTGATAGGACACCTGGTTGTATAGGAGAAGGCAAATTCGAACAAAATTTGTCATATCCTATAATCCGAGCTATTTCTTCTATAAGATCAATTTCTCTAATTAGATCACTATTTCTAATAGCTGGTACTATAACTTTCCAGCCAATATCAGTTTGTTCTAATAAGCATCCTAGTCTAGTTAGAGATTTATATATTTCAGAATCAGATAAATATCTATTGTTTGCTAATTGATTTGATATATGCTCTTTTTTATTTTCTTTTGAAATTATTTGCCTTCTTGACTCATCTATTATTTTCCCAAGTATCTTATTTATTCTATCTTTCCTTAAGGTAATTGGTTTGGACATTATATCTTGTTCCTTATTTATCCAACGATGGGTTACAGAACAATTAAATATATCGATCATTAAATCAATCGCTCTCTGAGCTGATGTAAGTGTTATTTCTTTAGAAAGGCCTTTTTCATATCTACTACTTGCTTCAGTCCTAAGTCCAATTTGTCTTGATGTATTACGTATTGATTCAGGTTTAAATAGAGCAGCCTCAAGCCAAATCCTTTTAGTATCCTTATTTACGGAACAGTTATTGCTACCTAGAACACCTGCAATAGCGATAATATTACCGTCGCAGGTGATAACACTTGATTTATTATTAAGTACATATTCCTTACCATCAATACCTAACATCTTTTCTCCCTTATACGCTTTTCTATAACCAAAATCATTCACTGTTGCCTTTCGATTAAGCAGATCCTCAATCAAATCGGCATCGTATGCATGGAGTGGATGACCTTGCTCAATCATCACATAATTAGTTATATCAACAATTGCATTGATAGTTTTTATATCATGGTTTGCAAGCCTATCTTTCATCCATTTTGGCGATTGAATGCTTCCATCAAGATTATTTATCAAATGAAGCGCAAAATTACCATCAGTTGGGACTATCTCAGCTGAGGTTTCTTGAGGTTCAAAAATTTCGTATTCATCTTGTAATGATATTTTGGGTAATTTCAAAGTAGTTTGCTTTATTGCTGATATTTCCCGGGCTATACCAACCATGGACATTCCATCTGGCCTATTAGCTGTTATTGCAAGTTCAAGAATAGTATCATTTAGCCCAAGAGCACTTGCTGGTGAAGAGCCTGGTGCGGGCATATCGACTACAAGGTCTTCAAGTATAGCAATTCCATCTGATGCAGAAGGAATGCCAATTTCTCCCAAAGAACAAATCATTCCTTGACTTAAGACTCCTCTTAATTCACTTGGTTTTATTTTTAAATCTATTGACTTAAGGAAGGTTCCTTCGACAGCTACAAGTACATGAATGTCTTTTCGAATATTCTTAGCTCCACAAATTATTTGTAAATGGTCTTTATTTCCCACATCAACATTACAGATACTTAGTTTGTCAGCATTTGGATGAGGACCCACATCCTTTACGAAACCAACAACTATTCCCTCTACTGATTTTTTAAGGTCATCCAACCCCTCAACCTCAAAGCCAGACATAGATAGCGATTCTGCTATTTCATCGACACTACAGGGGATCTCTACAAGTTCTTTCAACCAAGTTAATGAAACCTTCATTTTAAATTCTGATCATTCTTTGATCCTACGATTTCAAAGTATTCATTGAAAATGGCCACTTCAGATTGTAGGATTGTTCTTTGTCACTGAGTATCGCGTTAGCGATGTTGCCCTTATGGCTAAAAAAGGTACAAGGATAGTTGTCACCTTAGAGTGTACAGAGTGCCGTTCAACACCAAATTCTGAAAAGCGTTCTCCTGGAGTATCAAGATACACCACAGAAAAAAACAGAAGGAACACTACAGAAAGGCTTGAGCTTAAAAAATTCTGCCCTCAATTGAATAAGATGACTATTCATAAGGAAATAA
>QCPL01000038.1 GCA_003212515.1 Prochlorococcus sp. AG-436-M02
TAAAACTGCAATAATTACTTCTCCAAATAAGTCAGATGCCCGATTAACTAGATCTAGATGACCAAATGTTAGAGGATCGAAACTACCTGGGTATAGAACTTTCATGATTTAATTCGTAGGTTGATCTTATTTTGATTAAGTGATTAGAGTTAGGGTAATTAAGCACATCTCATGGAATTGAATTTAGAGGCAAAAAAGACTCTCCTCAGAAAGATACCTCACGGGCTATTCATTTGCACTGTAAGCGAAGGAGAAGAAATTAATGGTTTTACAGCAAGCTGGGTTACCCAAGGCTCATTTAACCCTCCTCTTGTCGTTATGGCTGTCCGCGCAGATGGTTCTAGCCATGGAATGGTAAATCGTACTAAGAAATTTTGCCTTAATGTTCTTAGATCAGATCAAAAAGAGCTCGCTGCTGTGTTCTTTAAACCACAAAAAGGTCTAGGTGGTCGTTTTGAATCAACAGCTTATACTTTTGGTGAATTGGGACTTCCTATATTAGATGATGCAATTGGTGGAGTTGAATGTAAGGTTATAAATTCTGTTGAACATGGCGACCATACAGTATTTGTAGCTGAGGTATTAACAGCAGTCCTTCATAATGACACAGAAGCTCTTAATCTATCTTCTACAGGCTGGAGTTATGGAGGTTAATTAAATTTTGTCCTTAAATAATAATCAAATAAAAGATAAAATTAATCAAAAGAAAATAAAAGAATTAATTAGCATCATTCCATCACTGCCTGGATGTTATTTGATGAAAGACATTAGTGATAGGATTTTATATATCGGAAAGTCCAAGAATTTAAAAAAAAGAGTAAGTTCATATTTTAGAAAACAAGTAGATATATCACCCCGTATTTCTCTTATGGTAAGACAAATAACTGACATCGAATATATTATTACAGATACAGAAAATGAAGCTTTAGCATTAGAGGCCAACCTAATCAAGAAAAATCAGCCTTATTATAATATTCTTTTAAAGGATGATAAGAAATATCCTTATTTATGCATTACATGGAGTGAGGATTATCCACGTATATATGTTACTAGAAGGAGAAGGAATAGACATCAGAAAGATAGATATTATGGCCCATATGTTGATGTAACACTTCTTAGAAATACATTAACAGTTATTAAAAAAGTTTTTCCAGTTAGGCAAAGGATTCGCCCACTATATAAGGATAAGCCTTGCTTAAACTATTCTATAGGTAAATGTCCTGGTGTATGTCAACAGATTATAAGTGCAGAGGATTATAGAGAAACAATTAAAAGAATATCCATGGTTTTTCAAGGGAGAACAGATCAGCTCAAAGATATACTATATTCAAAAATGATGTCATACTCATCAAATCTTGAATTTGAAAAAGCTCAAAATATAAAAGAACAAATTAATAGTCTTGATAAACTAAGTAATTCGCAGAAAATTACTGATCCAGATTCATCTATTAATAGGGATATAATAGCTTCAGCTAGAAATCAGTCTATTACATGTGTTCAGCTTTTTCAGATAAGATCAGGTAAAATTATAGGTAGACTAGCCTTTTCCGCAGACACAAATAATGATTTATCTAATTTAATTTTAAGAAAGGTAATTGAGGAACATTATAGTGAACTGGACCCGGTAGAAATACCTCAAGAATTAATTATAGAAAATGAAGTAGAGAATCAAGAATTATTAATGAAATGGTTAAGTGAATTAAAAGGAAAGAGGGTTAACATAATTGTACCCAAAAGAAGCTTTAAATCTGAATTAATAAAGCTAGTAAAAAAGAATGCAGAAGAAGAAATTAAGAAATTGTCTCATGGTATCGAAAGGACGCAAGAGTCACTAGAGGACCTGGCAAATATACTAGAACTGCAATCAATTCCTAGACGCATCGAAGGTTATGACATTAGCCATATTCAAGGAAGTGATCCTGTTGGCTCTCAAGTAGTTTTTATAAATGGATTGCCAGCTAAACATCATTATAGAAAATATAAAATTAGATCTGAGCAGATTAAGATAGGTCATAGCGATGACTATTTATCACTTTATGAGGTAATTTCTAGAAGATTCAGACGTTGGTCTCTATATAAAAAGGAGGGATTTGATATAAAGGCATTAAATGATTCAAAGCCTTCAGTTATTGATCCAATACAATTGAACGATTTTCCAGACTTAGTTATGATTGATGGCGGCAAAGGGCAACTAAATTCTGCATTAAAGGCTTTATCTGATTTAAATCTTGAAAATGACATTCGAATTTGCTCTCTAGCCAAAAAGAATGAAGAATTGTATGTTCCTGGAATTGGTGATCCACTCCCAACAATAAAAGATGAACCTGGATTACTACTCTTAAGAAGACTAAGAGATGAAGCTCATAGGTTTGCTATTTCGTTTCATAGAGATAGGCGTTCTAAATCCCAAAGGAGATCTGAGCTTTCTGAAATTCCTGGAGTTGGTCCTAACAGAATTAAGTTACTCTTGGATTATTTTCAATCAATGGATGCTATAAGAATTGCTACCGAACAACAGATTTCGAAAATACCAGGAATAGGAGATGAATTGGCAAGAACAATTTGGTCATATTTTAATAAATAATGGAAGACTTAATGAATATTAATTATAACAAATTGCCTTTAAAAAATAAAAATGGATGACAATTAGGCCTTTAGTCACTATCTTAATTATTATTATAAAGCATTATGGCATTGCCAGCAGAGGCATATTTATGGTTTAAATCACTCCATATTATTGGAGTAGTTGTATGGTTTGCTGGTCTTTTTTATTTAGTTCGATTATTCATCTATCATGTTGAAGCACAGGAACTAAAAGGCGAAGTTAAAGATGCATTTATAAAACAATATTCTCTAATGGAAAAGAGACTCGCGAATATTATTACTACTCCAGGAATGGTTTTAGCAGTTTCTATGGCTATTGGTCTTCTCATACTTCAACCATCCTGGCTATATGAAAGGTGGATGCAGGTTAAACTTTTATTTGTTTCTTTATTGCTCTTCTATCATATTTTTTGTTATAAGTTGATGTCCTTATTAGCCAATGATAATTGTAAATGGACTGGTAGGCAACTCAGAGCACTTAATGAATTACCAACCTTATTTCTTGTAATTGTTGTTATGCTTGTAGTCTTTAAAAATAATTTTCCAACAAGTTCTGCAACATGGTTGATTGTTGGATTAGTATTATTCATGGCTGTATCAATTCAATTTTATGCCAGATATAGAAGGTTACGTAATACATAGTATTACATTATCCTAAAGTGCTTAATAATAATCATCCCATAGTTGAAGTTATAAAATCAATAACTTCATTAAGTTGTCCTAATACTATAAATTTTCATTGTCACACAACATGCAGTGACGGAAGTCTAGATCCTATAGAGCTTTTCAAACAGGCAACTACCCTAGGCCTTAAGCATATAGCTATTACAGATCATCATTCCATCTATGCTTATCTAACTATAAATAACTGGTTGGAACATAACAATTACTCTACTGAATTTACTAAACTTTGGACAGGAATAGAAATTAGTTGTTTATTAAAAGGTTGTTTAGTTCATGTCCTTGGATTAGGATTTGACCCTCTATCTTCTTTTCTTGCTTCGTATTTAAAAGGAGAATCAGTTCAGGGGGCGGATTTACGCGCAGAAAATGTTGTTAGAGCTATAAGAAAATCTAATGGAATATCTATATTAGCTCATCCTGCAAGGTATAGGTTGGATTTTTCAACTCTTATTAACGAAGCAAATGTAATAGGAATAGATGGCATTGAAAGTTGGTATGACTATAATATGTCTTCTGTATGGCAGCCTTCTGAACAAGTTTGTAATTCTATTAATAAACTGGCTATAAAGTATAACATGCTCACTACATGTGGAACAGATACTCATGGCTATTCACTTTTAGGGAGGTAATTGAAAAAACAACTTAATATTTTGATTCTTCTATGTTCCTTTCAGATTTTAAGATGAGATCCTTTAAGTGCTTTATTTCTTCAATCTTTGCGTTCCACATCCTTCTATTAGATGCCTCTAGAAACCTTTCTGAAATATCTCTAAGTACCCATGGATTTTCGTTCATAAGGAAATTTGTCGTATTCTTATCAAATAACCACTTCTTTAATATGGAAGAATAACACCAATCAGATACAACATTAGTAGTTGCATCATAGGCAAATAAATAATCTAAACTTGCAGACATTTCAAATGCTCCCTTGTATCCATGAGCTTTCATTCCATCTATCCACTTGGGGTTTAAAAGGCGAGATCTTACAATTTTATCAATTTCTTTTTCTAGTTTATTAATTCTTGGTCTCAAATGTTTCGAATGATCTCCTAAATATATTTCTGGTTGATTGCCAGATAAGAATCTTACGGCATTAGATAATCCACCGTGAAATTGATAATAGTCGTCTGAATCAAGTAAATCATGTTCTCTATTATCCTGATTATGAATAACTACTTTTATTTTTTTTAGTGTGTTTTCTAGATCAGTTTTATTTGCAACAGGTTCTTGAGAATTATTATACTGCCATTTACTATTTTCTATAAATAACTTAGAAAGATCATCTTGATCATCCCAGGTTGAAAGATTAATAAACTCTTGCAATCCAGTTCCATATGATTCAGGAGCTGAGCCATAAATTCTTGAGGAGGGTTCTCCTTTAGCTATAGAAGAAGCGTAAGGATTATGAATTGATGGTTCATTTAAGTCAGCTATTAATTTTTGGGCTCTATTAACAAGATCTACTAAATTTGGAAAGGCATCTCTAAATAAACCAGAAATTCTTAGAGTTACATCGACTCTTGGTCTATTTAAAATACTTATAGGTATAACTTCTAAGTCAATTACCTTTCGAGTTGTTCTATCCCATACAGGTCTAACACCAATTAAGGCTAATAATTGAGCAATGTCCTCTCCTCCGTTACGCATCGTTGAAGTCGCCCAGACTGAAAGAGCTAAATTAGTAAGGTTGCTTCCATTTTCAAGAAGATAAAGTTCAGTTAATATTTCAGAACTTCTACGTCCAAGATCCCAGGCAGACTCTGTTGGTAATGACCTAAGATCAACACTGTAAAAGTTTTTTCCAGTAGGCAGAACATCAAGATCTCCGCGAGTAGGAGCACCGGAAGGGCCACTTGCAATTCTTAATCCTTTGAAAGCCTTTTTAATTGCAAACAATTCCCTCTTTGGCGATTCAATAATCCTAGGAATTATAATTTTCTTTAGTCGGTTAATAGTGGGGTGATTAACTTTAGGATTTAAAAAATAGGAAAGATTAGAATTTAGTAGCTCTATTTGGTTAGGGATAGATATATTATCAAATGTATTCAAATAATAATTCACTATCATTTGAGCTTGATTTGTGATCCAAGTTATAAAATCTCCTTTAATTCTCATTTTTACTGACGTAATATTTCTTATTAAAACTATATCATTGTCAGATATTTTATGATTTTCTATATCGACCCATGGATCTATCTCTATATTTAAATGCTTAGTAAGTGCTTGAGTGAGTCCTAGTACATCTAAAGAAGGTGAAAGAGAACAAGCTAATGTCAACTCGGCTAATTTAACAGCATCTGGTAGCGATCCAAAAATATGCAAACCGGAACGAATCTGATTTTCTTTTAGCTCACATAAATAACCATCTACATTATTATATAATAAATCTGTTTTATCAAGTGAATTATTATTAGAAGTATTACTAAAGAAACGTTCTAGATCATTAGTTTTTATTAAGAAGTCTAATTTTTCTTTAATAATATCAACTCTATTAGATCCTAAGCTCTTAGCTTCATGATACTCATCTAATAATGATTCCATCTCAGCCAACTCATGAGTTAATCCTGCTCTGGATAATGGAGGGGTTAAATGGTCAATAATTATGG
>QCPL01000039.1 GCA_003212515.1 Prochlorococcus sp. AG-436-M02
GATGAAAAAAAAATCACGCTGCAACTATTGACTTCTAGGTTAATGCAAAGATTAAATGGTCAAAAATGGTTAGGAACTAACTGAAAAATTTTTACTATATGGCTTATTTTTTGATTTTTAATGTGTCTATTCGAAGAAAGATGATGAGTTGATAGAAAAATAAAAATTGCTATATGAAGTTTTTGCTTGAAAGTGGGCATTAAGCATTATTATTGACATCCGAATAGAAGAAGCAAATGACCACAGCAACACCTGGTGGAATCGGAACAATGGGTCGTAATGAGCTTCCACCACATTTAGATGAGAACCTACTAACACCAAGGTTTTATACAACTGAATTTGAGAAAGCAGCCAAAACAGACCTAGAAATAGCCAGAAAAGACTTTGAAGCAATGTTCAAGGAGATGGAGGCAGATTACAACCTTAAGCATTTTGACCGGAAAGCTTCTCTTGAAAGGCTACAAGAACTTTCTCCAGAAGATAAAGCAGTTTACGAAAGCTATTTAGTCAGATCAGTAGTTTCAGAATTCTCAGGCTTTCTACTTTTTAAAGAGATATCAAACCGCTTCAAGAAAGCTGGAAGAACTGAACTTGGCCAATTTTTTACATTTCTAGCTAGAGATGAAGCTCGACATGCGGGTTTTCTAGGGAGAGCACTAAAGGCAGAAGGCATAAACGTTGATTTACCTAACCTTCCAAAGAAAAGAGCAGCTACGTTCTTTCCTTTAAGTTGGGTACTATATTCACTTTATTTATCTGAAAAAATTGGATATTGGAGATATATCCTGATTAACAGGCATCTTAAAGCAAATCCAGAGAAAGTCTGCGCACCTTTATTTGACTTCTTTGAACCATGGTGCCAAGACGAAAATCGCCACGGTGATTGTATAAATATGATGATGCGTTGTTGGCCTGGTATGACGAAAGGGTTTAGAGGAAAGATTCTAAGTAGATTTTTTCTTTGGACAGTATTTCTTACTCATACTCTTACTGTCTGTGAAAGAGGTGAATTCTATCAACTCTTAGGAGTAGATCCCTTATTATTTGATGAAGAAGTAATCATCCAAACAAATAACACATCACGAAATGCCTTCCCATGGGTATACAAATTTGATGATGGTAAATTCTTAAAAATGAGACTAGAGATATTAAATGCTTTCAAAAATTGGAGAAAAGAAAGTGGATTAAGAAAGCCTATTGCATTAAGTAAGTTTGTTGTTTTAATACTAAAACAATTTGTACTGCCAATGGAGAAAACAAATGCTGTTAGATATACCTAATAGAAAACGATAAAATGATTTACTAAATATCAAAAGGATTACCAGCTTTATTCTTTATAGAGCCAAGATACTTACCAAATTGCAATTCATAAACTTCATCGTCTTCCTGTGTTTCTAATTCAGCCTGAGCTATTGCAATTGCAATACAAAGAAGTCCATATCCTCTTGACTGCATTTGCTTAGAGAGTCCAATACCTTGTGATTGATCAATTGTTCCAGAAATAATTTTTACTGCACAGGTAGTACAACAACCGTTTCTACAAGAAAAAGGTAATTTTTCTCCGCTTTTTTCAAAATGTTGAAGGATGTTCTCGCCTTCAGGAACATCAAGAGAAATTTTTCTATTTTCTTGCTTGAAATTGATTGTAATTTTATGAGATATGTTGTTCATAATGAAACTAAATTAATCAGAAGAACTTATATCTCTAGCAGGTGCAGCTGGGGGTAAATCCATAGCCTCTCTCTTTAAAGCCTCCAAATCCATATCAATTATCGAAATATCTCCACCAAATCTAAGCTGCAGCCAATTAATAGCTGTTTGTTCTTCTGCAACTACAGCCTCTGAATCAGTCTGAGTTAAATCAAATCGTTTTAGCAATTCAGGAGAAAGGTACCAAAAAGGGACATCATCTCCTTTTCTATTGCGCCTTTCGGAAATTGTTTCGCGTAGTTGACCATTGCCACAAAGTTGTCCAGCAGGTGCAATCAATACATAAAAAGGCTTTTTAGCACTCATATCAAAAAATGCTTTTAGATTTCTAAAGGGATAATAGATCTAAACTATAATCAAAGAAATGAAAGGGTATCTCAACTTTAGCAATAGATCCAATTATTAAAGCCTAAAATAAAATGATCGAGAGCCTTTATTCTCATTGACAACTGCACGTCTTAGCCAAGATTTTCTTGAACCTCACTATATAGATGATCTCTTCAAGAAAAATCTTGAAGAGCTAATTTCCTATGGAATATCCGCTGGAGCAAATTTCGTTGAAATTTTTGTAGAAAATATTGAAAGCGTTGGCCTATTGGCAGAACAGGATACGTTAACAAGTGTTAATCCTTCTATAGGTAAAGGAGTAGGGATTAGAGTTTTCTTAGGACAAAGGGATGGGTTTGTCTCTACAAATGATTTATCGAAGCAAGGTTTAAGATTCGCATTGGATCAAGCACTAGGAATGCTAGGTCTTGATAAAAGCACTCAATCAATTCTCAACTTTGACGGTTTAAGCACACTTAAAGATTATGGGGCTTCAAAATCAAATTATTTAATAGATTGTCCAACTCTAAAAGAAAGCACAAGCAAACTTCTAGAGGCTACCCATCTATTAAAGAAATCAGGTCCACACGTAAATGTTAGAAGAGGGAGTTACTCAAAAACGACTCAAGAAGTCGTAGTTGCTTCAAGTGATGGAACTTATTGTCGAGACCTCCGTTTATATCAATCAATCGGACTTAATGTATTGGCTTTAGACAAAGAGCATCGATCAAGCATAGGAAGACGTATAGGTACAGAAGGTAAACCCTCTACTTTAATTGATTGGGATATAGAAAAAGCAGCTATAGAAATCAACGCAAGCGCAGAAAAAATGCTATATGCCAAATATGTAGATGCAGGCCAAATGCCAGTTGTTCTTGCAAACAAGTTTGGTGGAGTAATTTTTCATGAAGCTTGTGGGCATCTACTTGAGACAACACAGATTGAAAGGGGAACAAGTCCCTTTGCCAATAAGCTCAATGAAAAGATTGCTCATAGCGAAGTAACTGCAGTAGATGAAGGCTTGACTGACGGTGCTTTTGGTTCTATAGCAATTGATGATGAAGGAATGGAAACACAAAAAACAACACTTATTGAAAATGGAATTTTAAAAAGGTTCCTTTGCGACAGGGCAGGAGAAATAAGGACAGGACATAAAAGGACTGGGAGTGGTAGAAGACAAAGTTATGCTTTTGCAGCAGCAAGTAGAATGAGAAATACATATATTGAGAAAGGGGAATATACTCCAGAACAACTTATAGAGAGTATTGATAATGGAATTTATTGCAAATCAATGGGTGGTGGTAGTGTCGGTGCTACGGGTCAATTTAATTTCTCAGTAGAGGAAGGATATTTAATAAAAAAGGGAAAACTAGCTGAACCAGTGAAAGGCGCAACTTTAATAGGTGAAGCAGTGGAAGTTATGCCTCGTATATCAATGTGTGCTAATGATTTAGACTTGGCTGCCGGCTTTTGTGGATCAGTAAGTGGAAATATCAACGTCACTGTAGGGCAACCACATATAAAAGTTGATTCAATAACAATAGGAGGAAGATAGTCATGAATGAAAGCAAGAACCTTATCAATGGAACAAAGCTAAGAGATAATTTATCAATATTATCTAATGAATTAGGTTTAAAGAAATGGGATTTTGGGGCTTCTATTTCAAATGATGTTTCTGTTCAAATTGACAAAGGTAATCCCAAACAACTTAAAGCATCACAAAAGAGTTCAATAACTATAAGAGTTTGGAACGATAATAAAATAGGCATAACAAGTACCTCTGACTTATCTAAAATTGGCTTAAAGAAAGCTCTAAATAGTGCATTAGAAGCAAGTTATTTTGGAAATACAAATGAAACACCCGATTTCTCTATTGCAGCAAAGGATGAACTTCCAAAACTAGAAAGGCCCTTAAGGAAAGCATATGGAGTAAAAAAACTTATGAGTGATTTAATTCACGCAGAAGAAGCTCTTTTAAACAAAGATAAGTCTATAAAAAGCGTTCCATATAATGGTTTTGCTGAAAGCATTTCTGAAAGAGTATATATAAATAGTGACGGAGCTCTTAGACATATACAAAGCACTCAAGCAAGTCTATATCTTTATGCAAGGGCCGAAGAACCTGGAAGGAAGCCAAGAAGTTCAGGTTCAATTAAGGTTGGTTATGGAGCAGAGGATATAAATATAAATGAATGTATAAATGAAGCAGCATCTAGAACAATAAGCCACCTTTATTATAAACCTATAAAAACTGGTAAATACTTAGTTTGCTTTAAACCTGAGGCATTTCTAGACTTAATAACTGCATTCAGCAATATTTACAATGCAAGGGCCATAATTGATGGGATCAGTCTTTCAAAAAAAGACTCAATAGGGAGGAAGATATCAAATGAAATCTTGTCAATGAACGATGATGGATTACATCAATCAAATTTCGGTGCTTGTACTTTTGATGGGGAGGGTACTCCAACACAAAATATACCAATTATTGAAGCAGGAATACTTAGGAATTTCATTCACTCTGAAGCCACTGCGAGATATTTCGATACAAGACCAACAGGTCACGGAGGTATTGGATCTAAAGCCTCAGTTTCTCCAGATTGGCCTGTTGTATTCAAAGCTAATGGTCAGACAGCTAAATACCCAGAATTAAACTTTAAAGAATCAAATGAAGAGTTCGTTCTAGTAGAGAACCTACATGCTTTGCATGCAGGAATAAAAGCAAGTCAAGGTTCATTTTCACTACCATTTGATGGATGGTTAGTAAAGAATAAGAATAAAATATCTATTGAATCAGCCACAATTGCAGGTGATTTTATTAATTTGCTTAACAACATTATTCAGGTGGAAAGAAATCAACAATTTACTCATCAAGGAGTTTCTCCTCATATTTGGGTTAATGAATTGGCTATAACTGGCGATAAATGAAAATTGTATTTTGGGGGACACCTGAATTCTGTATACCTATTTTTGAAGCAATAATAAGAAGCTCACATCAAATTATAGGTGTTGTCACACAACCAGATAGGAAAAGGGGACGTGGTAAAGAATTATCATTTTCACCAATTAAGAAAGTAGCATTACAAGAAAATATTCCCTGCCTAACACCAGAAAATATCAGAAACGATATAAGTAGCCAACAATCCTTACTTGATTTTAACGCTGATATTTATATAGTAGTTGCCTTTGGACAAATACTTCCCAAAAAAGTCCTTGAATTTCCTAAATATGGTTGTTGGAATAT
>QCPL01000040.1 GCA_003212515.1 Prochlorococcus sp. AG-436-M02
TAAGTCTACTAATGTTGCTATTTAATAAACATAAATGACTTATTTAACAACGTCTTGCAACACCATTTGTAATTTGCCAATGAAAGCTGAAACTACCTTTATGCTCTTGTATTGTTTTTATTTTCAAAACTGAATGTCTATATGAGTCTATCTTGAAGTAGAATTTTTCTGAAATAAAAAACCATCAGTATAGATTAGTGTGCATTGAAGAAACTAATTTCACAGATTTAAGCGCTTTTGAATTAGACAAGTTAAAAGACCTATATATTGAAAGCCGTCTAAGCAGTATGACTGAAGATGAGTTTAAGAAATTCGTTAGGGTATCAATTGAGGATCAGATAAAAGGTACAGTAGGTAAAGAGGAGGAAAAAGAGGCTTGGTTGGAAATGAAGGAATACTTTAAAGATGATTTTTCAGAAAAAATCCTTAAAATAAGAAAAGGTAAGTTAGACAATAGATTAAGTCCTGAAGAAGAAGAATTAGAGAAAAGAAAAATTCTATTAGAAAAGCGAAAGAAGGAGCAGGAGTCTAATTTTGAAGATATGTGGTAGGAATGAAAAGAGGTTTTTTTGAGGCTATAGCTAATAGCATTAGATGCCAATTAAATATATGTTTTACCAAAAAGGATCGTAAAAGAAATCAACCTTTAGGTTTCCTTTTATTGGACCTTTAATTGTACTAATGCAAGCTCGAATTACTTCACCATTCACTTCAATTTCGCATGCGCCGCAACTACCATTAAGACATCCTGTAGGGATATTAATACCTGCTTTGTTAGCTTCTTTTAACCAGTCATTACCCACAGCTGCTTCTGATGTACTACCATTTGGCCAGACTATTTTTATAGTACCAGTATTCATTTGCTAAGTAGTGGTGTTAAATTGACATTTTGTTCAAGTGCATCAGTCAATCGTTCAATAATTTTCTCTCGTTTAATACTGTGATTATCATTTGAAATTGGCAATTCCTTTAGACCTGATTTTCTTCTCAGTTCATTAAGCCAAAGTCTCCTCCACTCACCATTCTCAAATATTCCATGTAAATAAGTTCCTGCTACGTTTAAATGACTTTTTTTATTAGTTATCCAGCCTAGGTTAGGAGTATCAAAAAGTTGAAGAGGGGCATGCTCACTTTTTAAATTTTTCTTATGCCTGCTTTTCCCATGATGTAATTCAAATCCAATAATTTCTGATTTATTTGGCCATATAGCAATTGCCTGCAACCTCGTCAAGGACTTTTTAGGCTCAAAAATAGTTTTAATTGATAGGAGGTTAAGGCCATCAAATTTATAATTTAAGTTCTCTTTTAAAGAATGCTCAAGTCCTAACGGATCTTCAAGTTCCTCTCCAAGCATTTGAAGCCCACCGCAAATTCCAAAGACACTACCTCCAGAATTTGCAAAATCTTTGATTTGTTTCCCCAGTCCACTTGAATGCAATTTCTCTAAGTCTTTTAAAGTTTGCTTGCTTCCAGGAAGTATTACTGCATTTGGGGTTCCTAATTGATCACCTGGAGAAATCCAGATTAGTTGAACTGTAGGCTCTGCTTCAAGGGGGTCTAAATCAGAGTAATTACTAAAAGAAGGAAGCTTTATTACTACTATCCTAATGTCAGCACTGGGTTTTATTCCTTTCCTCTCTAATAAATCTAATGAATCTTCTGGAGGGAAATTTTCATTTAACCAAGGCAAAATACCTAAAACTGGTTTTTTAGTCTCATTCTCAAGCCATTTGCGTCCTTCATCAAATAAAGAAATATCTCCACGAAATCTATTAATAATAATCCCTTTTATTAAATCTCTTTCATGTGGTTGAAGAAGAGCCAGTGTCCCTATTAATTGAGCAAATACACCTCCCCTTTCAATGTCTGCAACTAGAACACAGTTTGCATTTAAGTAATTTGCCAATTTTAAGTTTGTTAGATCTTTGTGCTGAAGGTTTACTTCCACAGGACTACCAGCTCCTTCAAGAACGAGTCGAGTGCAATTATTGAGACTTTCTAGTTCCTTTAACCCTTGCTTTATTGCTTCCCAGCCTGGTATGAACCATTCTTCGTAATAAGTTGCTGCTTTTGATATTCCTACGCTTTTACCAAGATGAATCACTTCACTGGTGCAATCTCCTTTAGGCTTTAGCAAAACGGGATTCATTGCACAAATTGGTTCTGCACCTGAAGCCCAGGCTTGAACAGCTTGAGAATATGCCATCTCACCATTGTTTTGATCTACCCAGGCATTATTGCTCATGTTTTGACCTTTAAATGGAAGAGGTCTCTCACCTCTTCTGAAAAGGTATCTGCAAATAGCTGTTGCTATTAGGGATTTGCCTGCACCACTGCAAGTGCCAAGTACCATAACAGGCTTAAGCTTTTGAAGTTTTGTATTCACGTAAGAAGGATATTGCGGTAAATCCAGTTTTTAAATAATTCAGATAATGAGTTCTTTTTGTTAGGAATATTTGGATCACTTTCTAAAATAATTCTACCAAGAGGGGTCAGCCGAACTTTCGAGGTTAACCCTTGTCCATCAACTTCTCTTCTTAGAACACCAATTTTTATTAGCCAGAGAAAATGACTCTCTATTTCTTCAGGACTTCTAGTTTTGAATATGAAGGTTGAAATGTATTTCTCCTTCATTTGAAAAACTTCTTCTGCTGATAGCCCAGATTTTTGAATGTCTTTATAGAACAAGGAAGTAAGAGGTAGGCCTTTTATGGCAATAGTACTTCTATTAATAATATGCTTATCTATAAGGTCCATTTGATTGAATATTGTGTTGGTACTTGCGTCTAAATCAAAAGGTAGAAAGGAGTTGCTTCAAAGATCTGGAATTGAATTTAAAATAATGGCAAGTAACTTTGATGAGGATGAAATAATTGATAAAACTCCAACGAGTTTGGTGCAGAAGCTTTCTTATAAAAAAGCTGAAGCTGTTGGCCTAAGAATTTTAACCGAGGGCTTGGATGATAATTTTAATAATAAGGTTCAAGCTGTTTTAGGGTGTGATTCTTTGTTTGAATTTAAAGGTGAAATATTTGGGAAACCTCGTAGTAAAGAAGAAGCTTTAACTAGATGGAAAATGATGTCATCTTCTTATGGAATACTTCACACAGGACATTCTTTAATATTTAGGCCTAAGAGTGATGAGAATGTTGTTACTTGTCCAGATTTCAAAGGAATGATTACGGAGGTTATAAGTACAAAGGTTCATTTCGCAAAATTATCTGATATTGAAATAGTTAATTATGTTGATACAGACGAACCTATGAATTGTGCGGGGGGGTTTGCTATAGAAGGGAAGGGGGCTTTTTTTGTAGAAAGTATTGAAGGATGTTATAGCAATGTTATTGGTCTTAGCCTCCCTTGGCTTAGAGCTGCTTTAGTTAAAGCTTCTATTCCTGTTCTGTAAGAAATGTTTTAGTGAATTGGAAGAATTTTAAGCAAAAAAAAAGCCCCCTAAATTAAAGGGAGCTTTTCTAAATCATGATTGATTAATCTAAGTCAGCCATAGAAAGTGCTGGCTCGGTTTTTCTATCAATACCTTTCTCGAATCCACCAGCGGCAGCTCTTGCTCGTCCAGCATGCCAAAGATGGCCAATAAAGGTAAACCAGCCTAGGAAGAAATGAGCTGATGCAAGCCATTGACGGAGGTTAACGAAGTTAACTGCATTAGGCTCAGTAATGATTCCACCAACTGAGTTGATAGAAGCATTTGGTGCATGAGTCATATATTCAGCTGCACGGCGTACTTGCCAAGGCTGAATATCATTTTGAATCTTGTCTAGACTTAGTCCGTTTTCACCTCTTAATGGTTCAAGCCAAGGACCACGGAAATCCCAGAAACGCATTGTTTCTCCACCGAAGATAATTTCACCAGTAGGGGATCTCATTAAGTACTTACCTAAACCTGTAGGACCCATTGTGGTACCAACATTTGCACCTATTCTTTGGTCTCTAACAAGGAATGTGAAACTCTGTGCCTGAGAGGCCTCAGCATTGGTTGGTCCGTAGAATTCTGATGGGTAAGCAGTGTTGTTAAACCAAACGAATGTAGAAGCATAGAAGCTTGCTACACATAGACCGCCTAAAGCATAACTAAGTAATGCTTCTCCATTCCAAATGAAAGCTCTACGTGCCCAGCCAAAAGGCTTGGTTTGCATATGAAAGTGACCACCTAAGAGTTCAATGATTCCTAGATAGTAGTGACCACCAACGATGTCTTCGACAGAATTTACACCAACCATATTTCCACCACCACCCCATGGGGTCTGGAAAAGATATCCAAAGATAATTCCTGGATCTGTTGTTGGAGTAATTAATCTGACCTCACCTCCGCCTGGAGCCCAAGTGTCATATAGGCCACCAAGGAACTGCCAATTAATGGCAAAAGCTAGTGAACCCAATCCAAGAACGCATAAATGACGACCAAGAATGGTTGTCATTTGATCCTTATCTCTCCAATCCGTAGAAAAGAAAGGGAATTCTTCTTCAAGTTTCTCTGGTCCAGCTAAAGAGTTATAAATCCCACCAAATCCAAGTACTGCAGAGGCAACAAGGTGAACCACACCAGCTTGAAAGTAAGGCATTATGTCAATAACTTCACCGCCAGGACCGATGCCATAACCAAACATAGCAACGTGAGGAAGAAGTATTAAGCCTTGTTCCCACATTGGCTTGTCAAAGGTGAAGTGACTCACCTCATAAAGCATCATTGCTCCTGCCCAGAACACCATAAGTCCTGTATGAGCAATATGAGCACCAAGTAATTTCCCAGAAAGATTGATTAAACGAGCATTGCCTACATACCAGGCATAGCCAGTTTCTTCAATGCTCTGGTTAGGAGCTTTTAAAAGATTATTAAAGGGCGTTTCCACGTGGGAGTACCTCCTCAGGGAATACAAAATTTTCGTGTGGCTGGTCCACAGAAGACATCCAGGCTCTCATACCTTCATTCAAAAGTATGTTTTTGGTATAGAAAGTTTCAAACTCGGGGTCTTCAGCAGCTCTAATTTCTTGGCTTACAAAGTCATAAGCTCTTAGGTTAAGAGCAAGTCCAACGATTCCTATCGCTGCACACCACATACCCATTACAGGTACGAAAAGCATTAAGAAATGAAGAAAACGTTTGTTTGAAAAAGCAATACCAAAGATCTGACTCCAGAATCTGTTAGCAGTAATCATGGAGTAAGTTTCTTCTTCTTGAGTAGGGTCAAAAGCTCTGAAAGTAGTGCTTTGAACCTTCCCATTT
>QCPL01000041.1 GCA_003212515.1 Prochlorococcus sp. AG-436-M02
AATACATACCAGAATTAGCAAGCATTCAGATTGTTCTTTGGTAAGCTTTTCTCTGTCAGAACTTGATTTTTATTCATGCCGGTGAGCGGAATTGAACCGCTGACCTACTGGTTACGAATCAGTTGCTCTACCCCTGAGCTACACCGGCAATTTAACAACTGTACTGTGAATCTAGATCCTAAAATCCGAAAAAGACTTTTGCAAGAGTCAAGGAATCCATTTAGAGGCTTGCGTCGCATAATTTGGATTGCTTTATCAGCTTCTGCAGGAATGGGTCTTTTAATAATGGGAATACGTTCAATATCAGGTGAAATTGTTCCAATGAATGATGTCGCGATTCAGTTAATTGCTTTTTTTGCTTTTTCTACTTTTATTTTTTTAGATCGCACTAAAAGTTAATTAGGATTACTTGGCCTGACTTCTCATCAATTAAAGAGTATTGAAAAATAATGCTTATTGCCTAAGCCAATTATTTTGTAGTTATAGAAAATATTGTCTACTTAGAGAGTGGTATGAAAATATAAAGTAAAGTTTGTTATCTAGGTAGTTAGTTTGCGTCGTTGAGTTACCAACTTGTAGCCTTCAATAAGATCACCTTCTTTCCAGTTTGCAAACCTATCACAACCGATCCCACATTCAAAACCACTAGAAACATCTTTCACTACATCTTTATTGCGCCTTAGAGAATCAAGATTTCCTTCGAAAACGACTTGTCCATCTCTATTGACCCTAACTTTGCAATTTCGTTGAAGTTTTCCATTGGAAATATAACATCCGGCTACAGCACTTTTCCCAATAGTAAATATGGCTCGCACTTCTGCTTCTCCAATTTTCTCTTCAACCATATCTGGCTCCAGTAACCCTTCCATGGCTAATTGAATATCTTCTAAAAGTTTATAAATGACATCATATTCTCGGACATCGACGCTACTTGTATCTGCTGCTCTTTTAGCCCCAGATGCCATGGAAGTATTAAACCCAATAATGACAGCGCCTGAAGCAGCAGCTAGATCTACATCAGTTTCAGTGATTTCGCCAGGAGCAGATAGAAGGACTCTTACTTGTACTTCATCTTTTGGTAATTGTTCTAAAGAACCGAGAATTGCTTCTACGCTGCCTTGGACATCAGCTTTGAGTATGAGATTAAGCTCTTTAAGGTCACCATCATTTGCTTGACCTGACATTGATGAAAGGGAAACTCTTCTGGAAGCCATTTGTTGTGCGAGGCGAGTTGCTCTGGCATCTGATGCTCTATCTCCGACAACACTTCTAGCAGATTTTTCGTCGGGATAAACTTCAAACTCATCTCCTGCAGTCGGAACTTCGTTGAAACCAAGAGCTTCTACTGGACAAGAGGGACCTGCTTGTTTGAGCCTTGTACCATGTTCGTCAACCATTGCTCGGACTTTTCCTAGTACAGGTCCAGCCGCAACAACATCGCCTGATTTTAGGGTTCCATTTTGGACCAATAAAGTTGCTACAGGACCTTTTGCTTTATCAAGATGTGCTTCTATAACGGTTCCTTTTGCAAGTCGGTCGGGATTAGCCTGCAGGTCTTCTACTTCAGTTACTAATAGAATCATCTCTAGTAGCTTATCTATATTTTGACTTTTAATTGCACTTACAGGGACCATCACAACATCACCACCCCACTCTTCTGCCACTAGCTCTTGCTCAGACAATTCTTGTTTTACACGGTCAGGAGAAGAACCCTCTTTGTCAATCTTGTTAATTGCAACCACTATTGGTACTTTTGCTGCACGGGCATGACTAATAGCTTCTAAGGTTTGTGGCCTGACACCGTCATCAGCAGCCACAACAAGCACAGCAACGTCTGTTACTTTGGTTCCTCTTGCACGCATAGCGGTAAATGCTGCGTGCCCAGGTGTATCAAGGAATGTTAGCTTACGTGGCTTGTTCTCATGTTCTATATCTACTTGGTAGGCGCCTATGTGTTGGGTAATACCACCTGCTTCTCCTGAAGCAACTCTTGCTTCTCTGATTGCATCTAATAAGCTGGTTTTCCCATGATCCACATGCCCCATGACGGTTACGACAGGTGGCCTTCTGATTAAGTGTTTGATATCAGTTTCTTCAATCATCTCAACCGTTTTCTTAGCAGCTTCTTCAATATCGTCTTGCAGAACAGGTACTCCAAACTCTTCTGCAACAGTTTCAATTGTGGCTAAATCTAATGATTGAGTGACTGTCGCAGTAATTCCTTTAAAGAAGAGAGACTTGATGATTTCTGAGCTTTCAACACTAAGTTTGTCTGCAAGCTCTTGTACTGTGATGTTGTCTTCAGGAACAACAATCATTTCTGGTCTAACTTGTTTAGCTTCTCGTGCAGCACGTAACTCCATAGCTCTTCTACGTTGTCTTTGTCGAGTAGATTCTTTTTTACGCTTTCGTAATGCTCCTGTTGGTTTAGACGCTCTCTTTTGTGTCGTTTTCTCCTTAGGTGCACTAGGACGTGCAAGACTTGCTGAAAGTACTACAGCTTGCTTTTCACCTGCAAAACCACTTGTTTCTGCAGTTAGCGCATCGTCATTTTCTCCAATGATGTGAACTTTTTGTCGCTGCTTTTGAGGTGATTTATTTCTAAGAGCCTCCAGTTTTGCGGCGTCATCCCAATCTGATTTCCTTTTTCTTGGTGAACCTCCTGCTCCAGCACGTAGTGGTGGCCTTTTGGGCGCAGTTGAAGGGGTAGGTCTATTGGTTGGAGGCTTTGCAGTTGGAGTAGCGTCTCTTTTCGATCCTTTAGAAATCTCAGAACGTTTTATAGGAGGCGTTACATTACTTGTTGGCTTTTGCAATTGCATAAGCTCTCCAGGTGCAACTGGCTTCCGCATTCCTGGAGGCATCCCTGGGCGAGGCCGAGTTTCTTGAGAGCGTCCGCCACCACCTTCGCCTCCTCTTCTAGGGGTGCCTTGCCTAGGGCTCGAAGCGCCTGGTGCCCCAGAGCGGAAGTTCCCATCTCTTGGGCCTCTGCTACTAGTATTGCCAGACTTGTTATTGCTTCGTCTTATTGGAGCTCCTACTAGTTCGACACGATTGCCTCTTTTTGGTACCTGTCCAGATCGGTCTTGAATATTTTTAAGATGACTTTGGCTCCCTGATTTGATTTCAGTTCCTCTCTGAGGTGAAACTCTTCTTTGATTTGGACTATTGAATGTTTTTTTGTTTGAAGTCTTTTGATTATTTTGAGAGGATATTTTAGGACGTGGTGGTGGAGCTATAGGTCTTTGAGGAGCGTTAGGTTTTTTTGTTTCTGGCTGTTGAATAAGTTGTTTAGGAGTTGACTTCGTAGTTTCTTTAACAAGATCACTTTGAATATTTCTTTGATTTGATTGTGGCTTGCCAATAATATTTGGCTTAGCCTTGGTGGGGTTGGCTTTTAGATTGCTATTTATATTCTTTAAAGAGGGATTGACCTGTCTTGAAATAGGAGGATTGATTGATTTTGTTGGAGCAATTGGAGGCGTTGGAGGCTTTGGTTTTGATTGAGTGGCTTTTAAATTATTTCTGTTATTAGATTGGGGTTGAGTCCCTCCTGAATTTATGATTTTGGGATGTGAATTTAGTGAGATAGGCTCTTTTTCTTGTTCATTTCTTCCCTTTATTTGAGAAGGAGGCTTCGGGGATTTCGTAAGCTTTGTTTGTGGACTAGATGGCTTGCTCTTTAGAATCGACTGCTTACTTTTAGCATTGCTCGTTGTTTGATTTGACTTTAGATTCTTAGAAGGAGAAACAATAGCCTTTTTAACGGAGAGAATTTCTTTTCCTGAAGTTGGTTTATGTTGCGTTGATTGGGTTGGCTTTTTCTTACCTGAGAGCAGGTTTTTAATTTTATTTGCATCTAGATCACTAATAGAGCTGCTGTGACTTTTCACAGGAATGGACAGTTTTTTAGCAGCATCAAGCACATCTTTATTATCCAGATTTAAATCTCTGGAAAGTTCGTAGATTCTGATTTTGCCGCTGCTGGTCATTAAATTTTTA
>QCPL01000042.1 GCA_003212515.1 Prochlorococcus sp. AG-436-M02
GAGGAGGAAATAGAGATACTAGAGAAAAGAAAGAACAGCTTAGAGAAAGAAGTTTCAAAAACCTTTTCTGGTCAATCTGATTCGATAGCAAGACGAGTTAAAGGTTTTCAAGAATACTTAACTGGTGCACTTCAAGATTTAAGCAATTCAGTAGAACAACTTGATCTAATAGCACAACCTGTAGTAGTTACTCCTTCACCTCTTGATAAAACTAAAGCCAAAGATCCTCAAGAAGAAGCAGAAGGCGTTAGTGCGGAAGCAGCCATAGCAGACACATTCAAACCTGACAAAGAATTAATTCTTCAACTTCTAAATCAATACTTAGAAGGCCCTGATTATTATGCAGACCCTTGGAAATTTAGAAGGAGTTTAGAGTCTCAAGATGTAGAGATTTTAGAAGATTGGTTTTTCAATATGGGCGGTAGAGGCGCCCAACCTAGCAGAGGCAATAGACCACGAAATGTTCTTGTATCAGCTGCATTAATTGCAATTCTTGGAGAGCTATATGGAGATCGATTCCAAGCTCTTGTCTTAGCCAGCCAACCTGAGAGATTAGGGGAATGGCGTAGAGGGCTTCAAGATGCGTTAGGCCTAAACAGAGAGGATTTTGGACCAAATAGTGGTGTCGTGCTTTTTGAAAGACCAGGTCCCCTTATTGAAAGAGCAGATCGCCTAGAAGAAGAAAATGAGGTGCCCTTAATTCTTATAGATGCTGCAGAAGAAAGCATTGCAATTCCTATACTTCAATTCCCTATTTGGCTTACATTTGCAGCAACTCCTAATGAACTTTATATTGAGGAAGAATTAATTTAATAGGTCTAAAACAATTCCAAACTCATTTTTTTTATTACTGATTAGTTACTTAC
This sequence comes from Prochlorococcus sp. AG-436-M02, assembly GCA_003212515.1. Classification (GTDB taxonomy): domain Bacteria; phylum Cyanobacteriota; class Cyanobacteriia; order PCC-6307; family Cyanobiaceae; genus Prochlorococcus_E. The sequence goes on from QCPL01000042.1 coordinate 867, forward strand.
TAGGGTCTATCCCAAGTGGATATCTTGCTGGTAAATTTATAACTGGAGTAGACCTTAGAGAACAAGGCTCTGGCTCCACAGGTGCAACAAATGTTTTGAGACATGTTGGTAAAGTTCCTGCTTTAATTGTGTTCTTATTAGATGTTGGCAAAGGCACTGCTGCAATATTAATATCAAAGGCATTTCTTTTTGACCAAAATTGGCAGGTAATTGCAGGACTTTTTGCCATATCTGGTCATATCTGGCCTATTTGGTTAAAAGGTAAAGGTGGTAAAGCCGTAGCTACTGGTCTTGGAATATTTCTAGGAATCTCTTGGAAAGTCGGTTTAGGTTCTTTGGGCGTATTTCTTGTTGTTTTAAGTATCTGGAAAATAGTTTCTTTATCAAGTATTTGCGCTGCAATAAGTCTCCCAATAATAATGATTATCAACACAACAGGTTCAATATCTATCCCTTACACATTAATTAGTGTAATAGCAATGGCACTTGTTCTATGGAGGCATCGGACAAATTTTATTAGGTTAATAAATGGGGAAGAGCCAAGAATTGGGAATTAATTAATTACTACTTATCTCAGAACAAATTTTTTTAAAGACCTTTTCGGGTTCTCTTGATCTAGTTATTTCTCTTCCTATCACTAATTTCGATGAGCCTGCATTCAATGCATTGAATGGTGTCATTACCCTTGCCTGGTCATCTAAATTAGCGCCTAAAGAACGAATCCCTGGTGTAATTAATTGAAAAGGTTCTGGGAAAGCATTACGTAATATTTTGACTTCTCTTGGAGAGCAAACACATCCTCCTATACCTGCTTCAAAAGCTAATTTAGCCAAAAAACTAGCTCTTTCACTCAACGTTTGGTCAATAGAAAGTTCTTGAGTAAATTTTTCCTGATCCCAGCTAGTCAAAACAGTAACGGCTAAAAGGGTAGGAGGAGAAAGTCCTGCATCTTGAGCACCTTCAATCGCTGATTGATTTGATTCTTCTAAGGCTTTTATACCAGCAGAAGCATGCACTGTAATTAATTCAGCTCCTGTTTTTGCTGCCTGATAACAAGTTCTTGCCATTGTGATAGGAATATCATGAAACTTAAGGTCTAAAAAAACCTTTTTATCTAAATCCCTTAACTTATATATAATTTCAGGACCCAAAAGAGTAAACAATTCAAGGCCTACTTTAACCCAAATTAAATCTGGAAGCCTATCAAGCAAATTCAACATTTTGGCCTCACTCATCTGATCAAGAGCAAGAATCAACTTTTCCTCAGGTTTAAATGAAATCGTCATTAAATTAATCAATAATTGTTGATTAGTTAGTCAGTCTTCGGAAAAACTTTTTTCCTAATTGCAACACCATTCCAACAAGATCTTCTTTATCTAAAAACTGAAAATTTGCATCAACAATTTTCTCCCCATTTAAACGAACCCCTCCACCTTGGATTCTTCTTCTTGCTTCACTGCTGCTTGAACATAAGCCCAAAGAACTCAATAATAAAAATGCTTTTACTGGGAATTTAATGTTTGCAAGAGACAATTCTGGAACATCCTCGGCTGCATTTTGAGAACCTAAAATAAGGCTAGAGGCATCTGATTGAGCTCTCTTCGCAGAAGACATACCATGGAACTTTGCTGTAACATTTAAGGCCATAAACTTTTGCAATTCTCTGGGGTTATCTGTTAGATTGCTGAGATCGCATTCAGTTAAAAGTGTCAAGTAGTTGATAACTTGAGAATCAGGTACTTTTTCCAATTTTGAATACATTGAAAGTGAATCTTCTGAAAGCCCAACAGTATTACCTAAACTTTTACTCATTTTTTGTGTCCCATCCAATCCAACAAGGATCGGTAATAACAAGCCGAATTGAGGCTTCTGTGAAAAATGACGTTGCATATCTCTACCCATAGCTACATTGAATTTTTGATCTACCCCTCCAAGCTCAATATCTGCCTCAACTGCAACGGAATCATATCCTTGCAATAATGGATAAAGGAACTCATGCAATGCAATCGATATTCCAGAGGAGTAGCGGTTAGAAAATTCTTCTTTTGCGAGCATTTGACCAACAGTTGATTTGCTTAGAAGATTAATAATTTTTGTCATGTCAAAGTCTTCAAGCCACTCGCTATTTCTTCTAACTTCAATTCGTCCTGGAGTCTCAAAATCTAGAAGTGACAAACCCTTTGGCTTGTTAAAACCCAATTGATCAAGATATGTCTTTGCATTTGCCTCTACCTCGTCAGAAGATATTTGAACTCGTGTTTTGCTTTTCCCAGTTGGATCGCCAATTCTCGCTGTGAAATCTCCAATAATCAAAATTGCCTTATGACCTGCATCTTGAAAGGCTCTTAATTTTCGAAAAATGATACTATGTCCCAAATGTATGTCAGTTCCAGTTGGGTCGATCCCAAGTTTGACCCTAAGTGGTCTGTTGATTTTTGAAGCCTTTGAGAGTTTTAAAAATAAGTTTTGATCCTCGTCTAAGCTTGAAGGATCAGACAATGGGAATAAGTCTTCTAATCCTCTTGAAAGCCAATCAGGCAAAGAAGAAAACTGATCAGACATAATAATCTTCACTAACAAAGTGGTCGTGTATAAATAAAACCACTATTTAAGATTGAGATTCATCAAGTTCAGATCTCATCCTATCTAAAGTTAAATTCATCTGATCAAACATTAGATCTGGAGTCATGCCAAATTGGCTTAATTGGGTTTTCAATTGTTCTACCGTCATCTTTGCCTGAAAATCTTCAGAAAGCTCAAACCTTTTCATGAAAACCTTATATCTCTCCATCAAAGACTCCATCCTAGCAATAAACATTTTCTTACCTTCTCGATCAAATTTTCCATAATCACCTCCTAACTTCATGAGGTTTTGATAATCCATAAAGAGACTTCTTGCCTCTTCCTGCACAATCTCAGATTCAAAAAAGGCCATTGCTTCTCTCCTCCATGTTTTTGAGTAATGCAAAGGAGTCTCCAAATTTAGCCCCCAGAAAAAAAGTCTCAATTGTTGCAAATTTTTGTGCGGCTTGATTCCTGAACACTTGGGACTGGAATTATTGAAGAATAATTAAAACGATTTTCGCATTTTTAGTATAGA
>QCPL01000043.1 GCA_003212515.1 Prochlorococcus sp. AG-436-M02
AATAATATGTCTTAGTTTTTTAGCATAGAACCAGTTAAATCCCATGGTTTAGTTAACAAGAATAAAGTACCTAAGTAATAACTACTAATCTGGGTCGAAAGCTATTGTTTAATTTAGCGCAGTAGTCCTAGGGATGGCTCTTCGATGAAAAAATTTTTTGCTAGCTCACCGTTATTTCAAAGTCTAAAGCCCCATTATGATAATAATTTATTAATTACTTAATATAAAAATCTTTCCATATGCTCTTTAAAAAGTAGGCTTATAAAAAAGCGAATTTTCATGGAATCGATAAGCTCGATGGATGCTCTGGGGCTAATCGCGGGTACTCTAACAACTATTGCTTTTGTACCTCAACTTATCAAAGTGTGGAATTCAAAATCAGCAAAAGATATTTCTTATGTAATGTTTATTTTATTCATAATAGGAATAATTCTTTGGGAGTTCTATGGATGGGGAATACATTCTTTACCTGTAATCTTTTTCAATATAATTACATTTATTCTTGGTCTCGCTATCTTAATACTAAAGTTTATTTTTGACAAGAAAGAATCATAAGGAATTTGATCAGAGAATTTCTTTTACAACCTCTTTATAATTTAAGCCCATTAATTATTATTTACTAAAACAGAGAAGAAAGGATCGCCATTTAATTCTAAAAATGAAAAGAATCCAGCTTTTTGGGTTGGCTCAGATATAAATTGAGCTTCTGGCCATCCTTGAGCTATTAGGACATCTTTTACATAATTCAAATGGTCAAAATCAGAGCCTTCCGTCCAAATCCTTGGTGCCTTTGTCCAAAAAGCTCTATTTGAGAATGAAACGATAAGTTGCCCCCCTTTTTTAACAACACGTTTAAGTTCACCGGCTACCTTCTCTGGATATTGCAGGTACTGCCACGCAGCGACCATTAAACAAGCATCGATAGATGCATCTTCTAAAGGCAAGATTTGATTCTTATTCAAATCTTGTACCCAATGCGCATCTAAGCGATCATTTTTCTCTAATTCAATAGAGTTCATTCCATGGCCAATAACTCTTCTATATGTAATCTCATCCGGCAGATGACTAACCCAACTAGACATCAGGTCAAGAATTGCCATATCTTCATCTAATTGATCTCTGTAAAGCTGTGTCAATCTAGCTCTAAAAGCATCATCTAAATGATTAACTAATCTTGGCTGAGAATAGAATATCAAGTCATCATTATCATCTACTTTACTCCTTTGATAAGTATTTAAGAGAATTCCAGTCATGCAAACTCTCAAATTAAAATGGCTAAGATAATAATAGCTGACGATCCCAAATAAGAATTAATAGAATTGATTTATAAAGCTGGTTTAACTCTCAGATAGGCCTAAATGGTCTAAAAAGGCACTTAGTTTTTGACGGAAGGAATGAATAAAAAAACCTGTAAATTCATAAGAGTGAAGCTTTTTTCGCCTAATTTCTATCCCATATGGATTAGAAAAAATTATAAATAATATCTTTAAAAATCTAAAAATATTTGATTTAGTAGGCGCCCCTAAAGAATCTACCTTAGATAATTCTTCTATAATTGCTTCTTCGAAAATCCCCTCTTTTACAAAATGTTCAAGAACTTCTTCTCTATAAGGTATAAGAATTGTACTTAACAAAACTTTCATTCCACGAATTGAATCAGAGTCACCATAGGCAATTTGTCTAGCAATGCTCTGAAATAAATTTTCCCACTTATAAGGCTCTTTTTCAAATAAATAAGAAGCTTTGCTATCAACATTTGCTATACTTAGTCTTTCTTTTTCATCCTCATTAGTTTGATTTGATATCCAATAAGAATACAGAGGAGAAATCTTTTTGATTTTGGACAAATCCATCAAGGGATGTTGATCTACTAGGTTAATCCTTATATTAAATTAAGCATTTGATTTTTTCACAAACGCGGAAGACGCTTCCTTTAATAGTTCCCTTGCTCCAAGAATAACGAACCAGCCTAACGCCAACCCAATAAGAACTGGAGCATATTCGCTTAAATAAGACATACTTTCCTCCTTGAGAGTTGAATGGGGGCACAGATGCGATTCATAAGATAGCCCCCAAGCCTTAGGAAACTTCACTTTCAGTGAGTTATAGATACCCCCAGGCCCAACTTATTTCTAGGACAATATAACTTTCCTGTCTATAAGGGTAAAAACTCAGGCATTTATACATATCAAATAAATGGCGAAGATAACAACAATCATTTAATAGTTAATTCTTCTATTAGAGAGTTTCAAAAAAAAAGCCTCGTCCTGAAAGACGAGGCTTAAAAGAAAAAGTCGTTTAAGTAAAACTAAAAGGAAGCTTTAGCTTTGAAAGATTTTTTCAGATTCTAGTTTCCAGAACGTGACAATTTTTGTCTTTCAGTCCCTTCAAACTTTTCAGGATCGTTGCAATCTCTTGCATACCAATGGAACTGGGATACCTGAATTATTGCAAGGAATCCAAAGACTACTGGTAGCAATTGAAAGCCACCTGATGGTTTTACTAAACCTAAGTCTGATGGATGAGGTAGCTGGGTTGCGAAATCCAGCACGTGAGAGAAATCAATCATATTTAAGGAAAATAAGTTTAGTCAGATAAGGTAATTCTTGCGTTATCCAAGTTACCTACTGCTCTTGTAATTGACCTGAAGTCAAACCCCATAGCACGAATTGCATGCCATAAGTGACCTTGGATAAAGAAGAACCCTAAGTAGTAATGGACATTGCTTAACCAAGCACGAGAAGTGTGACCAGTAACAACTCCATCCATGTTTCCTGTATCTATCCAATAAGGAGAGATGGCAAACTTAAGTTGTAAAGTCTCTCCATACCAAGCCTCAGGATAAACAGTTGTATTAGTTGCACACCAGAAGGCTGCAATAATTGCCATCCAACCAATACCAGCTAAAGACCAAGAGAGGACTGCTTCTGCTGAAAGTAATCCAGCACCTTTAAATTTGGTATAAGTACCAATTTGCTTAGTAGCAATATGGAATGCACCCCCTCCAATCTGGAAGAAAGCTAAGAAAGCATGGCCTCCCATTACATCTTCAAGGCTGTCTATTTGGATGAAATCAAACTGATGATTCCAAATCTGAGTTAGGTCAAGATTGTAATTAACTTGACGTATTGCCTCTATAGCAGGGTCGTAGATTCCATGAACTCTGGCCCATTCAACAAACCAGATATTGGCAACACCAAAAAAGACAAGGTGGTGGCCAAGGATAAAGGTCTGGTTGTCTGGATTGTCCCATTCAAGCTTAAACCTAGCTGCTTGACGATGCTCAGGACGACCATCAGCAAATAGACCTGAAGAATTCTGAGTATCTTCACTAAATACAACTGAGTGTAGAAGTCCAGCAAGTGCATATACAAAGGAGCAGATCAGATGAAAAATGCCGACGAAAGCAACATCTTGACCTGTCCAAGCGCCTGCTTGATCAAAACCAATACCCAAAGAAGCTAAATGAGGAATACTCACCATACCTTGATGTCCCATAGGGATATCTGGGTTGTAGCGAGCAAGCTCCCATAGAGTATTTGCACCAGCTGTAAAAGCTATTAATCCTGTATGCGCAACATGCGAGCCTATAAATCGACTTGACTTGTTGGTTACTACAGAGTTACCAACCCACCACCCGTAGGTGACGTCTGGATTTCCATAGGTTTGCATAGGTTAAAAAAGTATTTTTAAAACTCCACAGAGATTACAGTCAATTTGCGGCTGCGGGGAGATTAGTTCAACATCCGTAAAAAAGATGAATAATAATAGTGTCCAAATTAATGAGATGAAGCTTTTAGCTCGGAATAAATAAGCAGAACTATTTAGCAAAACCTTTCTAATTTAATTACCTTGGATAAGGCATTCTAATTCAGGGTAATTTAGAAA
>QCPL01000044.1 GCA_003212515.1 Prochlorococcus sp. AG-436-M02
AATCTGTTTCTATTTCAAGAAAAGGAGATAGCTACTATTTTAATAGTCTAAATAAGAAAGAACGTAATTTTAGAAGAAATATGAGTATGGATATTTATCAAAACGATAACAGCTATTACTTTGGCAAAAGACCTAAAGACCAAATAGAGCTTATAAAAAATGGTGAAAGCTATTTTTTTAATGATAGCAAAATACAAGATCAAGAGCGTAAGCCAAGACGAAGGCTAAGTATTTTCCGCAGAGCCAAGGGCTATTTTTTAAACAATGATCAAATACAAAATGGTAAATATGATTCAAGCAACTCCATTTTAAATGAAGCTAATGATAGCTACCATTTCAGGAGTAAAAGAAAGGAAGTCCTTCCAAAGTATTATAATAAAAAGCCAATAAACTTAGAGAAAGATACTTCATATGATTTCTTATCTAAATCATTCATTAAAAAAAAAACCGATGGTAAGATAATTAAAAATAAGAATAAGGTAGTAATAGAAAAATCGTCGAAAGAGCATCGATTTAAAACTCATAGGAAGAAAAATAAGACTAAAAAATATAATGGAAAGAATATTTATTTGGCAGCAAAAGGAGGAGCCTTATTTCCAGATAATTTCAAAAGCAAAGCTTCACAAGAGATATTTGGATACAAGCATATATATAATATAAATGGTGATTTAAGAACTGGGGAAACATATGAATTAGCAATAGGTAAAAAATTAAATAGATGGAGAATTGAAGGTGCAATAAACAAGTCTAAAACTAATATTCAAGATCCTATTAGTTACATTTATAATACTAATTGGGGCACTTATAGGGGAGCAGTTTCTGCTCCCCAAAAACCTAAACTTGAAATTACTTCATACATGTTAAATCTCTATAGAGATATCAAGTTTAATCCAAGTCACAAATTGTACCCATATATTGGAGTAGGTGCTGGTCTAAGTCATGTAAAATTTGATGAAAGTGACATCATTGTTAATCAACAACATTTCGGATATGAGGAATTCTCAGGAAATCTATTTTCATATAATTTCAAAGGTGGTTTTAATTATCAACTTTCTAAAAGATACTCAATGTTTACAGAGGCTTCATTGAACACAATAAATTCATTCAAAACCAAAAATAAGACTTCACATCCTAGTTATTTTCCGCTAGAAGTAGATCCTTCAAAATCTATAAATATTATGACTGGGCTTAGATTCGATTTCTAATCAAATAAAATTTTTTGCAGTTATCTTTTTGTATAGGGTTAGGATTCAAAGGATCAAGATGGTCCTTAGCGTCAGTTTTACTATAAAGAAACTGACAAAGCAATAAAATGCTAGCTAAATAATGTACTGTATTAATATACTAATTAGAACAAAACCCAGTTAAGAACAGGGCATGAAGATTATAATCTTTTTAATTTGGTTCTTTACTGGAATAATTACAGGGGTTGTTGCTTCAGATAAAGGACATGCTTTTGGCTCATGGCTCTTTGCTGGACTTTTACTTGGCCCCTTAGGTCTACTAGCCGCAGCAGGATTATCAGATAGAAGACTTAGACAATTTCTTAGAAATTATGAAGACCTTTCCCAGCCTATAAAAAGTCCACCAAAACTATTATTTCAAAGCAAGGATAAAAATAAAGATGAATTAATAAACATTACCAATGATAAGTCTGAAGATAGTTTGGTATTGGAGAAATCAACAGGGAATGATGAACTCTGGGAAAGTCTGATTAACTTCTTGGATTCTAAAGGTTCTCAGATAGTAAATTTAGCTGACAAAGCTAACTCAGGAAGAACAGAGTCTTTAACCGGAGGTCCAGCATTTATCATGTGTGATAATAAAGGTCAAAAATTAGCATTAGCTTATGCAAAACAAGACAGTACTAATGAGAATTATATATGGAGAGTAAGAATATATTAAATATATTTGTTTCTAAAGGAATGAATCAAAGCAAATCACTTTGGAGTTGTTAACATAGCCATTATCACAATCAAGCAATTTATTGTTTTTAGAAGGCTCTCTTAAAGGTTGATTAGAAGGCTGTTGATATTTATTTCTTAATTGTTCCTCAATCATACGATTCTTCATCTCTTCTTCAAATCTATTTTGTCTTAGTTTATCTTCAACATTTTTATTTCTCAACTGTTCTTCCAACATTTCAATTCTCATCTCTTGTTTTAATTGATATCTATTTTCATCAATCGATCTTGAGTTAGAGTCAAGATTGTTGCGTTTAAATCTTGAGGGCACAAGGGTTTTTAATTGATTAGGGCTTGGAGTCTCTTGACTGTCTAACATCTCCTGTATCGTTGATGATTTTGGTGAGTTAAGAGCTAATACAGAAACCCTACAAGCAGATTTTAATGGGATATTACCTTTAAGATTATTTATGAACGTATTACCAGAATCATTTTGAGAAGAACATGGCTGAATACCTTCTACAGAAGCTCGGCGTTGAAGCTTAAGCAAGCTTATGTTATAAGCAGCAATGGCCTCTGTATAATTAACTTCAGAGTGCTTTAAATCACGCTGATTATTGATTACTTCTCTCTGAGAAGTAACACCAGCTTTAAATCTCATTCGTGAAATACCAAGCATTTTTCTTTGCTTAATAACTTCTCTAGAAGTCTTATATATATTTTGAAGTGACGAAGTAAGATTATTAAAACTCTCTTCTACTTCTTCCTTAATCTTATTTCTTTTAGCGGAAAGTTTATATTCTATTTCTCTTGCTTTCTTTCTTTGAAAGCGAGATCGCTCTTTAATCCTGCCGCCATCAAATAATTTCCATTTTGCTGTAAGTCCAATTGTATTATTTATTTCACTTCCGGATGCCCCAGGATCAACTGGTGGCGTCGCATTAGCATAGCCATCAGTTAAAGCAGTATTAAGGGTGTTAACCAAGCTAATGGATGGTCTAGCTTCTCCTAAAACCTCCTTCGCTTTACTATTTCTCATCGCTATCTCATACTTAATAACATCTAAATCCTTTCTATTTGCCAAAGCATAATCTATACTTCTTGCCTTATTCATAGGCCATGAGCCAATAACTCCAATAGGGCTAATTGCAGTTGGTGTTGATTTAATTAAACCTAAATGATTCCCAAGAGCAGATCTTGCATTAGCCTGCTCGCTAATGCTGTCATTTAAAAATCTTTCATCTCTAGATAACTGGGTTTCAGCTTCAAGAACTTCTATTTCAGGAGCCACTAAAGCTTTGCTAAGCATGCGTGCATCTTTAAGGCTAATACGAGAAGAGCGAACTGCATCCTTAGCAATCTCGACTTTATCGCGTGCAAGTTGTAATTTTACATATTGAATAACTGCCTTTAACTTCAACTCAGATCGTGCAATGAGATATGAAATTTGTGCTTTCTCAAAAGCTCCTCTTGCTGATTGAATCCTAGGGTTCCTAGTAGGGTTAATGAAGTTCCATTCTAATGTTGCAGATAATCCAGCCCTAATTTCAGAGCTCTCACGTTCGGGGCTTGTATCTTTTCCATATAAGTATTGAGGGAAGCCGTTCGCAGCTAAATCTATAGTAGGGCTTTTTTCTTTTAATGTAGAAATAAGAACTGACCTAGCTTGATCTACCTTTGTTCTTTC
>QCPL01000045.1 GCA_003212515.1 Prochlorococcus sp. AG-436-M02
ATTCGAAACTATTCTTGATGAAAACCCAGGTAGTAACTATCAAGTAAATGTCTTAAGAGGAGGAATAAATCACACGCAATATGATCCCTGGTCTTTTAGAAATGAATGGATGGGGGAAATTGATAGGCATCTTTTTGCTGAAGGTAACCATCACCATATTTGGAGAAGAATGGGAGCCCATGTAACAAATATCGAAGGCATTGATGGTGTCATGTTTTGCCTTTGGGCACCCAATGCATTAACTGTTTCTGTGATTGGAGAATTAAATGCATGGGATGGACGGCACCATCCAATGCAAAAGAGACTTGGAGGCATTTGGGAACTTTTTATTCCTAAACTAAAAATTGGTGACCTTTATAAATATGAGATACGTTCTCAAGAAGGACATTGTTTTCAAAAGGCTGATCCATATGGATTCCAACATGAAATTAGGCCTGCACAAAGCTCAATAATTAACGCACTTGATAAATACAATTGGAAAGACTCAGAATGGATGACAAAACGAGATAAAACAGATCAATTAAATAAACCCATATCCGTTTACGAAATGCATTTAGGAAGCTGGATGCATGCCTCTGAAGAAAATCCTTATATAGAAAAAAATGGTAATAAAAGGGATCCTGTAGCGGCCGCCGATCTGAAACCAGGGACAAGATTACTTACCTATCCCGAGTTAACTGAGAAGTTAATACCTTATGTAAAAGCCAGAGGCTTCACGCATATTGAATTAATGCCAATCTCTGAACATCCTTTTGATGGTTCTTGGGGATATCAAGTTACTGGTTGGTACGCCCCAACCAGTAGATATGGAAATCCAGATGAATTCCGTGCATTTGTTGATAGGTGTCATGAAGAAGGCATAGGAGTTATTCTTGATTGGGTACCAGGACATTTTCCTAAAGATCAGCATGGCCTAGCCTTTTTTGATGGTTCTCATCTTTATGAACATTCAGATTCCCGTATAGGAGAGCACAAAGAATGGGGAACATTAATTTTCAATTACAGTCGCAATGAAGTAAGAAATTTTCTTGTAGCTAATCTTGTTTATTGGTTTGAACAATTCCATATAGATGGAATACGAGTTGATGCAGTTGCTTCAATGTTATATAGAGATTATTTGAGACCTGAAGGTGAATGGATACCTAATGAACATGGGGGAAATGAAAATTATGAAGCTGTGAATTTCCTACAACAAGCCAATCATGTTCTATTTCAACATTTCCCAGGGGCCCTTTCTATTGCAGAAGAATCAACAACTTGGAATGGGGTAACTAAACCAACAGATTCTGGTGGACTTGGGTTCAACCTCAAATGGAATATGGGTTGGATGCACGATATGCTTGATTATTTTGAAATAGACCCTTGGTTTAGGCAGTTCCACCAAAACAACGTAACTTTTTCAATTTGTTATAACTACACCGAAAACTTCATGCTTTCTCTGAGTCACGATGAAGTGGTACATGGAAAGAGTCATCTTTTACACAAAATGCCAGGAGATGATTGGAAAAAATATGCCAACACAAGAGCATTACTTACTTATATGTGGACACATCCAGGGAAGAAAACAATTTTTATGGGTATGGAATTTGGACAACGGCAAGAATGGAATGTTTGGGACGATCTTCAATGGGATCTGCTAGAACACGAACCTCATAAAGGAATAATTAGACTAATTGATGATCTTAATTCACTTTATAAATCTCAACCATCATTATGGAGAGATGATTTTAATGAATATGGATTTCAATGGATTGATTGCAAAGATAATTCTAATTCAGTTATTAGTTTTATGAGGAGAGAAAGTAAAACTGGGCAATGGCTAGTGGTTGTAGCAAACTTCACACCAGAAGTTCATTCAAATTACAGAATTGGTGTTCCTATCGAAGGTTTCTACGAAGAAATATTTAACAGCGACTCAGAAAAATATGGTGGTTCAAATATTGGAAACTTAGGTGGAACGAATTCTCAACAATGGAAAATTCATGATTACGAAAACTCTCTTGAACTTTCACTCCCTCCATTAAGCGTCATTGTCTTAAAACATCTCAAAAATGAAGGCTCCAAAAGAAGCTAAGTATCTATGGTTTTAAGTACTAATTTCAAAGAAAATCCAAAAAGGTGTGAAGAAGATCCTTTCTAAAGAGCTTTCTTCAACATTTAGAGTTCCCTCTCCAGTAAATTTTTTACTGATCTAGATAGAAAATGACTGAAACTCTTCCATTATTACTCCGTGCTGCTAGGGGTGAATCAGTAAGCAGACCTCCTGTTTGGATGATGAGACAAGCGGGAAGGTATATGAAGGTTTATAGAGAGCTAAGAGATAATCATCCAAGTTTTCGAGAAAGGTCTGAGAACCCTGATCTTTCATATGAAATATCAATGCAACCATTTAGAGAATTCAAACCTGACGGTGTAATTCTTTTTTCAGATATCTTGACCCCGCTCCCAGGAATGGGGATTGACTTCGACATTGTAGAAAGCAAGGGACCGCTAATAAATGAACCTATTCGTACTGCAGAGCAAATAAATAAATTAAATACACTAGAACCTAAAGAAAGTCTTCCTTTCGTTGGAGAAGTATTAGGGAGACTAAGAGAGAGTGTAGGGAACCAGGCAGCAGTATTAGGTTTTGTAGGTGCTCCTTGGACTCTTGCCGCTTATGTAGTTGAAGGGAAAAGCAGTAAAAATTATTCCGTAATAAAAGCTATGGCTTTTAGAGAGCCTAATTTATTACATAATTTACTGGAACATTTTGCTGACTCAATAGCCAAGTACTTAGTCTACCAAATTAATTCAGGCGCCCAAGTAGTGCAGATGTTTGACTCTTGGGCGGGCCAATTAAGTCCAATTGACTATGATATTTTCGCAGCTCCTTATCAAAAAAGAGTTGTCGATTTAGTAAAACAAGCTCATCCTGATACTCCAATTATTCTTTATATTTCTGGTAGCGCTGGAGTTATAGAAAGAATGGCTTCAACAGGAGTTGACATAGTTTCGCTAGATTGGACTGTAGACATGTCTGAAGGGTGCTCTCGCCTTCCTGCAGGGATTGGTATTCAAGGTAATGTTGATCCTGGCCTTCTTTTTGGAAGCCCAGAAATAATTCGAAATAGAATCATTGATACCGTATTAAAAGCAAAAGGTAGAAAACATATCTTAAATCTTGGTCATGGAATTCTTCCTGGAACTCCTGAAGAGAATGCAAGAGTTTTCTTTGAAGCTGGGAAAAACGTTAATGAATTAATTTCAAAGCTTTGAACAAAGCTTTAATTCTAGTTACGGGGGCAAGTGGCTGTGTCGGAC
>QCPL01000046.1 GCA_003212515.1 Prochlorococcus sp. AG-436-M02
GCCGAGAAATTCTGGCGATCAAGTCGAAATATAAGATATATTTTTTTTACAGATCCAGAGGGTATTGTCAAGCTAGGCATCCCAATAAGTGCAACCCCTAGTGATGCAGAAAGTGAATTACAACTAAGAAGGAAACTTCAATTACCACAAGAGTTAAAAAAACGTCCACAATTTCCATTAGTCAGGCAACATCTAACTCCTCAAGGGCAAGTCACGGATGTCTTTGTTGCCCTTCTCTTTAAAGGCGATTATGTAGGGAACCTTGCCTTAGGAGTAACACCTAACAAAACCGCTTTAGAAAGCGCTGCTCTAACTAGAGAAATAACCATAGCTGTTTTTATATCTATCTGGATACTTGTAATTATTGGGGCTGTATTCAATGCTCTAACTATCACAAGACCAATTAGAGAACTCGTTAGTGGTGTAAGAGAAATAGCAAAGGGTAATTTTAAATCAAGAATTACTCTGCCTATGAATGGAGAGTTAGGAGAGCTTCTTAATGGTTTTAACAATATGGCATCTCAACTTGAAAATTATGATGCAGCAAATATTGAAGAGCTTAAAGCTGCACAAGTTAAACAACAATCATTGATTGCAACGATGGCTGATGGGGCTATTTTACTAGACGAAAATGGCAAAATCGTACTGGTTAATCCTACTGCAAGAAGATTATTTCGCTGGGAAGGTCGTAAATTAGAATCTCAAAATTTAATTGATGAGTTACCAGAGTTAATTGCAAATGATCTTCATCCTCATATAACATCATTACTTGATAATATTTGCGATACTGACGAATTAAGATGCAGCACTGACGAACCAAGCAGAACCCTCCGCATAGTATTGCAGTCAGTCAGAGATTCAAGTGGTTCAATTCTTAAAGGTATCGCTATAACTGTTCAAGATTTAACAAGAGAAGTAGAATTAAATGCTGCACAAAGGCGATTTATTAGCAATGTTTCTCATGAACTAAGGACACCATTATTTAATATAAAGAGTTACGTAGAAACACTTTATGATCTTGATGAAAAGCTTGATCATAAAGAAAAGTTAGAGTTCCTAGAAGTTGCTAATTCAGAGACAGATCGACTTACTAGATTAGTAAACGATGTCTTAGACTTATCTAAGATTGAAACTTCCAAAAATGTTGTATTCGAAGAAATAGATATCAAACCCGCAATAGAACAAACATTAAGGAATTACAAATTAAATGCAGATGAAAAGAAAGTTGAAATTATTCAAGACTTAGAAGAAAATATGCAGTTAATCCTTGGCAATTGGGATTTACTTTTACAAATTATAGATAATCTAGTAGGCAATGCTCTTAAATTCAATAAAAATAATGGAAGGATAATTGTAAGAGCTTATACATGGCCAGATATATGCACAGCTTCTTCTTCAAAAGAAAATAATAATGCGCCTACTTGCGATATTATTTCACCATTACCAAGAATAAGAGTAGAAGTTGGTGATACAGGATGCGGTATATCTGAAGAAGGTCAGGCTAGGATTTTTGAAAGGTTCTACAGAGTTGAGAATGCCGTCCATACAGAGGTAGGTACTGGTCTCGGGCTATCAATAGTTAGAGAAATAGTAGAAAAGCACGGGAGCAAGGTGAGAATGGTAAGTGCACCTGGTATTGGTACAACCTTCTGGTTTGATTTGTCATTAGCAAAAAATGATGCTGATGAACTATTAATTGAATCTGAAAGGGTTCGCAGGCAATGGGAACTCAAATTAGAAAGCGAATTAATTTAGAAAAAACTTCATTTACTTTCTATCTAATGTTTCTTAAATACTCCGGGTATATTCTCATCCGAACTTATACGATGTGGTGCACCGCTAAAAATCTGCTCAAAATTAGTAAACGAATCCTTAATTTCAGGACCTTCGCTTGTAATAATAAACTCCCTAATGCGTTTGTCGTGCCATGATCCCCTCATTTTGAAAACATTTACTGCTCTTGCCATTTCCCCTCTAATCTCTACATATTGAAGCAATAAAATAGTATCTGTAATTGTTGAAATATGAGAATCTGTAATCGAATGACTACCCATAAACTCTTCAGCAGTATTAGTAAAAAAGCCTGCAATTTCTTCTTGTTTTGCATAACCCGTTACACCAATAACAAATTGTCTAAATGCATTCAGGCTTACACCGCGCGCTAATGCTGATAGAGAATCAATTGCCATTCTTGATGGCTTGAATTCAGTTATTTCTGTTTTAATAATCTGCAAGTGATCCTCAAGTCCAGTTGACTCTGGATAAGCACAAATAATCTTTAACAAACCATCACTTTCCATTTTCTCGAAGTCAATCCCCCAGCTTGTAGCATTCCTAAGAAGCTGAGCCCTTGATTCTTCGTAAGCAAATAGAATAGCTTTCTCTTTGTTGGAATATGCGTCCTCTATAAATTTTGAGACAAGCATCGTTTTCCCTGTTCCAGTAGCACCAGTAGCAAGGATGATCGAATCTTGGAAATAGCCTCCACCACACATTTCATCAAGGTCAGGGACTCCTGAACTAATTCGAATATTCGATGACCGCTGGGTTAAACGCATGGCACCTAAAGGGAAAACACTGATCCCTTGGGTACCCATAGTAAAAGGGAACTCTCCTTTCATATGAGTAGTTCCACGAAGCTTCAAGACCTCAACGGTTCTTCGTCTCTTTTCTGACTCAAGAACATTTCTCAATATCACAACATTGTCTGAGACAAACTCCTCTACACCATATCTAGCTATAGGCCCATACTCGTCTACCCTTTCAGTAGTCATAACAGTAGTCACTCCAATTTCTTTAAGTCTTGCAATCAAGCGAAAGATTTCTCTCCTAACAACATAAACAGCATCATATTGCTGAAAGACGGCTGTCATTGAATCTATTGCTACTCTCTTAGCTTTGTATTTATTTATTGCATAACTAATGCGTTCAATTAATCCAGATAAATCAAAATTACCAGCGACATCCTGGCCATCAGGGTCAGGGGAGGCATCAAGTATAAACAATTTATCTTGATCAATCAATTCTTGAAGATCCCATCCAAAACTTGCAGCATTTCTAATTATGTCTAATGGAGACTCTTCAAAAGTTACGAAAATCCCAGCTTCATCAAAATGACAAATGCCATGATGCAAATACTGAAGAGAAAAAACCGTTTTC
>QCPL01000047.1 GCA_003212515.1 Prochlorococcus sp. AG-436-M02
TCACATAAGTAAAAAACTAATGTCCACAAGTAAAAGAGAAGAGATCTGTTCTCACCTTCGCTATATCCGCCAAGAGCTAAGAGATTTGGATCAAATGCTCACAGAAGATGGATTACTTCCTGAGAAAACGGAACTTAAGGAAGTTTATAACTCCTTAGATGCTCTACATCAACTACTTACAGGAAAAATAAAGAAAAAGCCAAAACCAGAGTTTGATGATTAACTGATCAGGGGAAAAGTTATTCCTATTTCCTATTTTAAAGACAAGATTTAACAGCCCATCTCACTTTTTAATTGATTAGCCCATTGAGAAATACGAGAATCAGTCATATCAGATTCACTATCTTCATCTAAAGGGAGGCCACAGAAAGAACTTCCTACAACACTCTTTGATTCGTCAAAAGTATAATCAGAAGTTGAGACATATCCAACCATGGTTGCTCCAGCCTTTTGAAAGTATCTGTGAAGTTCCTCCATAGCATCACAGTAATTCTCTGTATAAGTTGATGAATCACCTAAACCAAAGATCGCAACTTTCTTCCCAGATAAACTAAGTTCACCTATTTCTTCAAGAATAGTATCCCAAGCAGTTCCTGATCTCTCAGAATCTGCACCAGTGTTCCAAGTTGGGATTCCACAAACGATTCCATCATGGGTAGATAATTCAGTTAAATCATCAACATCAGAAATGTCCTTGGGATCTTCAGCACTATCCAATAATCCATGAATCCTTTCTGCAATGTCTTCAGTCTTTCCTGTAGTTGTTGCGAAATAAATCCCTACTGTCATTGTAATTTGTAAATCATTAATGTCTTAGGTCATTACGAGGAACAAAGAAGTAAGTAAATTACTATTTTAAGTTCAATCTTATACCTTCTAATGTAACTTATAGCCAATGAGGCTAACCTAATTGGCTTAAGGCACTATGGAGACCATAAGTAATAAAAAGAAAAGACATTACTCCAAGGCTTAAAAGCATTGAGGTGTAAAGCCTATTTACTCCATAGTTTTCCTCAACAGGAGTGAAATCAGCTATTACAAATGATTTATTAGAATATTTGTTTCTATCAAACAAACCTGATTTCCTTAACTTCAATCCCTTACTGGTTATTGATGAATAAACTGTAGAGAAAGAATCTTCTTGAAAAAATCTCGGGAACATATATGTATGCCATATGGCGATAACGCATACCCAGAAAATCAAACTTAATCCAGAAATACCAAAGAGAAAGTACTTAAATAATTCCATTTACATAAAATAAATAAAGAAACTGGTTGATTATTTTTATATCATTGGCGTATCAGCTGAATCCCTTTGCGCTTCTAAGATTTTTCCTCTTATATACATGAAGATAGAAAGTGTTCCTATAATGACTGGTGGATGTGCAGAAATCAATTTACTCACAGTCAAAATTTCTTCTGAAGTCATGAGAACTTTTTGATGTAATACTAATTACAGTAATTCTTCAACCTATGGTTATATGTATTAAAGATTATGCATTTGAGCATTTAATTTTACTTAAATGCATATCATTTCATTAATAGATAAAGTAATTTTTCTATTAATCTATCATGTAGAAAAGTCTAAAAATAAGAATTCAAAAAAAAAGCCTCGTCCTAAGACGAGGCTTTTAACTTATTTTCTTTTTAAAGAAATGAGTTAAAAGAATTAAGCTAAGAATCTATTCTGAATGTACTCTGCTGCTCATTTCCAATTGAAGCAGTTACACTCTTGAAGTTAAAGCCTAAAGCTCTTAATGCATGCCAGAAATGACCTTGCAAGAAGAAGAACCCAAGATAATAATGAACATTTGTTAGAGCTGCTCTAGCAGAATGCCCCCAGAAAGCAGTTGCATCAGATAAATCACCTGTATCAACCCAATATGGTGAAACAGCAAACTTAAGCTGCAATGGCTCTCCATACCAGGCTTCTGGATAAACAGTTGTGTTAGTAGCACACCAGAAGGCCGCGACTATTGCCATCCAACCTATACCTGCAAGAGACCAAGATAGAACTGCCTCAGCTGAAAGCAACTCAGCACCCTTAAACTTGCTCCATTCTCCAAGTTTTTTGTCTTCCCATGGAGTTGAACCAGCAATAATGTGAAAAGCTCCACCAGTGATTTCAGCAAAGCCTAAGAAAGCATGGCCACCCATGACGTCCTCAAGACTATCAATGGTAATAAAATCAAATTGACGCTGCCAAATCATAGAAAGATCAAGATTGTAGTTGACCTGACGAATGGCTCCTAAAGCAGGATCATAAATTCCATGAATTCTTGCCCATTCAACAAACCAAACACAGGCAACACCCATGAAAATTAAATGGTGACCAAGAATAAAAGTTTGGTTGTCTGGGTTATTCCACTCAAGCTTAAATTTCTGAGCTTGCAAAACTTCACTATCTTCTACATTCTCCTCAAAAAGGACACCGTGAAGAAGTCCTCCTCCTCCATAAACCATAGAGAGAATAAGGTGAACAATTGCAATAGTTGCAACACCAGCTCCTGTCCAAGCACCAGCTTCATCGAAACCAATGCCAATAGAGGCAAGGTGAGCCAAAAACAAAGAGCTTTGATGGCCCATAGGGATTTCTGGGCTGTAACGAGCAAGCTCCCAAAGAGTGCTACCACCAGCGGCAAAGCAAATCAAGCCTGTATGTCCTACATGAGAGGCAATAAATCGGCCAGAGCGGTTGGTAACTACAGAATTACCAGCCCACCATCCATAGGTAACATCTGGATTTCCATAGGTCTGCATAATTTTTTAAGCAATACAGGCGAATATCCAATGCAGATTACACTCTGCTCCATAGATATGCGCAGAATAGTTAAAGGTCTTTATTTAGTTGGTAAGAAATATTGTTGTATCTGAAAAAAAAACTTTTTCTTCAAGGCTATTTCAACAATACTATTAGGATCATCCTCAAAGCAGAGATGATGAAAAACCACTGCACTGCAATGCTTTACACAATTAAGATAAAAAAAATTCCCTAATCAAAAAGATAAATTCGTCCTAAAAACAGAAATCAAAGCAAAAAGCCGCAATAAT
>QCPL01000048.1 GCA_003212515.1 Prochlorococcus sp. AG-436-M02
TGGCTTCCTGTAGACCTAATGCTATCCCAGGCCAAGAGAATGTTATTTCTATTAGTAATGCCCCACCTATAAGTGAAGCAATAGTTAAGCCTGCAATTGTTAGTACTGGTAATAATGAGTTAGGGAAAGCATGTTTTAAGATAATTTGATTTTCCTTAAGGCCTCTACTTCTTGCGGCTTGTATATAGTTTGTTTGAAGTACTTTGCTTAAGTTTAATCTTAATGATCTACTAAATATACCGCTTAGAAGCATTCCTAATGTACTTGCTGGCAAAATAATGTGCCTAGTAGAACCTATTAAGGCTTGAAGATTTCCAGTCCTTATACTATCTAAGATAAGGAAACCGCTGCCTTCAGGTTCAATCAAATGGGGAGGGAATCGCCCACCCACTGGTAGCCAGCCAAGTATTACCGCAAAAATCATTTGTATAAGCATTGCGGCCCAAAAGGGTGGCAATGCATAGGTACCGATCCCAAATAGACGGCCAAGAAGATCTGTTTTCCCTTCTGGCCTCGCAATACCTGTAAAGCCAATTCCTAGGCCTACTATTATAGCAATAATTATTGCTATAACTCCTAGCTCAATGCTTGCTGGGAGTGTTTTTGCAATTAGTTGTCTAACGGGCTCTTGATTATTTAATGATTCACCTAGGTCCCCATGAATAAGACAATTAAGGAATTTTAAATATTGATTAATGAGCGGTGCATCAAGACCTAGTTTTACTCTTAAAGCTTCTCTAGCTGCATAATCAGCTCGTATTCCAAGAATTGCATCAACCGGATCTCCAGGTGCAACTCTTAGTAAAAAGAAAACAAGGCTAGATATTAGCCATAGCATTACTGGGGCTAAAAGAAGCCTGGTTATTGAATATTTTAAAAGGGACTTTGATCTACTCATTGATTTTTATCATTTTCTGGAGAAGAAGCCTTCCACTTCCATCGAATTTAGGCTTACTTAAATTGTTGCGAGCCCATACCCTTGGTTTTAATTGCCAAACTGGTAGTATTGCACCCCCTTCTGCTGCAAGGGCCTCAACTTTACGTAATTCTTCGTATCTTTCTTCTTCGTTTAACAATTCACTTTTAATTAGAGATTCTTGTAGAGCTTCGTTTGCCCAAAAGGTACCTCCAGTTACGGCTTCGCCATCTTCGCAAACTTCCTCTTTTATTTTATTGCAGTCAAGTAGTGGAGCTAAGTATGCATATGGGTCTGGATAGTCTCCAGTCCAATCGAGGATTACTGCGTCAAAAACCCCTTCTGAAAGCTGCTTATAAATAGTTGTTGATTCAACTCCATTCAATGAAATTTCCAAACAGTGTGGTAGGTCTCTTTTTATTTGTTGTTGCCACTTAAGTGCTAATAACTTATCAGAAGGTACATTTGATCTAAAAGTCAAAGGTAGATTTAGCTTTTTGTTATTACATATACCAGCTTCTTTAAAAAGTTTGTTTGCGGTTTCGATGTTATAAGTAGGCCATGGAGAGTTATTACTGATACCTAGAAATGAAGGTGTTATCGACCTTAAAGGTTCTCTTTGCCCATAGCTTACTTGATTTGAAATGAGGTTTCTGTCTAAAGAGAATGAGAGGGCTTGTCTGATTTTTTTGTTTTTAAGAAGATCTGAGTTAGCTCTAAAAGCTATGTATCCAATTTCCATTGGTGGCCCTTCTCCTTCAATAAGAAAATCTTTTTGGGCTAAATTATTTAGGGCTTTACTATGGACATCTTCAACTGAGTTAGATAAAAGTACATCTACTTGACCAGCTTTAATTGCACTAAAAAGGGAAGTTGAATTTGTAAAATTAACGAAAGTTATGCCCAAATTTTTCGCTTCTTCGCCCCAATAATTATTAAAGGGCTCAATACTTTGCCTTTCTGCAGAGTAGCTTTTTAATTTGTAAGGACCAGTACCTATAAAATCGTTAATTAGGAACTTGTCTTTATATGGGGCATATGAAGTTGGTGATAAAGGAGTAAGATTTATAGATGTAAGTAATCCTTTTATTGATTTGGAAGGTTTAGTAAGATTAATTTGTAATAAGAACTCATCTGGTGCTTCTACTGATTTTATATTTTTAGTTATATAATTAAGAGTTCCTATTTCCTTAAAACGTATTAGGCTAAATGCCATTGCTTTGGCATTAAATTTAGAGCCATCATGAAATAAAACATCTGTTCTAAGAGGAATGAAAATAGATAAACCATCTTTGCTGATCTTTGGTTTATCTTTTGCTAGCATAGGTATAAGTGAACCCTCTAAGTTAATCCTATAAAGAGTATCTCCTAGACTACTTATTAATTGAAGGGCAAGCAATTTGTTGGCTTGAGCTGGATCTAGAGATTCTATTTTGCCTTTACTAGCTACAATAATTCCTTTGAAATTAGAATTACTCATACATGAGAGTTGTAAAAATAATAATATAAATGCTGATAATTTTAAAGGTAATCTAACCAACCTCACCACCCAATTAGATATTGAATGCTTATGTTTAGGGAAGTTTCTATATGACACTTATTAAGTAGCTATCTGCTGAATTGATATTTCAAAAACTGGTGAACCTGCTGGTAATATTGGCCATTGCCTAACCCAACATTTCTGATGCTTACTGTCTATTCCAATTACTTGAAATAGATGCTCTTCATTTAGAAGCTGTATACAGTCGCCTTGACTAAGGTGATCTAATGTCATTTGTCTTGCATTGCCAATGCTTTGTCCCAATTGATCAGTAAAATTCTTAGTCAATAGGAAATCAAAAACTAGAGAACTTATGTTGAGTGGCAACCCAACTAAATATATAATTAACAGTCTTTCTGAATGTTTGCCATGTTTAGCTTAATTTAAAGACAGCTA
>QCPL01000049.1 GCA_003212515.1 Prochlorococcus sp. AG-436-M02
TCTGTTTGCAATGAAGACTCTACTTCTTCTAATTTGGCCTTAAGGCTTTCTTCTTTCGCTTTAAGCACATTAATGTCAAACTTTATCAAGGATGAACCTTTTTGAACAGATGCACCCTCTTTAACAAGAATTTCACTTATTACTCCAGAAATAGGAGCCCTAATAGGTCGTTCAGCACCTAGTGCTTGAAGTTCTCCTTTAGCTATTACAACTTCATCTATTCTTGCAATACTTGAGAAGATTACGCCAAACCCAACACATGAGGAAATTCCCAAGATTAATGAGCGAACCCATACAGGTGAAGGACGGTATCTAATTTCAATTGGTTCAAGAGGACTTTTAGTACTCTTCTTGTCTTCTTTTGGAGCATTCATAAAACACTAGTAAGGCCTTGCTGCCTAAAAAGGTGTGTATAACGCCCATTTATAGCCATTAGTTGTTGATGATCTCCTTGCTCAACAATTTTGCCTTGATGCATAACTATAATCTTATCTGCATTTTTTAAACTGCTTAGTCGGTGGCTTATAAAAAAAACAGTACTACCTTTATAAAGTTGCATCAAATTTTGAATAACAATATTTTCATTTTCCATATCTAATGCACTAGTAGCTTCATCTAATATAAGGAGTTTAGGTTGTTTTAAAACCATTCTTGCAATAGAAATTCGTTGCCTTTGACCTCCTGAGAGAGCAGAGCCTCTCTCTCCAACGGAATTCCCATAGCCTGCAGCTAAATTCTGTATAAATTCATCTGCATTAGCAATTTTGGCAGCTTTAATAATCTCTTCAAAACTTGCTTCTGGTCTTGTAAGAGCAATATTTTCTTGTATTGTTCCGTCAAATAAAAGACTTTCTTGAGGGACGACACCTATTTGAGTCCTTAATGAATAAAGGTCTACTTTAGAAATGTCATAATTATCAATTCGAATAGTACCTTCTGTTGGATCATATAACCTTGTTAGTAATTTTAGCAGTGTACTTTTGCCAGATCCACTGCTTCCTACTATGCCGATGAGTTGACCTGGATGAACCTCAAAATTGATACTATTGAGTTGTAAGTGACTATTGTTATTAAAACTGAAATTGACTTCTTTAAAGGAAACTTTACCTTTTATGGGTGGTAGTGGAGGATAGTTTTCACCAGCTATTTCAATCTCTTCACGTTGATTAACTATATCTGAGAGACGTTCTATTGATAATGCAGTCTCTTGGAATGTCTGCCAAAGACTAGCCAAGCGAAGCAATGGATTAGTCACATACCCTGCAAGTATGCGAAAGGCTATAAGTTGTCCAAGAGTCATTTCCCCATTTAGAACAAGAGAAGCTCCCGCCCAAATAATTATGAGACCTGATAATTGGGTAAGAAATTGACTTGCAGAGCCAGCAGCTGTACTTGTAAATACATTGCGAAAACCTGCTTGTATTTGTCGACCATAGAATTGCTCCCATCTCCATTCACTTGGCAGTTCCATACTCTGCCCTTTAACTGTTTCAATACCTGAAAGAGTTTCTACAAGGTGACTTTGAACCCTTGCATTTGATTCAGCTTGTTCTCTAAGTTGCTTACGAATTATGGGAGCTATCCCAATAGTAAGAGCTATAAAAAATGGAAGAACTGCTAATGATAATAAAGTGAGCTGTACTGAATACAGCATCATTACCGCAATATAAATAATTGAGAACAGTGCATCTAAAAGTACAGTTAGGGCAGTACCAGTTAAAAACCGACGAATTTTTTCTAATTCACCAATTCTGCTACTTAATTCTCCGACAGCTCTTTTGGAAAAGTATCCAAGAGGTAACCTTAAGAGGTGGTGAATTATAGTTGCTCCTAATGAGATATCTATCCTGTTTGTCGTATCAGAGAAGAGATAAGTCCTAAGTGACCCAAGTAAGGCTTGTGCTAAAGCCATAACTACTAATATTGTTCCTAGAACATTTAAGCTTCCTAAATTCCCTTGACTAATTACGGCATCGATAATTTGTTGAATTAATAGCGGATTAAATAATCCTAATAATTGAACAAAGAAACTAGCTATGACAACCTGGATTAAGCTAGCTTTATATTTACGAATTGAAGGTAGAAACCATCCAAGTCCAAATCGAACAGTTGGGCTTTGATTACTTTTTTCATAAAACAAAAATTGATTTAGTTGATCGCTACCCTTTAAAATTGTTTTTGTAGATACCCAGTTTTGATCATGGGAAGGATCGCTAACTAGTAGTTGATCCTTTTTCTGTGCCCAGATTATTAAGGGATCACTTTCTATTATTGTTAAGGCTGGTAGTGGTAGTCTTTTAATAAGATCTTCTGAATTGGCGTTTAATGGAGAACATCTAAGACTCATTAACTCAGCAATAGCAGCAAATTGTTGTAATCCAATAGTTTTATTTTTAGAACGATTGTATTGATCTTCTAGGACCCTTTGTAAGATATCTTTTCGAAAGGGGAGATCAAAATAACGTGCAAGCATTCTTAAACAAGCCAATGATTTTCCTAATACTCCCTTTCCTTTATGATGAGGATAAGAACCATCATTATTAAGACGCCCATACCAATCTTCTAATGCTTCGCGTTGAAGGTCTGGAGTAGTAATAACATCTTGTAAATGCAAATTTACTGTTTCTGATGAACTAGCATCTTTAGGCTGCCATTCTGAAGGTAATTCGATAATTCTAGCTGGCAACTTACCTATAATATTTATATTTAGTGGTCCTTCTATTATTGATCCAGGAGGATGCCCTTTAATATTTG
>QCPL01000050.1 GCA_003212515.1 Prochlorococcus sp. AG-436-M02
AATGCGGTTGTTAGCCACAACATCATTGCATTACCTTGACTGTCAATCATCCCACCAGCAATTAATGGGAAAATTAGAAAACTTACACCAAAGCATTGGGAGTAAATAGCCATTGCTAATCCTCTTTGTTCCTTTGGTGCTACCCTAACAATAGCTTCAGTAGCTGTTGGTAAGAACATTGCAATACCAATAGATATTGGTATTAGACCAATTATAATTAGAATTATTCCTGATGAATAAAAACTAGATATAGAAAGAATTAAACATCCAATTGTAAAGTTAATGTTGCTAAGCTTAAGACCAGTTTTAACATTTTTTTGTGAGAGCCATTTCCCTATAGGCCACTGTATTAATAACAATAAAATTAGTTTATAAGCCACTATTAAACCTACAAAACTACTACTTACTTCAGGCCTAATTATTCCACCTTTAACTAAGTCTAGTTGTATCCCAATTTGCATTAAACATAATATTCCTGTACCTAAAAGGCTTATTATAATTAATGGGGTAAGTATCCGTAGCAAGTTTATTGTTTTTTTGAGACTATAAATTGCTTTACCCTGTGCTTTTTGTACAGCATTATTTTTTAAATTAAGTGAATTATTTTTTAATTCTGTTTTATTTAATAAAATAATTAATGCGCACATACAAAGCATTTCCACTATGTAAATTGAGCGAATATTTCCTATACCTGCAGATATAGACCCAATTAAAACTCCTATGCTTACACCCAATGCATCTGCAGTTCGAGCAAGAGCAAAACCTTTGCTTGAATTTCCTTCTTCACAAGAAATAGGTATAGCAATCTCAACAGAGGGCCAATAAATCCCAGCTGCAGCACCAAGGAATAGTTCGCCAACTAAAAAATTGTTCTTTGTATATGCGGTAAAGAGTAAAAAGTCAGCGATTATTGCAAGAACAGCGCACACTTTCAGAGGGATTTCAAAACGGATACCTTTGTCAATCCATATTCCTGTAGCTAGCCTTGATATGGTTCCAGTTATGGAAGCGAGGCAAAAACCTAATCCTATTTCAATAGCACTGAATGAAAGATTATTGAAAACAAGTGGAGTTAGGTATAAGACTCCTCCAGCACCTGTTGATGCTAAAACTCTACAAATTGTAATTCTGCGCAATTTTGAGGGAAACTGGTTCCACCACTGATTAAGTTTTTTCGTTGTCTTCAAGACGATCAATACGAAGAATAATGGCTTGTTACTTTCTTGCCACTTTAGGTGCAAGCACTTGTTTGCTTGTTCCATTTTATGGAGCAGAAAGAATTGAGTTTAATTTTGAGGATATGACTATCCCTATATCCATAGATGAATTAAATACCTGGAACAGAGAGTTAAAAGATAGAAAAAGTGGGGAAGACTTGAAATCCAGTTCAGAATTAACTTATTGGCTAGATATGTTGGGCTTTAAAAGCAAAGATTCTTTGTCCAATTTTTTGGAGGCTTCTTTCATCAAAGACGAGAGCATGACAAGACAGCTTTTAAGAAGCTGGGCTGGAAGAAAATTATTAGATGAAGTAAGTGATCTAGTTGTAATTGACGATGATAAAACAGGCGTAACGGTTTTCAATACTTTGGAAAGCCTTCTAAATGAGCAAGAGGAAGTCTCTTTGTTAGACCTGTTGAAAAAATTACCAGCAGAGGTTATACATTTTGATTTAGATGGATGGATAAAAGTTTTATCTAGTTGGAGGAATGAGTTAAAACTACAGCAAAGGTTATTGAAAGAATTAAATACTTTCTCATCAAAAAATAGTCTTGTAGAAACTAAGAATTCTCCTGAAATTGATTTAAAAGAGTCATTAAATGAAATTGTCAGGGTGAAAGTGGAGCATCGTACTCAAGACCTTGAAGTTGAGATATGGAGACCGTTGTCAAGAATTTCTTCAAGAGAAAATTGGATTGTTTTTATGCCTGGTCTGGGAGGAGATCAAAGCCATTTTCGATGGCTTGCAAGAAGTCTTAGTCATCAGGGTTGGGAAGTGGTCCTGATTGATCATCCAGGGAGTAATGCTGAAGCAATGTATTCCTTTGTTGAAGGACGCAACCCTGTGCCTGGGGGCGTAGAAGTTTTTCCTTATAGATTGGCTGATTTAAGAGCTGTTTTGGATTCAAAGGATAAAGGCATTTTGGATATAAAAGGAGAGAGAGTTGTTTTTATGGGGCACTCATTGGGAGCACTTACTGCATTCTTAGCTTCTGGAGCTTCACCTCAAAATGGATTGCTTGAACGTTGCAATAAGGCTTTGGATGATCTCTCCATAACTAATCTTTCAAGACTTCTTCAATGCCAGATTGTAGATCTTCCTTTGAAGAAACAGAGACGCATTCCCTCTTTATCAGCAATTGTAGGAATAAACAGTTTTGGCAAATTATTATGGCCTGAACCTTTAAGTGCAGATATTAATGTTCCAATTCTTTTAACTGGCGGAACTTTTGATTTAATTACGCCTGCTCTTTCGGAACAATTGGGTCTTCTGATTTCTTCAAAAGCTAATAAATTCAGTAGAGCCTTAATTATTGAAGGGGCAAGTCATTTCTCTCCAGTAAGAATTGATGACCAAAAAGCTAACCTTAGAAAAAATGATCTATTTCAAATTAACGATGCATTGGTTGGTTCCCACCCTTTTTCTGTA
>QCPL01000051.1 GCA_003212515.1 Prochlorococcus sp. AG-436-M02
GTGATTAACTCCTTTAACCTAAGAGCTTGAATCAACATTAATTAGAATTATTTAATGGATATTTTGCAAAATAATGCGTTTCTTTTAAAAAGCATGCCACTATCCTTTTTAATAAGTAACTTAAATAAATAAAGTGAAAAGAGTTTTTATGTGTCCTGATTCTTCATCACAGATTGAGACAGTCTTACAGGAAGAAAGAGTTTTTAAGCCTTCCCCCTCAGCAATAGCCAAATCCAATATTAAAGGGATTGAACAGTATCAACAGATGGTTGAAGCTGCAAAATCAGACCCTGAAAATTTCTGGGGTGAAGCAGCTTTAAAAGAATTACATTGGTTTAAGCCTTTTCAGTCAGTTTTGGATTGGTCAAATCCACCATTTGCCAAATGGTTTGAGGGTGGGAAAACAAATGTCGCTTACAATTGCTTAGACCGCCATGTTAAGCAAGGTCTTGGCAACAAGGTTGCTATTATTTGGGAAGGTGAGCCTGGTGAAGTAAGAAGAATAACTTATCAGGAGCTTTTTGAAGAGGTGTGTCGTGTATCTAATGCCTTGAAAGAAATTGGAATAAGAAAGGGAGACTTGGTTGCTCTTTATATGCCTATGGTCCCAGAAGCTGCTATGGCAATGCTTGCTTGTGCCCGCATTGGGGCCCCCCACTCTGTAGTTTTCGGAGGATTTTCTTCAGAAGCTTTACGTGACAGATTAAATGACGGAGAAGCGAAGGCAGTTATCACAGCAGATGGAGGGTTTCGTAAAGATAAGATAGTCTCTCTTAAGAACGCTGTTGACGCAGCCTTGGTTGATGGAAGCTGCCCTAGCGTAAAGTCTGTTTTAGTAGTTAGGCGAACTTGTGCAGATGTCTCTTTCTTCCCTGGGAGAGATTATTGGTGGCATGAAATTGTACCTATTCAATCAATTGAGTGTCCTCCAGAACATATGGATAGTGAAGACCGACTTTTTGTTCTTTACACATCTGGCTCGACTGGTAAACCAAAAGGTGTTGTGCATACAACTTCAGGATATAATCTATGGGCTCATTTAACTTTCAAGTGGATATTTGATGTTCAAAAAGATGATGTCTATTGGTGTACAGCAGATGTTGGCTGGATAACCGGTCATAGTTATATAGTTTATGGACCTTTGTCTAACGGTACTACTACTGTTATGTATGAGGGTGTACCACGTCCGTCAAACCCTGGTGCCTTTTGGGATGTTATTCAAAAGCACAAAATAAATATTTTTTATACTGCACCAACTGCCATTAGAGCTTTTATGAAATCAGGAAGATCAATTCCTGATAAATATGATTTAACTAGTTTACGATTGTTGGGCACAGTTGGTGAGCCGATAAATCCTGAAGCATGGATGTGGTACCGAGAGGTTATTGGAGCAAATAATTGTCCCATTGTCGATACATGGTGGCAGACAGAAACCGGAGGTGTCATGATCAGTCCTTTGCCTGGCGCTGTAGCTACTAAGCCAGGGTCGGCAACTTTACCTTTACCAGGTATTGAGGCTGATGTTGTTAATGCCGATGGAGATCCTGTTGGAGCCAATCAGGGTGGGTATTTAATTGTCAAAAGACCTTGGCCAGGAATGATGAGGACTGTTCATGGAAATTCACAACGTTTTCGTGAAAGTTACTGGGAGTATTTAAAGCCTATAAATGGTAATCTTGTTTATTTTGCTGGTGATGGAGCAAGACGTGACGATGATGGGTATTTCTGGATAATGGGAAGAGTAGATGATGTAATTAATGTATCTGGTCACCGTCTTGGAACGATGGAAATAGAGTCTGCTTTAGTAAGTCATGATTCTGTCGCTGAGGCTGCGGTTGTTGGTAAACCAGATGATTTGAAGGGAGAATCAGTTGTAGCATTTGTCAGCTTGGAAAGTGGTAAAGAAAGCTCCGATGAACTTGTAGCCATCTTGAAGGAACATGTCTCAAAAGAAATAGGTGCTATTGCAAGACCTGATGATATTCGTTTTACAAATGCATTGCCTAAGACGAGAAGTGGAAAAATAATGCGTAGATTACTTAGAGCGCTCGCTTCTGGTGAAGAGGTTAAAGGTGATACTAGTACTTTGGAAGATAGAAATGTCTTAGACGAGTTAAGAAAATAGAACTTCTACTTTTCAAAATCATATCGCATATAATTTTTGCTCTTTTCTCATGTATTGAGAATTTCTGTTTAATCGATGAATATTAATTCTTAATAGCTGACCATACTTTAGTCATGAAATATGAATTGCTATTTATAGATTCAAAACCATTATTTGAAAGCCTTAAATCAATATCATCTCTTATATAGTTTTTATAGTAAGGCTCATGAAAAATTCTATGGAAATTTTCCAACACTAGAGAGAACTTAGGAGAGTCATTTAATTGTATTGAATCTGCGAGAATTAACACCCCGTTTGGCTTTAGAAGGCGATAACATTCTTTGATCACATTTTCTCTTGCTTGTCCTGGTAGT
>QCPL01000052.1 GCA_003212515.1 Prochlorococcus sp. AG-436-M02
TCAAATAAATGAGTTAGGTCAAGCATTGTTTTTTCTGGGGTAGTTTTTGATTATTTATAGTGACAAATTTCCAAAATCCTTAAATCGAACTTCTACATAGTTTAATAAAATAGATAGTTTAAGAAGGACTTGGAAATAATAACTTTGACTTTTTAGGTTATTTAGATGCCTATATGTCAGTCTTTTTTAGCCCAAGGGTCAATCCTTCTTGAGTCATCTGAATAGTAGAAGAATTGAGAGGCACCAAAAAATGCACCTAAACCGCATAAAGCTGCACCGAAATTAAAGCCACCTGAAGGCTTTATTATTCCAATATCAGATGGGTGTGGTAATTGAGTGGCAAAATCAAGTAAATGAGTTGGATCAATCATTGAGTTGGAAAGGGAAGTTTTGTTTATAGATAACCCAGGTGGCCACTTTGCCGAACCCGCGCATGCAGACTTTACATCAGCTTTCAAATTCAGTGTAAAAGTCTACTTACATTGACAAACAAAATTAAGACCTTTAACTATTCTGTCCAAATTAATGGACCACCATGTAGTGTTCGTGGGGAATAGCGCCTTTTCGCTCAAAAAGAAATTATGCAGACCTACGGAAACCCAGATGTCACCTACGGGTGGTGGGCTGGTAATTCTGGAGTCACCAACCGCTCAGGTAAATTCATTGCAGCTCATGCTGCTCATACAGGACTAATTGCCTTTGGGTGCGGTGCAGCCACTCTTGTGGAACTTGCAGGATTCGATCCTTCATTACCAATGGGGCATCAGAGTTCTCTTTTCCTTGCACATTTAGCATCTGTCGGAATTGGATTTGATGCTGCTGGAGTTTGGACTGGTGTTGGTGTAGCCAATATCGCGATACTTCATTTAATTCTCTCCATGGTTTATGGGGGAGGAGGACTTTTGCATTCCGTATATTTCACTGGAGATATGCAGGATTCACAAGTTCCACAAGCCAGGAAGTTCAAATTGGAATGGGATAACCCAGATAACCAGACATTTATCTTGGGCCATCATTTAATTTTCTTTGGTGTAGCCAATATATGGTTCGTAGAATGGGCCAGAGTTCATGGAATCTATGACCCTGCTGTAGAGGCAATTCGTCAAGTTAATTACAACCTTGACCTAACTCAGATTTGGAATCATCAATTTGACTTTTTAGCTATTGACAGCCTTGAAGATGTCATGGGTGGTCATGCCTTCCTAGCTTTTGCTCAAATTTGTGGTGGTGCTTTCCATATTGCAACTAAGCAAATTGGTACTTATACAAAATTCAAGGGAAAAGAATTGCTTTCAGCAGAAGCTATCCTTTCTTGGTCATTAGCAGGTATAGGTTGGATGGCTTGCGTAGCAGCTTTTTGGGCTTCACAAAATACTACTGTTTACCCAGAAGCTTGGTATGGCGAAGTTCTCCAATTTAAATTTGGAGTTGCTCCTTATTGGATAGACACCGTTCCTGGAGGTACAGCTTTCTTGGGTCACACCACTAGAGCAGCCTTGGTTAATGTTCATTACTACCTTGGATTTTTCTTTATTCAAGGACATTTATGGCATGCCTTGCGCGCAATGGGCTTTGATTTCAAGCGATTGCTCAACAAGTCAGGACCTTTTGGAATACCTAGGACTCTTTGAATTCTGTAACCATATAGGTTACTTAATTAAGCTTAGTATTTTAAAAAATCTCCAAAATAAAAAACCCCTAAAAATAGGGGTTTTTTTATGCATAAAATAATTTCCAAAACAAAAAGCAGAGCCTTTGCTCTGCTTTTTGTTTTGGAAGGATCTAAATAAAATAGTTAGATTTAATGTTTGTCAGAGACTAATTTCCTTAACGCGATAACTTTTGTCGTTCTGTTCCTTCAAACTTTTCAGGATCGTTGCAATCTCTTGCATACCAATGAAATTGAGAAACTTGAATTATGGCAAGGAATCCAAAGACTACTGGTAGCAATTGGAAGCCACCTGATGGCTTTACTAAACCTAAGTCTGATGGGTGAGGTAGTTGAGTTGCGAAATCAAGCAAGTGCGCGAAATCAATCATCAAATCAAAGAAAAGTAGACCACCTATAGCTTAGAGCCATAAGCTTTTTGCATGAAAATACTTTATTGACATTACTATTCATTTAAGATTTCA
>QCPL01000053.1 GCA_003212515.1 Prochlorococcus sp. AG-436-M02
GTCCAACGGAATCAAAATGAGCTACTTGTCCTGCAGCATGTACACCTGAGTCAGTTCTCCCTGCAGCAACAAGTTTTATTGGATGAAAAGGCTCTAAGGAAAAAATACATTTTTCTAAAGTTCCCTGAATACTGTTGGCTAATTTTTGCCGCTGCCAGCCGCAAAAGTCAGTACCTTGATATTGAATTGATAATGCAATTCTCTTAACTATAGGTTGATGAATTAGTTGCTTTTTTTCTCCAATTGACATTGCAACTAAGCAATTTCTTTAACTGGTTAAACAAGTTCAATAATTGCCATCTGAGCATTGTCTCCACGCCTTGAAACTGTCCTTACTATTCTTGTATAACCTCCATTTCGATCTCCATAACGTTCTTGAGCCTTTTCGAAAAGAGAATGGACCAACTTTTTGTCATATATATATCCAATAGCCCTCCTTCTTGAA
Source organism: Prochlorococcus sp. AG-436-M02 (assembly GCA_003212515.1). Lineage (GTDB taxonomy): Bacteria > Cyanobacteriota > Cyanobacteriia > PCC-6307 > Cyanobiaceae > Prochlorococcus_E. Next base: position 446 of record QCPL01000053.1, read on the forward strand.
GCAAGACTTCCTTCTTTTGCTAAACCAATCATTCTTTCGACTTCATCTCTCAAAGCTTTAGCTCTTGCTTTTGTAGTAGTTACTCTACCTTCACGAATTAACTGTGTAGTTAAACCGCGTAAAAGAGCTTTCCTTTGATCAGCTGGTTTACCAAGCTGAGGGACTCGAAGTTGATGCCTCATGTTATTGCTCCTGAAACTAATGAAAAATTAAATTCATGCAGATGTTCTGCTTTGAGGAATGGAGATTCCAATGCGTTCTAGAGCCTCAATAACTTCATCAGCTGATTTAGATCCAAAGTTTTTAATCTCCAAGAGATCCTCATAGCTAAAGCCCATCAAATCAGATACTGAGTTCACTTGAGCTCTTTTAAGGCAGTTATAAGCCCTAACAGAGAGATTCAACTCTTCTAGAGGGATCTGTGCTTCAGCTGTTGGCTCAGGTTCTTGAGGAATCTCCTCAACCATAGTAACTGTTGCTAAAGGCTGAAAAAGCTCTATCAACTGATTAGCAGCCTCAGCTACAGCATCATCAGGGGTTATCGATCCATCAGTAACTATCTCCATGCGTAATCTTTCTCTAGTCGAGCCACCCTCTGATACAGCTGTCTCATCAATAGTGAAATTAACTTTCTTCACAGGCATGAACACAGCATCTATCTGCAGAAGATCAATAGCACTTGTTTCTTCATTCCTCCTATCTACTGGTCTATACCCAATACCCCTCTCAACATGAAGCTCTAATTCAAGATTATGGCCTGCATGAACAGTTGCGATAGGTCGATCTGCATCTACTATTTGAACCTGAGATGAAAATTGAAGATCTCTAGCTTTTACTTCAGCAGGTCCTGTTGCAACAAGACGACCAATTTCTAATTCTTGGCTACGACTGTTGACAGTTAGCTCTTTGCAATTAAGCAAAATATCTAAAACATCTTCCCTAACTCCAGGAACAGTTGCATACTCATGATTAACTCCAGAGATGCGCACAGCTGTCACTGCACTACCCTCAAGACCACCCATAAGAACTCTACGAAGCGAGTTCCCTAGGGTTGTTGCTTGGCCCCTTTCTAGAGGACCTATTAGGAATATTCCTGTTTGAGAACGATCATCAGCAACTTGATGTTCGATCCGATCAATCTGGTATTGCAACACGGGCTAAATCAATAAGAAAGAGTTAAAGAAGATCACACTAAGCGAGAAAGGTTAAACGCGTCTGCGTTTAGCCCTTCTACAACCATTATGTGGGAGAGGAGTCACATCTCTAATTAATGTGATTTCCAGACCAGCCACTTGCAATGCACGAATGGCTGTCTCGCGTCCAGAACCTGGTCCTCTAACGAGAACCTCGATCTGACGCATACCTTGATCAAGTGCTCGCCTTGCTGCAGCCTCAGCCGCAGTTTGGGCAGCAAATGGTGTTCCTTTTCTAGCTCCTTTAAAGCCACTTGCACCAGCTGATGACCAAGAGATAACTTCTCCATTGGTATCAGTTATAGATACAATTGTGTTATTAAAGGTGCTTTGAATATGCACAACCCCATTAGGGACATTGCGCTTGGATTTCTTTGAACCTG